>JABGPG010000126.1 GCA_018645085.1 Deltaproteobacteria bacterium
TTTTTTAGCTGCGGTAATTAAGGCGTAGTCTTCAGGTTGACGGTGAAGATCAAAATTGAAAATATTTTCCTGAATTTCTTTACAACGCTCCAAATCGCATTCTGCAAGAATCACCTCATCTCCCAGTGTTTTACATTCAGCAACAATTTCACCTGTCGGTGCAATGATACAGGTGCCTCCAATCAAATCACAGTCTTCTTCTTTGCCGGCTTTTGCAACACCGACAATCCAGGTACCATTTTGATACGCCGCCGCTTGTAAAACCAGGTGGTTATGAAACTCCTGCAGATGATCATGCTCCGGTGCCGGCGGATAATGTTTTGGTGTGTTATAACCCAGCACTACAAGCTCAACTCCCTGCAGTCCCATGACCCGAAAAGTCTCCGGCCACCGACGGTCATTACAAATACACATGCCGATTTTACCGCCAAATAGCGGATGAACTTGAAAACCTAAATTACCCTTTTCAAAATATCTTTTCTCCAGATGTTGAAAAGCGCGCCAGGGTTCATGTTCAGTGTGTCCCGGTAAATGTATCTTGCGGTATTTCGCAGCAATTTCACCCTGATTATTAACAAGCACTGCTGTATTAAAATGCCGGGTGACTCCGTCTTCCACAACAAGTTCCGCAAAACCGAAATTAAAGCCGATTTTTAGTTTGCGTGCTTCATCAAACAAAGGCTGAGTAGCCTTGTTAGGCATTTCTGTTTCGAAATATTTATCAATTTCGGACTGATCCTCAGAATACCAACGCGGGAAGAAAGTCGTTAACGCTAGTTCCGGAAAGACAACCAGCTCTGCGCCTTGCGCTTTTGCGTTTTGCATCAGAGCTATCATACGTTCGACTGCTGAAGAACGGGATTCTGCTACAGCGATCGGGCCGAGTTGTGCGGCCGCTACTTTTAAGATTCTTGACATTAAACTGTTATTGATTATGATGATTTCTGCAGCAAAATTTGCAGGAGCACATCGGCACCCGCCTGAAGGTGCTTGGGTTCAGTATATTCTGCTACGTTATGACTTATGCCGTTTCGGCTTGGAACAAAGATCATGGCAGTTGGACAATTTGGTGCAAACATTTGTGCATCATGACCTGCTCCGGACGGCATTGATTTTACCCGGAAACCAAGTGTTGATGCTGTCTCTGCAACCAATGAAACCATTTCTTTATCAAATGAAACAGGCTCAAATCTGGCGAGTGTGCGGCTTGAAAAAGTCACCCCTTCTGCTTTACAAAGCTGTTCAATAAATGAGCTCATTGCCTGTTCAGCTTCTTGTAATTTCTGTTCGTCTGTATTTCGCAAATCAATGGTAATCAATGCTTCTTTGGCGATCACATTGATCAATCCGGGATTCAGTTTTGTCACTCCGACAGTGCCGATTTGATTCGCACCCATTTCATTGGCAAGACGACGTACCTCTACCGAAATAGCCGCTGCCACATATCCTGCATCATGTCTGAGCCGCATCGGTGTTGTCCCGGCATGGTTTGCAGTTCCGCTTATTTTGTATTCATTCCACGAAATACCCTGAACACCTTCAACTGCACCTATTTCATAATCCTCCAGCTCCAGAATTGGACCTTGCTCTACATGCAGTTCAACATAACTATCTGCACGAAAATCACCTGTTGAGGTCTCACCGGCATAACCTATTTTGTCGAGTTCATCTCCAACGCGTGCCCCATCAATGTCAAGCACATCCAACATGCTTTTAAGTTCAAACGCACCCTGATGTACTCCACTTCCCATCATGTCCGGAGCAAAACGGGAACCTTCTTCGTTGGTAAAAAAACCAACTCCAAGCGGTTTTCGTGTCATAATCTCTGCGTCATTCAGGGTTGCGATTACTTCCAGACCTGCAAGAACCCCAAGGTTACCGTCATAACGTCCACCGCTTGCTACCGTATCTATATGTGATCCAGTCATCACCGGTCTTCCGGATTCCTGTCCTGCACGGATACCGATAACGTTTCCAATTTGGTCAACTGTAACTTCCAGACCGAGTTCATGCATCCATTTAACAACGAGGTCACGCCCTTGGCGGTCTTCATCAGTCAGTGCCATTCTGCAGACACCTCCTCCGGCAATTGCGCCGATTTCAGCCAGCTCTTCAATTCTTGCGGAAAGACGGTCTATATTTATACGAAGATTAGCTAATGTCATTAAAATACCTCTACTTTATTTATCTCAGGATGGAATGCTTAAACAAGGAACACCCCCACTATTTAAAATGTTGTCTGACTTTTTTCAGTCATTTAATTTTTTTTAAAGGCAGCTCATATTGTCGTTCGCCGCTGAACTGGCAAAAAGCGTTTGCAACTGCAGAAGCAGTTGGAACGAGGCCGATTTCACCTACACCTTTTGCTCCACAGGGCCCGAACTCATCCGGTTCTTCAATACCGATTACGACGATACGCGGTGTAGCAGCGGCTCGGATCATACCAAGTTTGCCGAGCTTTGTGTGTACAGGGCGGCCTTCTTCCATCTCAAATTTTTCAGAAAGCGCGTAACCAAGACCCATGTGAACTGAACCTTCGAGCTGACCTTCGAATAAAATTGGATTAACGATCCTTCCTGCGTCATGCGCTGCATAAACGGTATCCACTTTTCCTGAGTCATCCAGAGTTACAACCTGTGTTGCATAGCTGTAGGAATAATGAGTTTTCGGCTCATCTACATCGTCCTCTATCGCAGTGGTCCAGTTACAAACCCACTCGCCCAGATATTCACGGCCTACCAATTCTGCCAGTGAATGTTTTTCCAAATCTGCTTTTAATTTCTTACCTGCGTCCAAAACACTGTTGCCAATGAGAGAGGTGCCGCGTGAAGCAGTTGTCATTCCACAGGGAGCGTCTTTGGAAGTATCGACTTTTACTTTTACAAAATCCGGTTTCACGCCGGTTGCTTCACATAAAAACTGAACTGCCATCGTAAAAACGCCCTGTCCCATTTCCGTCCAGCCGTGGTGGATCGTAATTTCAGTAGGTGATTCAATCACAACTCTGACCTTGCTTTCATCCTGAACCCCGTTGCCGATTCCGGTGTTTTTCATCCCGCAGGCAATTCCGGCGTATTTGGCGTTTTTAAACTGCTCTTTGACTGCCAACAATGTTTTTTGAATTCCGATTCCGGAAGTAATTTTTTGGCCGGTCGAGGTACGGTCTCCCGGTTGGAGAGCATTGTCATATCGTATTTGCCAGCGGTCAAATCCGCCCTGTAGACAAAGTTCGTCAATACAACTTTCGATCGCAAAATTAATTTGATTTACACCAAATCCACGCATGGCACCACATGGAACGTTATTGGTGTAAACAGCACGGCTGCGGAGATTTACCACAGGAATCGAATATGCGCTGGTGGCATGTCCCGCGGCGCGTTCCAAAACTTTCATGCCGACTGACGCATAAGCACCGGTGTCGCCGATGATGTCCGCGTTAACAAAAGTCAGCTTGCCGTTTTTGTCACAACCGAGCGACATTTCCATGTTCATCGGATGCCGCTTGGGATGCATGCAGAGTGATTCCGGACGAGTCAGTGCGACTCTAACCGGCACTTGAAGAAGATGCGCAAACAGAGCTGCGTGACCCTGCACAGAGATGTCCTCCTTACCGCCGAATCCTCCTCCGTTTGGCATTAAAATCACCACCACTTTTTCCAGCGGTAGCCCTAATATTTTACTGATGCTGTTCCGGTCTTCATAGACTCCCTGACTCTGAGAATAAACCTCAACGCCTTCTGCGGAAGGTTTCGCCAGACAGCATTCGATTTCCAAAAACGCATGTTCGATGCGTTGTGTTTTGTAAGTGCCTTTTGTGACAAAAACACTTTCTTTTTCCGCCTGCTTGCTGTCACCTCGCTTAATCTCAAGGTTCGACAACAAATTTCCATTTTCGTGAATTTGTGCACAGTTTGCGGAAAGTGCTTCAAACGGATCAGTAACAGGCGGCAGCACCTCATACTCCACCTTGATCAGCGAAACAGCTTCACGCGCTGTTTTCTCTGTATCAGCAACAACTCCAGCGATGACATCACCAATGTAACGTGTTGTTTCTCCACGCTTTACCATCAGTGGCCAATCCTGAACAATTAGCCCGGTGTAACGTTCTCCTGGAATATCGTCCGCAGTAAAAACACGTAGTACACCATCCAGTTTTTCTGCATCCGCAGAGTCAATTTTCAAAACTTTTGCTCTAGGATGTTCACTAAATTTTAAAGCACCATGCACCATGCCTGAAAATTTAAGATCAGCTACATACGGTGCTTCTCCGGTGGCAAGTCGAAGTGCGTCATATTTTGGCAGGCTTTCACCAACTTTACCGCTGCTTTGAGGTAGCTCGATTTTAGCATTATTACGTAAAGCTTGCGCTGCAGATAGGCATGATTTGGTCACTTTTTTATAACCTGTACAGCGGCAGAGGTTACTGTTTAAGGCTTTGTTGACTTCGCTTTCTGTCACAAATCCTTGATTCAGCAGGGGCCAGACTTTCATGATAATTCCTGGTGTGCAGAATCCACACTGCAGCCCACCTTCGGTAGCAAAGGCATTGATCACGGTTTCTTTTTTGCTTGCATCCAGCCCTTCCATTGTGACTACTTCCTTTCCGGCAACACGTCTCATGGGGGAAATACAGGCTTTAAGAGGATTACCGTCCAAAAGAACAGTACAGCATCCACAAACTCCTTCAGGAGCACAGCCATCCTTAGGCGAGATTATATTTTTAACATCACGTAAATATGTCATCAAAGACAATTCCGGATCTCCGTCGTAATCTATGGTACTACCGTTTAGTTTGAATTCCATTCTTCTCCTTGTATTTTGTAAATTGCATGCAGCTTTATGTTACGGTCCGTTGTAGGGGCACGGCGCGCCGTGCCCCTACCGAAACAATTTGTCTAATTTCCAGTGTGCTGGATTATTTATAATGTACTCACGAAAATGTTTCAATTCAGTTTCGTTACGAATGACATGTTCCCAATAATTTCGTTGCCATAATTTCCCGCCGGGTGTTTGTCTAACTTCATTAAAACGCTTTGTGACTGCAGATTTAAAGGATCGAATGATACTTGGAATCGATCCCGAAACAGGTTTTCCAAATTTCTCAATATTTTTATCACTTGAGATGGATTCTTTTTCAACGGAGCTCTCTTTTTCAATTTGTATAATTCCGTGAAAATGATTTGGCATTACTACCCATGCATCGAGTTTCAAATAATCTCGCAAATCTAAAGTTTTTCTCCATTCTTCAGCAACTACTTTCCCTAGATTATTCAACTGTATTTTTGCATTCTTTATCGTCCCAAACAGGCATTTCTTTTGTTGAACGCAGATAGTAATAAAATATGCTCCTTCCTGTGAATAGTTATAACCCTTCAATCGAATAGAGTATCGATGATGAATTTTAGGGTTATATTGCATATCAATTTCATCACCCGGAAGTGTGGCGTGACGTGTTCTCATATGAGGTTCTCATCATCTGCATTATCTCATAATTCAAAAAACTTACACGACTTTTTGCCTCACCGGAAATTGTGTTTGCAGGATCGTTTTTGGAAAATTGAATGTCAAAATCTGGTCCGGAATAATTAACAGTATTTCCAGTTTCAGAAACACGATATTCCTTGCCGTCAAAACGGGAAAAGACTGTAGATTCCTGAGCAGAAGTTTCCACACTTTCAATATAAAAACCGTCTCGGTGGCTGAATTCCTGAAAAGTTTCCAGACTACCGAAAAACCGAGGTTTGAGCAAAAACGGACCACCGTCTTCCGGGCAGAAAATATCACAGTTTCCGCATTCATTACAAAAATCTGCAAAGTTCGCAATTTGATATTTTTTCTCTAATTTCAGAGAATTCTTGGCTTTTACTGACCAGCCAGATTTATTGTTTTCAAACTCCAATATTTCAGTTTCACCCTGAGGAATATTCAGTGCAAAATTAGCATCGTTGGGGCAAACCGGAATGCACTTATCGCAGGTGAGGCAGTCGAATAGTTCAAGTGTTGTTCCGACTTTCCGGGGCGGATTTGAGTTTTTTTCTAAAGTATAACGTGCCTGTGTTGTGACCTCGTCGACATATGTTTTTGTATTCAGCAATTTAACTTCGGAAAGCCATTTTTCAAAAATTTCATTCGCCAACGGTTCTTCTTGCGCTCCGGCAACTTTCCGGAATTCCCCACCGTTTTCCAACGTTTTACGCAGAGCATCCACCGTCGCAGCTTCTGTTCCGGAAGCGTTTACGCCGCCGGAAGCTATATTTTCCAGGGCCTGCTCAGCGTTTCCGTATGCTTTGAGGATGTAACTTTCGATGTCACTTACGCCGAGTTTGTCCATACGTGAGTTTAACTCTTTGTAATAAGCACTGCTTCTGCTGTAACCGCCAACTTTCAGCAGATCACTGCAAACCGTGATTGGAGTCAAACCTAAAGCAACTGCATCCGCGAAGTTTGTTTTGTCAATGCCTGCAGAAAATGAAATTGGAAATTGGTCGCCGAATTTTTCACGGAACTGCTGCACCAAATGGATTCCTAAAACGTGCAGGGGAGTTCCGGAAAGGTACATAACTTTTTCACTTTGCGGAAAGAAGTCCCGATGATTTTCCACAATCAGCGTGTTATTAAATTTTACTCCAAAACCCAAACCCAGCGTTTTTGCGGTTTCACCGAGACGTTCAACAAAACCCTGCGCCTGTTCCCAACTGGCGTCATTTTCAAATGCTTCATCCGGAACGTGAATTTCCGCATAACCCAGAATTTCGTTGAATAAGTGTCGTACCTTTTCTTTTCCTAAAAGAGTTGGATTAAGTTTGATAATGCAGTTCAAATCGTGTTCACGGAAAAGATAATCAATTATTTTTTCAATTTCTTCCGGAGGACATCCGTGAAATGTACTTAGAGTCAGAGTGTCAGAAAGTTTCGTCTGGAAATCCAGCTTTCGGAATTCACGGTACTGCTCCGGAATTTGTTGTCGGTAATGTTCCACGATTGCGGACGCATCCTGCATACCTTCAATAAACTGCCGTACTTTGTCGGATTGAATTCCCGCTAAATCATAACCGACACTCATGTCATACAGCACGTCGCCGAAATTATCAGCCAGTTCCAGCTTTCCGCTGGCCTGCAGAATTTCAATCAGCATCGCACCTTTTACATATTCATGCAGTGACTGCTCAATCCGTAATTCCTGTGACCATTCAACATTGTAACCCACTGTCTGCATGTCAATACAGGGTCGTGGAATTTCCAGTTCATCTAGAATTTGTACGGTCTTCAATTCCATAATTCTGCATCCACCCAACCATGAAAGCAAAATATTTTGTGCCATTTGGGTTTGTGGCCCGGAAGCAGGTCCGAGAGCTGAAGAACTTTTTTTGCCGTGAAAATTTACGGAATAATCTTTTCCGGAAATACCGCAGAAAAATTTTTTTGCAGGAAAATCAAAAATGGATTGCTCTGTTTCTAACTCGTCAAACATTCGGTTTATGAGAGAACCAAATGGATGCGGAATTAATTCAGCCATAAAAAGTTTAAAGTTAAACGGTTTCAGAGTAGAGGCACGGCACACCGTGCCCGTACAAAGTCTCAGAGTAGGAGAATGGTTCTAGTTGAAATTACTCCAAAGTTTTTTCGCCTGTTCGACAGCATTTGCTTTTATTTCCTGTTCGGAAACATCCAGCAGTTGATAATCACGAATCCGGAATTCCCCTCTTGTCATCACATCGCAGGGTAAGCCGCTCAAGCCAAAAAAAATGTTGCCAAAAATGGTGGATTCGCTAATCGGCGTTCTTGGCAAATAATCAAAAATCGCTAAATCCGCTTGGTATTTCGGTAAGATGTAACCTAATTTTCTGCTGCTACCGTGACTTCCGGAGAAGAGTTTAGAGGCAATTTCGGCATTATTTTTAAATAACAACTGCATGTAGTCAACACTATCTTCTCCGCCTTCAAGGTGTGAACTGCGAATGAGCATGCCTTCTTTGCCTTCACGCAGCATGTTGCTCTGCATGCCGTCCGTTCCAAGCCCTGATTTTAATTTATTTAAATTTTGATTTGGAGTCATGCCAACCCTGTTATTCGCATTTGAAGATGGATTGTGCACAAATTGAGAGCCATGTTTCTGTATCAATTCAAGATCGGAATCTTTGATATGCAGACCGTGAATGATGAGACCGTTTTCATTGAGCAGATCAAATTCCTCTAACCTTTCCAAAACCGAGTTGTAGCCTTTGTTCAGGGCATCGGCTTCATCTGCTTTGTCTTCAGAGACATGTGCATGAATTCCCCATGAATCGAGCTTGCCTGCAGCGTCCCTGATTTTTCTTAAAGAAGCATCTGAGAGAGTAAAAGATGCATGCAAACCAAGCATTGGATGAACATACTGAGTTGCGGAAAACTTGCTGATTGCAGCTATATTTTCCTGCAGACTTGCTTCAAATATTTCTTGACCGTTACGGTCAGAAATTTCAAATGCGGTACTGATATTTAAACCGAGCTTTTCCGAAGTTTCCGCCAGTAGAGAGAGTGAACCTTCAATGTAGGAAGGACTGCAGTGGTGGTCAATGATGGTTGTCGTTCCGGCTTTCAGTGAGTCTACTAATCCTGCTTCAAAACAAGCTTGCGTAGAATCGCGATCAAGAGCGAGGTCCATTTCCCACCAAACCTGTTCCAGGATTTCATTGAAGTTACGCGGATTATTTTTCGGAAGAGGCATCCCCACTGCAAGTGCAGAATACAAATGATGATGAGCATTGATCATGCCGGGCAGAGCGGTTTTTCCACAGAGATCATGGACAACATCAAACTCTCCGGAAGGTTCGCTGGAACTTACACTTTCAATCGTGTCTCCGGCAATTGCCACATAGGCATTTTCAAGCAATGCAGGATCAGCACATGGATTGATCACATGTAAATTTTTCAACAGGGTTTTTTTCACGATCATCTCATTAAAAAAATTGATAATTCAGCGACTTAGTATATTAAGTCTTCTTAGTTTAAGAGTCAATTATTTTCCTTTTTTTTGAGTTTCAAATTTGTGACGTAGAAATTCCGCAAGAAAGTCGTTCCACAAATTATCGGGAATCATTTCCATTTCTAAAACCCAGATTTGTTCTGCGAGTTCAGCAAAGCTTCTCAGTTTGACTGCGTCTTTTTCTGTAGTCAGGAGGTATGCCGGTTTTAGTATTTGCTGTTGTTCCAGAATTTTCCGTACATCTTCAGTGCTATAATCATGGTGATCCGGAAATTCAATTTTGCCGATTATTTCAACATCTTGCTGTTCCAGCAAGCGCTCAAATCCTTTAGGTTGAGCAATACCTGATGTGAGCAGCAGACGCTTGTTTATTATTTCATTTAAGTTTAACTGTACCTTGCCGTCAAGTCGAGTGAGTCCTTGTACTTCATACTTGAAATTGAAAACAGGACAGCTGACCTGCAGCTCATGCTTGAGCATTTGCGAAACGGCATCTGAGGCGGCTAAATTTGTTTTTGTGAGAATGATTGCGTCAGCACGTTTCCATTGATTTACAGGTTCACGCAGCACACCAAAAGGAAGCAGATGCCGGTTTCCTAAACCCTGCACTGCGTCTATCAAAAGCAAATTAAGATCACGGTGAATTGCTAAATGCTGATATGCGTCATCGAGCAGCAAGATGTCAGGATGATCCTGTTTTTCTGCTAAACCTGCTGTAATGAACCGTGAACTGCCTACGTAAACGGGCACCTCCGGATTCCGCTGTGCCAGTAAATAAGGTTCATCTCCAAAAAAAGCAGGATCAATCTTACTGTCTTCACAAAAACGCAGCCTCTGCTGAGAAGATGCGTCTTTACGTTTGTAACCCCGACTTAACACAGCAGGTTGTTTTTTCAAGCGTTGTAATTCCTTTACCAGCAGATCAACAACCGGTGTTTTGCCTGTTCCGCCGACCGTCAGGTTTCCGACAGAAATAACAAGAGTGTTAACACGGTTCGTTTTTAACCAGCCCTTTCTGTAGGCAAACAGACGTAAAAGTACAAAACTTTTGAAAACCTGTGAAATTACAAAAAGCAAAGGTTTTAAAAATTTGTTTGAAAAAATCATGGTTTTAATTCTACATTTTTTTGGACTTTTTCCATTTCAGAAAAAAGCGGTAATTGCTGTTTTTCATCAGCAAATACACGTGTCGGAGTTACAAAAACCATCACGTGATCGAAGCTGTTATTTGCACCACTTGTCCTGAATAAGGGGCCTAGTAAAGGCAGATCTTTAAAAAATGGCAGCCCCGACAGGCTTTGACCGGTACTGCTTTTGATCAGTCCTCCAAGCAGAAAGGCCTGTCCATTTTTCACAATGACCTGAGTTTGCGCGCGCTGGGTGTTGATCGGCGGGATCCCGTCAATGCTGGATCCTTCAGTAGGATTACTCGTTTCCGCAAAGATCTTAAGCCAAATCCTGTCATTTGTGTGCTTATCAATGTCCTCAATCAAACGAGGAGTCACCCTGAGTGTAATGCCAGTTTTCAACTCTTGCAAGCGGCTCGTTTTATCATCAGTGATTTTGATATGCAGAACGGAACCACTATTCATTTCTGCTTCCACGTTATTCAGAGTGACCACCACAGGCCGTGAAAGCATACGACCTTTGCCTTCACTCTGCAGCAAACGTAAGACAGCATCTACCTGCAGAGCCTGCGATGCGGCTGCAGGACCCAAAGCCAAACCTGCAGAAAAAGCACCCTGATCTGTGACGCTGACAGTTCCGTCTGCGGAAATACTTTTTGCACGGAATTCCAGTCCAAGCTGCCGTGAATGTGTTTCGCTGGTTTCAAACAAATGTGCTTCTATCCTGATCAAAGGCAGGGGTCGATCCCAAATCCGTACCAGTTTTTCCAACCATTCTACATGGGATTTGCTACCTTCCAGAATGAGGGTGTTGCTGAGCAAATCCGCAATTATTTGTGGCCGCATCACCGGGATTTCAGTTTCATCTTCAAGTCTCTGCTGGAGGGCTTTTCTCAAGCTCTCTTCAACACCCGGAATTGTCAGGGACTGTCCGTTACTCTTTACGGTTTGCGGACCTACACTTAAATACTTTAGCTGCAGTCGTACCATGCTGGAATCCGGAACTGTTTCTGTTTCAGTAGCTTCAACTTCAATTTCTGACTCCAGCGTAAAAACTTCCGGATTTGCTGATGTAATGTCAGTGAGCCCGTTTTCCCATTGCTCAATCAATTGCGCTGTTAAATTGACGGATTCTTCCGAACCTCTTAAAACCAATGAATTAGGAGCAGGATATGCGACATGTACTAGACTGATTTCCTTCAGTTCTTTGCTGATTTCTGCTAAAAAGTCACGAATTTGTTTTTGCTCGGCAAAACGTATGTTAAGCGACTTTGTCACCAATGGAGGATCCTGTGTCCATGCTAAAACATGGATTCCCGGATAATAAACCGCAAGCGCATTCTGACGCCGTGCTAAATCGAAGATTGCGTCCTCTATAGAGTTATATGCTAAATTGCGGATTACTTTGCGCTGCTTTATTTTTTCCTCATTAAAATGTAAAGTAATCTGTCCGGCTTGAGCTAATTCACGCAGAATATTTGTTAATAAAACGGGTGAATTGATTATTTTTTTGAAAGCCCGAAAGCGCCAAACGTCGGAACGTAAGACAATTCGGTGACGACCGTTGCGGCTTATCAAGGCCAAATCGTGACGTGAAAGCAATAGTTTTAAAATAGTTTCAGGATGATGACCCTGAACTTCAGCTACTTCCGGAAGACTCTGTATTGCTGGATCTATTTGTATTTTTTCAGGATGCAGTGCGAACTCTTGAAGCAGTGCATCCAGCATTTCAGTTAAAGTATTACCTGAACTTGTGGAAAGGGTGATTCCGGAACTAGGTGCTTTTTTCCAGACAATTCCGGACTCAACTGCTGAAACACTGAAGCCTGCTGCTGAAAATAAGATTATGGATAACAGCCACCGTTTCATTACTAGTTTAGCTTAGATTGTGACTTTTTGCTGATGAAGAAGCATAATTCAACTTCACTCAGTTGCCTGGTGTCAACGGAAGAACATCGGGCTTTCTGCTAAATGCCTGCAGATTATTTTCTTTGCCGCGGCTTAGGTCAAACTTTTGATCTAGCTTTTAGATACGACATTTTTTGGAATTACTCAAGCGGAGTGATGATATGATGTTTAAAGTCTTTAAGAAAATGTATTGTTAATTGCACAGCAATGAATTACGTTTCCTTGGAGACGGTTTTGAATAATCAGAGAAAAACAATAATTTTTTAACCTTAAGTCAGAGAAAATCATGCTAAAGCTCATTCGACGTCCGGACATGTGGATCACACTCGTGTTGTTTCTATTGATGATTCCAGCAGAGCGGATGGAACTATTTTCTTCACTGGAAAATTGGCTGCTCGGTAACCGGCATATTGTCCGCTTAAATACTTTAGAACCGGAGAAGACTCAATTTTCCTACGATGAAATTGTGATTGTAGATACTGAGGAAACATTCTTTGATGAGTATGGAAGCTGGCCGCTTAAACGTGCTGATATTGCAAAACTGACTACAAATTTAAAAAGGCTGGGTGCAAAAGTAATTGCACTCGATATGTTGATGGATTTTCCAAACGGATATGATGAAGATCCAATACTGGCGGAAGCCATGCAAAACACCGGAAATACCATTGTTGTCGCACAACTTGAATTCGGCGGTGATGGTAAATTCATAGAAGTTAATTATCCAACTGAAATTTTAAAAGCAGCAGCCGAAAGTGGTTACACCAATCACACCCTGATCGGGAACAAGATTTCACGCGTACGCTTTTTTCCGCAAGAGATAAAGGATCATAATGTCTGGCCTTTTGCCATAAAAACACTTGCCATGTACAAAGGAGTAGAGCCTCAACTGGAAAATGGACAACTCACAATTGGAGATATTGAAGTACCCTTGGATCCTTTTAATGATTTGTGGGTAGATTTTCCTTCACTTCCGCCGATGGCAACTTTTTTAGCAAAAGATACCCCTGCGGGAATTTCTGCTGCAGAAATTTTGCTGGAACTTGAGGATATTCCAGATGATGAATGGGACGAAGAAACAGAGGATCTGCAGGAACTGATCAGTGGAAAAATTGTTTTGGTTGGAGATACATCTGAAGTTTCCCACGATATCTTTACCAGTCCGATTGGAGAGGTTTACGGGATTGAGTTTCTAGCCGATACAATCATGACATTGATGAAAAATGCGCCGATTCGTCCCGCCAGTTCACAAAATGAAATGCTGGTGCTGTTGATACTTTTTATCTGTTTCGTAATCGTTGCGTTGATTCCAAAATATGAAAACTTATTGTTTCTGCTGATCATTGCTGCCTATGCGGGATTTGGCGTTTTTACCTATGTTTATTATGGTGTCGCTTTTTCCATGAGTTATGCACTGATTGCCTGTGTGCTGAGTACAGGTACCATTAACCTTTACCTGTTTATGATGGAACGTAAGCAGAAAGGATTTATTAAAGGCGCGTTTTCACAATATCTATCTCCAACAGTTATTGATCAAATTGTGGAAAATCCTGAGATGCTGCAGCTCGGTGGAGAGAGGCGTGAAATGACCCCGTTTTTTTCGGATATTCAGGGTTTTTCAACCATTTCAGAAGGTTTGACTCCGGAAGAATTGGTGCAGTTACTCAATGAATATTTAACGGCAATGTGTGACATTATTTCTTCACATCAAGGTACAATAGATAAATTTGAAGGTGATGCGATCATCGCATTTTGGGGAGCACCTTTAGACTTGCCGAACCACGCTACTGTCGCCTGTCACGCAACTATCGAGATGCAGCGACGCGGTGAAGAACTGCGTAAAATGCTGCGTGAGCAGAGCCGTCCCCTGCTCTTCACCCGTATGGGTTTGAACAGCGGTCCGGTAGTTGTGGGCAATATGGGTTCAGCAGAACGTATGGATTACACCATGATGGGTGATGTTGTCAATTTGGCAGCAAGACTTGAAGGTGCGAATAAATTTTATAAAACCTTCAGTATGATTTCCGGTAGTACATATGAACTTGCAAAAGATGATATTGACAGTCGTCAGCTGGATATTATCAGGGTGGTTGGAAAAAATGAACCAGTTCCGGTTCATGAACTGCTGGCCCGTAAGAATGAAACCAGCGGTGAAATGAGCGGAGTGGTGGAGCAATATATGAAAGGTCTGAAGCTCTATCAAGACAGAAACTTCAAAGATGCAATTGCGGAATTTGAAAAAGTCTTAAGCATCGATTCTGAGGATGGACCATCCCAGACTTATATTAAACGCTGCGGAATGTTCCTAGAGTCTCCTCCGGAAAAAGACTGGGACGGTGTGTTTACTTTTACAGAAAAAGGATGAGTCAGAATAACAGATGAAACAACGTCTTGATCGACTGCTTGTAGAGCAAAAACTTGCGCCTTCCCGGGAAAAAGCACAGGCGTTTATTATGGCAGGCATAGTGAGGGTTGACGGTCAGCCGGCGGGAAAATCAGGTCGTATGATCAGTACTGATTCACTTTTGGAAGTACTGGGGACAGACCAGCCGTTTGTGAGTCGCGGTGGAGTTAAGCTCAAAGCTGCTCTGGAATACTTTGAGATAGAACCTAAAAGTCTTGTCGCACTTGACATTGGTTCCTCAACCGGAGGATTTACTCACTGTTTACTGCTTGGTGGAGCAGAAAAAGTTTTTGCAGTCGATGTAGGTTATGGTCAGCTTGCGTGGGAATTACGTCAGGATCCACGGGTTAACTCACTCGAGCGTACAAATATCCGCTATCTGGAATTTGAAAAACTTGGTGAATATGTGGACCTTGTTGTTATTGATGTTTCGTTCATTTCACTGAGGTTGATTTTTCCAAAAGCTCTTGAGTTTCTAAAACCCGGCGGATCTCTTGTCGCACTAGTCAAACCGCAGTTTGAAGCAGGTGTTGATGATGTGGGGAAACGTGGCAAAGTCAGCGATACTGCGGTACATGAGAAAGTCCTTGAAACTCTAAAAGTTGAGGCTAAGACACAAGGTTTTATTGTTCTTGGACAAACAAAATCGTCAATTGTAGGAAAAAAAAGCGGCAACGAAGAATTTTTTCTGTGGCTGCAAAAACCTCAAAATTCTGACTCAAACCAGTCATGAGCAGTGATCACGCACCATTTGATCTTCCGGACCAGACATTTCTTCGCGTTTCTCTGGAACATATAGTTCCTAACCCTCAACAGCCACGCAAACAATTTTCGGATAAATCACTACAGGAACTGGCACAGTCAATTCGAGCGCAGGGTGTGCTGCAGCCTTTAGTTGTCCGCAAACATCCAAGTCTGGAAAACCGTTATGAACTGGTTGCTGGGGAACGTCGCTGGCGTGCCTTAAAACAACTTGAAGTCCCTCAGGTTCCGGTAATTTTGCGGAAAGTGGGCGATGATGAAATGCTGGAAGTAGCGCTGCTGGAAAATATTCAGCGGGAAAACCTGAGTGTAATCGAAGAAGCACAGTCTTATCAAGTCCTCCTGCAAAGTCACGGATACACTCAGGAAGAACTAGCCCGTAGAATTGGTAAAGACCGTTCCACAATCGCCAATCAAATGCGTTTGCTCCTGCTTCCTTCACCCCTGAAAAATGATCTTGAAACAGGCCGCATTACGGCGGGACACGCCCGCTCAATTTTGGCACTACCCGGCACTGCTTTTCAGTTGGAAATGCGTGAACGTCTTTTACTTAACTCCTGGTCTGTACGTGAAACAGAACGACAGGTCAGGTTGAAGCTGGATTTTCTTGAAGTCAGTCCACAAAAACAGGGTGATAAAAATCCCGCGCCGGCAGGAACTTCCGAAACTCAGCTTTCAAAAGCGGAAAAGGACACGCATATACAAAATCTTGAAGAAGAACTCCAGCGTCGACTGAGAACACGTGTGGAGATAAAATTCCGTGAAGGCAAAGGGCAGATCAAGATTGATTATTTTTCTTTGGAGGAATTTGAACGGCTCTATGAATTGCTTACTTCTTGCTGATTTATTTGAGAAAAACTGCTCAAAAGCAAGTGAAAATTTGATTTACTTTTTGTAGGTTTTCTTGTATAATCAAGGGTTAATTCTAATATCGGGGAATATTTCCAATATTTTTTGTCAGACATTCTCAACTAAATCAGGAGATTATTATGAGGTTAGGAACAACAACAACACTCACCCACGGCGTTACTGCGGCAGCCTCTGTCACAACAACAGAGAGGCTGGTTTTTATTAAGAAAGTATACAGCCTGCTAGCCATGTCAATGCTGACAGCTGCTGTTGGAGCATATTTGGGTTCTGGTCCACTGTTCCTCGTAGTGGCACCAAATATGATGCTTTTCTTTGTACTTCAAATTGGACTGATATTTTTTGCTTCTTTTGCAGCTCGAAAGCCCGGATTAAATATCATTGCCCTTTTTAGTTTTACAACTGTTTCGGGATTAACATTGGGACCTATGTTGATGAGGGTAGGGCCTACTATCGCTGCAGAAGCTTTTATCCTAACTGCGATCACCTTTGTGTGTTTGAGTTTATATGTAGTCTATTCTAAAAAAGATTTCAGCTTTATGTCTGGATTCTTAATGACGGGACTTATTGTCATAGTCGTAGGAGGATTACTGAATATATTCTTTATACAAAGTGGTATGATGCACTTCGTTATGTCAGGCGCAAGTGTGTTGCTGTTCAGTGGTTTCATTCTCTATGATACCTCAAATATTTTGCGCTACTACGGCACCGACGAACACGTCTCCGCCACGTTGGCTTTGTACCTCGACGTGCTGAACCTGTTTATTGCGCTGTTGAGTATCCTCGGCATCATGAGTGATGATTAACAGAAAGTTGCTTTAAGTGAGCGGGAATCCTGAACAATGTTCCGGCGTTCCCGTTCTTTCATCCTTGTGCCTCAAACTTCAAATGTCCTCCCTGTATTTTAAGTCGATTCGCTGAGATTACTCTCAGAAATCACACTTAGAAAACTTTAGGCCTGTTGCTTTAACTAAGACATTCCAAAGGTTTTGAGAACAATCTAAAATTATTTTGAAAAAAATTGAAAATATATTTGCTTTTCTTTAGAAAAAGAAATATATTAAGGGGTTAGATTTGAAAATGCCTTTAAAGGTGGCATATTTAATCAAAACTCCCTCCACATGAGCCTTGGCCATTATCCATATGCGTAACGTCTTTCAGTACCAACATTGCGAATTTTCCGTCAGACGGGAAAAAACTGGAAAAGTGCCTCCGGAGAAAATAACGGATCAACGCTGTTTTTATTACAGCTCCGGATTGTGTGACAAAACCATTCTGCGTTAAACAAGTTCCAAGTGAAAGCCTGCTTTCATTTTTTCAGCTGCAGATTAGACCAACAACAACCCTAACCTTAGTCAGTTCTTATGCCTTCAACATTAGAAAATCGTCATCGTATTCGTAGATCTTTCGGAAAACTTTCTGCTCCGATCAAAGTTCCACATTTGTTGAAAGTTCAATTAGATTCTTTTGAACGCTTTCTTCAACGCGACGTTCCACCTGATCAGCGTGCGGACAAAGGTCTTGAAGCAGTTTTCCGCTCAGTATTCCCTGTTTCTGATTTTAGTGGTTCCTCTACATTGGAATATGTCCATTATCGTTTAGGGGATCCAAAATATTCAGTTGAAGAATGTCGGGTGCGCGGGGTTACTTTCGCTTGTCCTGTACGGGCAGCGCTACGTTTGATTGTCTGGGAAAAGGATACTGAGTCAGATGTAAAGCACATTCGTGATATAAAAGAGCAGGACATTTATTTAGGTGAATTACCGTTAATGACTCCAACAGGTTCTTTTATCATCAATGGAACTGAACGTGTGATCGTGAGTCAGATGCACAAAAGTCCAGGTGTTGTTTTCACACATGACAAGGGTAAAAGCCACTCCAGCGGGAAGTTACTTTATTCTGCACGAGTGATTCCTCAGCGTGGATCATGGCTCGATTTTGAGTTTGACAAAAAGGATGTGCTTTATGTGCGTATTGACCGCCGCCGCAAATTTCATGCAACAGTACTGCTGAGAGCTTTGGGTTACACTGAGGATCAACTGCTGGAATATTTCTATCAGTTTGAAAAGCTTGACTTGAGCAAAGTTAAGGCAGGAGAGGATCTTGAAACGCAGAGTTATCTACGTGTTATGGATCCGAAAATAATTCTGGATCAGCGTCCGCAACTCCCAATCGCGGATCCAAAATCTGGCGAAGTTCTGATAAAATCCGGCCAACGGATTAATAAGCGTTTGTTAAAAAAACTTGAAGCCGCAAAAATCACCCGTATAAATGCGACCCTCAATGAAATAAAAGGCCGTATTATCGCAAAAACTATTTTCAAAGATGACGGTGAAGAAATCTTGGTGCCGTGCAATACGCCTTTAACGACTGAGCTGTTGACGACTCTGGTAGAAAACGGTGTTAAAGAGGTTGAACTGTTACACATTGGTCCGCAAAAAACGGGTTCTGCTCTGCGTGATACTTTAGAATTGGATAAAGTAACTTCACCGGAACAGGCTCTGATAGAACTTTATAAAAAAATGAAGCCGGGTGATCCTCCCACTCTCGAGGCCGCGCAATTGATGCTGGAAAATTTCTTCTTCAAAAGAGAACGCTACAGCCTTTCCAAGGTCGGACGGTTAAAGATAAATGAAAAACTGGAACTTGATGATCCACTGGAAAATACCGTACTGACGAAGGTTGATATTTTGAAGACAGTTAAATATCTGCTTGAATTAAAAGAAGGCTACCCGAACAGAATGATTGATGATATTGATCACCTGGGTAACAGGAGAGTCAGGAGTGTTGGTGAACTTTTGGAGACTCAATTCCGGATTGGACTGGTAAGGATGGAGCGTACCATTAAGGAACGTATGTCCCTGCAGGATTCAGAAACCATGATGCTGCATGACATCGTGAACGCGAAACCTGTTGCGGGTGCGATCCACGAATTTTTTGGCAGCAGTCAGCTTTCTCAATTTATGGATCAAACGAATCCACTTTCAGAGATCACCCACAAGCGTCGCTTGAGTGCTCTGGGACCTGGAGGTTTAACACGTGAACGCGCCGGTTTTGATGTGCGTGACGTTCATTCTTCTCATTACGGTCGGATTTGTCCAATTGAAACCCCTGAAGGTCCGAACATCGGACTGATTGCCTCACTTGCGACTTTTGGTAGAGTCAATGAATTTGGTTTCATTGAAACGCCTTATTTGAAAGTTGAAAACGGAGTTGTTACGGACAAGGTTGAATATCTTTCTGCAATCGAGGAAGAAAAATACAGCATTGCTCAGGCGAATGCGAAACTTGACAAGAAAAAAGCCTTTATCAATGATTTCATTACTTCACGTGTAGGTAGTGAATTCAGCATGGTCTTAAAAGAAAATATAGACTACATTGACATTTCTCCGCGTCAGCTCGTTTCTGTGGCAGCAGCCATGATTCCATTTCTTGAGCATGATGATGCAAACCGTGCCCTGATGGGGTCCAACATGCAGCGTCAGGGAGTGCCTCTGGTCAAACCAAAAGCTCCGTTAGTAGGTACAGGCATTGAACATCAAGCTGCACTTGATTCCGGAAGTTGTGTGGTCGCCAGTCGTACCGGTATTGTCGATAATGTTGATGCCGGACGTGTCGTAATTCAGGCAGATGTTGATCTTTCAAGTGAAGACACGATTGTTCCAGCAAACGTTGATATTTACCACTTGATTAAATACCAACGTTCAAACCAGAACACCTGTATCAATCAGCGCCCTCTAGTTAAAAAAGGAGATCGTGTTAAGGCAGGTGATGTTATTGCAGACGGATCTTGTACAGAAAACGGTGAAATCGCACTCGGACAAAATATCAATATTGCTTTCATGCCTTGGCGTGGTTACAACTTTGAGGATTCTATTTTGGTCTCTCAACGTTTAATGCATGAAGATACTTTTACTTCTGTGCATATTGATGTGCTTGATACAGTCGCCCGTGATACAAAATTAGGAAAAGAAGAGATCACCCGTGATATTCCAAACGTCAGTGAAGAAGCACTCAAAAATCTTGATGAAAGCGGAATTATTGCGGTTGGCACAAGTGTCAGTTCAAAAGATATTCTGGTCGGAAAAGTAACACCGAAAGGTGAAACACAACTCAATCCTGAAGAAAAGCTGCTGCGTGCAATTTTTGGTGAAAAAGCAGGAGATGTACGTGACACTTCTTTACGAGTTCCTCAAGGAGTCGACGGAGTGGTAACTGATGTTGTGGTCTTTAACCGTGAAGGTGTTGAACGTGATGAGCGGACCAGACAAATTGAACAGGAGTTGCTGGCACGTTATGAAAACGATCATTATGACGAAATACGTATTGTTCACAGCAACCTCGTGAATCGCATACTTTCTGTTGCAGAGAAAAAACCTTTGGCCGCGGATGTATTGTCCGTGCAGGGTGAAGTTATTGCTTCAAAAGGCACAAAAATAACTGACGAAATACTGCAGCAAATCCCCTTAAATTCTACTGACGGGATTCAGGTTACTGATAATAAGATCAACCTCAAAGTTGGAACATTTGTCCGCAATGCTCTCCAGCAAATGTACCTGCTGGAAAATGTTTATCAGGATCGTTGTGAAAAAGTTTCCAAAGGAGACGATCTTCCACCGGGCGTAATCCGGATGATAAAAGTATTTATTGCGATCAAACGGAAACTTTCGGTTGGTGACAAAATGGCAGGACGACACGGAAATAAAGGTGTGGTTTCTACTATCCAGCCTGTAGAAAATATGCCTTATATGGATGACGGTTCGCCTGTTGATATTGTGCTTAATCCGCTTGGGGTTCCTTCCCGGATGAACGTGGGTCAGGTGCTGGAAACACATCTTGGTCGTGTAGCAAAAGGATTAGGCAAGAAGGTTGAGGAATTTCTTCAGCAAAATAGTCCTGTTAAGCAGATTCGTGAATTTCTTAAAAATGTCTATGAATGTGAGGTTGCCCAGAAACATTTTGACTCAATGGATGATCAGACATTTTTGGAGTTTGTTCAGAAGTACAAACCCGGAATTCATATGGCAACTCCGGTTTTTGATGGAGCAAAAGAAACAGATATTCATCGGATGGCGGAAATGGCCGGATTATCAAAATCAGGACAAGTCTGGCTTTATGACGGGATGACAGGTGAAAGATTCAGTCAGAAGGTGACTGTCGGTTATGCTTACATTATGAAGCTGCATCACCTTGTAGATGAAAAAATTCATGCACGTTCCATTGGTCCGTACTCTTTGGTCACTCAGCAGCCTTTGGGCGGTAAAGCTCAATTCGGTGGTCAACGATTTGGTGAGATGGAGGTCTGGGCATTGGAAGCTTATGGTGCCGCTTATACTCTGCAGGAATTGCTGACAGTTAAGTCTGATGATGTCTTAGGACGTAACAAGATTTATGAGTCAATTGTCAAAGGTCGTCATCAGTTGGAAACAGGTCTTCCGGAATCGTTCAAGGTGCTGATCAGTGAACTGAAAAGCCTGTGCCTGAATATTGAATTGCTTAAAAAATCAGACGAAACTGACGAGGAAGATATTCTGGATGAAATAGAAAGTATTTCGGAGGCAGAAGTTGTTGCCGAAATGCCTGCTCAGCAAACAGAAACTGCTGCTCCGGAAGAGCCTTCTGAAGAAATAAAGGAAGAAGTTACTGCTTAATTAATAGAAAAATATAAACCATTAACCAACCAACCAGCAACTAAACATGGCGCTCAGAGATTTGTTTGAAATTGCAGAAAATCCGAAAAATTATTCCGCTGTTCGGATCAAAATTGCCACTTCCGATGAGGTAACTTCTTGGTCTTTTGGAGAAGTTAGAACTTCAGAAACCATCAATTACCGTACATTTAAACCGGAACGTGACGGTTTGTTTTGTGGTAAAATTTTTGGTCCTGTGCATGATTATGAATGTATTTGCGGAAAATACAAGCGTATGAAACACAGGGGGATAACCTGCGAAAAATGTGGTGTAGAAGTTATAGAATCCAAGGTACGCCGTGACCGCATGGGGAATATCAAACTGTCTTGCCCTGTTTCTCACGTTTGGTTTCTTAAAGGTGTACCAAGCAGAATTGCAACCATCCTCGATATGATGTTAAGGGATTTGGAGCGTGTGCTGTATTTTGACGCATACATTGTGCTCGAACCTGGCGATTCTGAACTGGAAGTGCTCGAACTGGTAGAAGAAGACCAGTACAGGGAATTGGAAGAGAAACATCCTGATTTGAAATTGGGAATGGGTGCAGAGGCAGTACAGATCCTTTTACGCAGAATTCAATTAGAAGAGCTTGAAAAGGAACTTCAGGTTGAAATGCGTGATGTGAACTCTGAAACCCGCCGCAAAAGAATTTCAAAAAGACTAAAAGTCGTCAGTCAACTGTTGAAGTCAGGAAATGCAGTAGACTCAATGATTATTGATAATTTACCTGTCCTGCCTCCTGAATTGCGACCATTGGTTCCGCTTGAAGGGGGTCGTTTTGCAACCAGTGACCTCAATGATCTATACCGCCGTGTAATTCATAGAAACAACCGACTCAAACGTCTGATAGAATTGCGAGCACCAGGAATTATTGTAAAAAATGAAAAGCGTATGTTGCAGGAATCTGTAGATGCACTTTTTGATAACGGCCGTCGCGGTCGTCCGATGGTTGGTTCCAATAAACGGCCTCTCAAGTCAATCAGCGATATGCTCAAAGGAAAACAGGGTCGTTTCCGTCAAAATTTACTTGGTAAACGTGTCGATTATTCCGGACGTACCGTGATTGTGGTCGGTCCTGAATTAAAACTTCATCAATGCGGCTTGCCTAAAAAAATGGCTTTAGAACTTTTTAAGCCTTTTATTTTCCATAAATTGATTGATTATCAGGAAATTCACACGATTAAGAACGCCAAGAAAGTTCTAGAGGAAAATCCGCCTGAAGTCTGGGCTATTCTGGAAGAAGTCGTTCGTGAACATCCTATTATGCTGAACCGTGCGCCAACCCTGCACCGTCTTGGTATACAGGCCTTTGAACCTGTTTTGATAGAAGGAAAAGCCATTCAGTTGCATCCTTTAGTTTGTACTGCATTCAACGCTGACTTTGACGGTGATCAGATGGCAGTTCATGTTCCACTTTCTGTGGAAGCTCAACTGGAAGCAAAAATTTTGATGATGTCCACGAATAATGTACTCTCTCCTGCAAACGGAAAGCCTGTGATGACACCTACTCAGGATATGGTGCTTGGACTTTATTGGATTACCAGACTACGTGAAGGTGCCCTCGGTGAAGGTAAAATTTTCGCCAACCGTGGAGAAGTTATCGTTGCATTTGAGCATGGACGAGTTGATCTTCAGGCCAGCATAAAAGTGCGTTTAGCAGATGTTTTGGTATCTGAAACTGATGAAAATTCAACAACAGCAACGAGTAGCCAAATTGTTGAATCAACAGTTGGACGTGTTTTGCTCTCTATGGTTGTTCCAAAAGAAGTGCCTTTTGAAACAGTCAATGTGCATCTCAAGAAAAAACAAATGGCAGAACTTGTTGATGAGTCTTATCGTAAAGCAGGCAGTGTTAAAACTGTGAAGATGCTTGATGATCTTAAAAACTTAGGTTATACCTATGCCACTAAAGCTGGTTTTTCAATTGGAATGGATGACATGGTGATTCCAAAAGAAAAGGCCGGACAGCTGAAGAAAGCACAGGGAGATGTCAACAAAATCAACATGCAGCACCAGGATGGTTTAATTACTGATGGTGAACGCTACAACCAGGTGATTGATATTTGGGCAAGGACGACAGAAAAAATTGCTGAAAAAATGTCATCCGGACTTTCTGAAGAAATCATTGATGAAGAAGGTGTTCATAAAGTAAACTCAATTTTCATGATGGCTGATTCCGGAGCTCGTGGTAGTAACCAGCAGATGAAGCAGTTGGCGGGGATGCGTGGTTTGATGGCCAAACCTTCCGGTGAAATTATTGAAACTCCAATTCACGCGAATTTCCGTGAAGGACTTAACGTTCTCGAATATTTCATTTCAACTCACGGTGCCAGAAAAGGTCTCGCTGATACTGCTCTGAAAACCGCAAACTCGGGATATTTAACCAGACGTTTAGTTGATGTCTCTCAGGATTGTGTAGTTCTGGAAGATGATTGCGGAACACTGGACGGGATTGAAATGACTGCGCTGATTGAATCTGGAGAAATCATCGAACCTCTTGGTGACCGGATATTAGGACGTGTTTTACTGGATGATGTGATAGATCCGGATGCGGAAAATAAAATTTTGATTCCTGCAGGAACACTCATCAATGAGTTAGAAAGAGATATAATCCAAAACTCCAGGATTGAAAATGTACGTATCCGTTCTGCTTTGACTTGTATGACAGAAACCGGAGTTTGCAGAGCTTGTTATGGTCGTGATTTATGCCATGGCGGTTTAATCAATTTGGGTGAAGCTGTAGGAGTAATTGCCGCTCAAAGTATTGGTGAACCTGGAACTCAGCTCACTATGCGTACCTTTCATATCGGTGGTACTGCGAGTAGACTAGCGGAACAGAACAAATGGGAAGCAAGTTTCAGCGGTGTTTTACGTTTCAGTGAACTGAAGGAAGTAGAAAACCGTGAAGGAAATTTTGTGATTCTCGGACGTCGTGGAGAAGCAGTAATAGTTGAAGGAGACAAAAATGTTCCTACTGATAAATTGGGTGACCTTGCAGCTGAAAGAGAACGTGAGAGACGTCCTTTACCGATGGGTGCAACTCTGCTGAAAAAAGAAGGCGAATTTGTTGAGCAGGGTGATTTAATTGCTGAGTGGGACCCCTTCTCCATTCCTATTCTCACAGATGCTACAGGCATAGTTCATTTTCATGATATCAGTGAGGGTGAAACCTTCAAGGAGCAGGTTGATGAAGTCTCAGGTGTTTCACGAAAAGTAATTCATGAATCACAAAGTCTGGAGCAACGTCCTATGATTGCAATTCATAACACTAAGAAAAAGACTATCATTCGTGAAAATGATACTCCAACAGAATTTGCCTTACCGATTAAATCTGAATTGATGGTAGAAAATGGATTAGAGGTACATGCAGGTGATGTCCTTGCGAAAATTCCAAGGGAACTTGCAAGGAACAAGGATATTACAGGTGGTCTTCCAAGAGTTGCCGAACTCTTTGAAGCACGTGTTCCGAAAGATCAGGCTATTATCACTGAGATTGACGGGATAGTAGAGTTCGACACTGATGTAAAGAAAAAGCAGAGAATCCGCATCCGTCCAGAAGATGGTAAAGGTGACTCAAAAGAATATTTGATTCCGCGCGGAAGACATATTACCGTTCATATGGGAGAATATGTCCGTGCCGGAGATCCACTGATTGACGGGTCCCCAAATCCGCACGACATTCTTGCAGTTAAAGGTTCAAAAGCCCTGCAGAAATATCTGGTGGATGAAGTTCAACAAGTTTATCGACTACAGGGTGTCGGCATCAATGACAAACACATTGAAGTGATTGTACGGCAAATGCTGCGCAAGGCATATATTGAAGATCCAGGTGATTCAAGTTTACTCGTGGGTCAAGAAATAGCACGTACAGAAATGAATCATGTCAATCGTGAACTGGTTGCAGAGGGACGTCGTCCTGTTCGTTCAAAACCAAAATTACTTGGTATTACCAAAGCGTCTTTGAGTACGGATTCGTTCATTTCCGCTGCTTCTTTTCAGGATACTACAAAGGTGCTGACAGATGCGTCTCTGGGTGGAAAACATGACACTTTCCGTGGATTGAAAGAAAATGTGATCCTCGGACGCTTGATACCTGCAGGAACTGGTTTTGATTCTTTCAGTGGTGTTGATTATGATCTCGGAGAAGGCACGATTGATCCGGAAGCAATGCGCCGTGCCGCTGACGAAGCAGCAAGGGCCGCAATGCAAAAGGCAATCGCGGAAGCAGAGGAAAATAAAAAACCTGAAGAAGTACTTCTTGAAGAATCAGTTCCGGAAGCAGCATAATTATTAGCAGACATGTTCGGAGTTAAGGATGCTTCCAGACATAGAAACTCTTCACTTCACACATAAAATGACGGTCCGGGATTATGAACTGGACCGTTTTGGAGTGATAAATAATGCTGTTTATCAGAACTATCTTGAACACGCACGCCACTTGTTTTTGGAGACAAACGGTGTCAGTATGGAGAATTTGGTCGAGCGCGGTTACAGCCCTGTAATTACGAAGGCTGAAATAGAATATCGCAGTTCACTGCAAAGCAGAAATGACTTTGTGGTAAATCTGGAATTAGCTTCTCTCTCCAAAATAAAGTTCATTTTCAGGCAGGAAATCCGGTGCCTGCCAGAAGATACGCTGATCATCAGTGCAAGAATAACCGGTACCATCCTCAATTCTTCCGGACGACCATGCTTTCCGGATTCTTTTCAAGATTTGCGTTCTATCCTCACCATTAATAAAAAAACTGAAACCAGGGTTTTAGGATGATTTCAGAAAAACAGCGTGCCGCTGAAGCTGCAGTAGAATATGTGAAAGACGGGATGATAGTCGGTCTTGGAACAGGTTCAACTACTGAGTTTGCAGTTAAAAAACTTGGTGAAAGGGTACGTGACGGTCTGGCCATCAGAGGTATTCCTACCTCAGATGTTACCAAAAAACAGGCAGAAGAAGAAGGTATTCCTTTGATTGATTTCGCTGAGACAATGTACATTGATCTCACAATTGATGGAGCTGATGAAATTGATGCAGATTTAAATATGATAAAAGGTGGTGGTGCAGCTTTACTCAGGGAAAAAATTGTTGCCTCTGCTTCAAGAGAAGAAATAATTATCGTCAGCCGTGAAAAATATGTAAATCAGCTGGGAAGTTTCCCCCTGCCTGTTGAAGTGATTCCGTTTGGCTGGCAAGTGATTTTTAATAAGTTGGAAACTCTTGGCGGAAGTCCGGATTTAAGACTCCAGCAGGGACAGCCTTTACTCACTGATCAGGGTAATTATATTATCGATTGCCGTTTTCGTCAGATCATAGATGCGGTTCAGTTGGAGCAGAGGTTGAACATGATTCCGGGTGTGGTGGAAAACGGTCTGTTTACAAGTTTGTGCTCACGCATGATAATGGCTGATGGTGAAAAAATTGTGGTGAAGGAACGCGCTAATGGTTGAGCAAAAAAGTCTGTATTCCAACACATTCCAGACTAGACAAAATGGACGGAACAATCTAATCTGGTAGCAGGAGATATTTTACTTAATTAAACAAAAAAAGGAGAAATTATGACAATTCGAGTTGCAATTAATGGTTTTGGACGCATTGGCCGTATGGTAGTGCGTGCCGCGAATAAAAACCCAAATGTTGATATCGTCGCGATTAATGATCTTGTACCATCGGACAACCTCGCGTATTTGTTGAAATATGATTCGACTCATGGAAAATTCGATGGTGACGTTCAGGCAGAAGGAAACGGTATCATGGTCGACGGTAATAAAATTGAGTGTATGTCGGAAAGAAATCCTGCCGATTTGCCCTGGGCAAAATTGGATGTTGACTATGTGATTGAATCAACCGGTTTGTTCACTACTAGTGAAAAAGCAGAAGAGCATTTGAAGGCAGGTGCCAAAAAAGTTGTGATTTCCGCACCCGCAAAATCTCCTGAAATTAAAACTTTGGTCATGGGAGTCAACAACGAAAAATATGATCCAAGTGCGGACAATGTAGTCTCCAATGCTTCATGTACCACTAACTGTCTTGCGCCGATTGTGAAAGTTGCCCTGGACAATTACGGTATTGAAGAAGGTTTGATGACCACCGTTCACTCTGTGACTTCAACTCAACCAACTGTTGACGGACCTTCTAAAAAAGACTGGCGCGGTGGACGCGGTGGTCCCCAAAATATTATTCCAGCTTCCACCGGAGCAGCCAAGGCGGTTGCGCTTTGTATTCCGGAAATTGCGGGTAAATTGACCGGAATGTCATTGCGAGTACCAACTCCAAACGTTTCGGTTGTAGATCTGACGGTTAAACTCAGTAAGTCTACCAGTTATGAAGAAATCTGCGCGGCCATGAAAACTGCCTCGGAAGGCTCTCTAAAAGGAATTCTGGGTTACACTGAAGATGATGTGGTTTCCAGTGATTTCATTGGCAGCCCCTTCTCATCAATCTTTGATGCCGGTGCCGGAATTGCTTTGAACGATAAGTTTTTCAAACTGATTTCCTGGTATGATAATGAAATGGGATATTCCTGTCGTTTGATCGATCTGATCGAATATATGGAACAAGCCTGAAACAATTGCGAGGTTCGAGTTTTTCACCTTCTCGATCCTCGCACCTCATTCCCCGCTTATACACCCTAGATTTCCTAAAACCCCTGACAACCTAAACTTTCATGCACAAGGTTGAATTAAAAGAAGTTGGTCTTGACATAGGTTTGGCGTTTTCCAAACATTTTTATAAAACAGACTATCTGCATTATGGTTACTGGCCGGAGGGACTTACGGTAGAACCAGCCAATGTTTTTGAGGCGCAGGAAAACTATGCGAATTTTCTGCTGAAAAACATTCCTGCAGGAGTCAGTTCCATTTTGGATGTCGGTTGTGGTTCCGGAAAATTTGCGGAAAAAATGCTTGATGCAGGATATAGTGTGGATTGTGTTTCTCCAAGTCCGAATTTGACTAAACATGTCCGGAATCGGCTGGGTGATCGTGCAGAAATTTTTGAAAACCGCTACGAGGATGTAAGGACCGAAAAGCGATATGACCTGATTCTCTGCAGTGAAAGTTTTCAGTATCTGTTGTTGGAAGAAGCAATTGAGCAGACAAAGAAATTTTTGAATAAGCAAGGATACCTGCTTATCTGTGATTTCTTTAAACGTGATGTGCCCGGTAAAAGTCCTGTCAGTGGAGGACACCGAATTGAACGTTTCTTTAAATATATGGACGAACAACCGTTCACTAAATTAACTGATATTGATCTCACCAAAGAAGCCGCACCGTCACTTGACATCATGCGGGATTTGATTCAGGAAGTCATCGCGCCTACCTGGAATATTGTCGCCTATTACATGAGAAGCAATTACCCCCGTTTTACCAGGATGTTCAGTTTTGCCTTCCGCAAAAAAATCGCACAGGCTCACCGTAAATATCTTTCCGGAAGTACCAGCGGTGAACAATTTGCCCATTTCAAAACCTACCGCCTTTTTCTTTACCAGCAAAAAGGTTGAAGGCCGCTTTCAGAGTGGCACCTTACTCAGTTATTATGCTGAGATATAAAACTGTTGCCCTGCTGCGTTTAGCTTGCTCTGAGGAAAACCAACTCTCTCTGGACAATAAGTTACGCAAATAATTCCATTCTTGATGAAAGCTGAAGTGTCAGAAGAACGCATTGGTTTTTCATCATGCATCACATAATTTAAAGAAAATCATGACTGATTCAGAGACAAAATACGCTATCCGCATGATTTTGATCACGACATCCTTGGGCGGGATGTCATTCCTCTCTTTTAATAATGGATTGCTGCTCGCCTATTTCTCCTATTTGGGCATTCCCAGCGCAACTATTCTAATCCTGCTGGCGCTTCTGCCATTATCTCAATTTGTCTTCATGATTCCCTTCAGTTATTTGTCAGATATTTACGGGAAAAAACTGATTGGGAATTTCGGCATGGTTTTATCAATCATTGGATTTTTATTGATAGCAGTTGCAGGTGTTTTTCCGGAGAGATACCTGATTTTGGTTGTCAGTCTGGGTGCAGGTGTCTTTGGTACAGGTTCCGCCTTAATTATCGGAAACTGGTTTGCCCTGCTTCATCCAATCATTCCTGAAAATATTCGGGGCCGGTTTTTTGGTCGTTTACGTTTGACCTGGCAATCGATTGGCATCATTTTCACTTTGGTGGTTATTTACATTTTGGAACAGCATCCTACACTGGGAATGTATCAGGCTGTAATAGTAGTCATCACGATCTTGATGGCGCTACGGATGATTTATTATCAACGTATTCCTGAGTTGGATAAAGTTCTGCCCAAAAAAGAGACTTTCCGTAAATCATTTTTGAAAGTACTTGCGATTCCGGAATATTTATCCTTTTGCGCGTATTGTTTTTTGTTGACTCTTTTTACCGGCGCCTGTCCGCAAATTTTCAATTTAATTGAAAAAGATGTACTTCATTTGAGCAAAGTCGAAATGGTGTTCATCGGAAATTTATTGGTCGTCGGCGCTTTAGCCGGATTTTTTTTAGGCGGTCGTATGGTGGATAAATTCGGAACAAAATATGTTTTTCTCTGGTGTCATTTTGGCTTTGGTTTAATTCTGTTTTTATTCCTCTGGCGTGATGTTTTTCCCGGAGAAGTTCAAATAACCGTTGGAGTTTTGACTATTTTATTTGGATTAGTACAAGCTGCTTCCAGCATTGCCATGACTTCAGAAACGCTTGTGCTGATACCAGTGGAAAATAAATCACTGGCAACTGGACTATGGTTCACACTCTACAGCGGCGGGACAGGGCTTTCAGGTGTGTTGAGTGGGCAGGCACTTGAGCTTGGACTTTTGAGTGACTCGTGGAGTTGGTTTGGACAGGCCATGAGCCGCTACGACGGACTCTTGATGCTCTGCGGCTCGATGGTGTTGTTGATGACAGTCACACTCGGACTGATCCCATCTGTTATTAAAAAAACTCCTGCAGGCTGGATTCCGCAAGGTTCGTGAAGCTTCAGCTTTGCGTAATTGAGATCTATTTTTAGGGAAACTCTCTGGACCTGTTTACGGAAGTTTTTTCTTCCAAATAAAAACCGGAGTCTAGTTTTTAAGTTCTTCTAGAAAAGCAAGAATTTTGTCACGCTCAACCAGTCCAACGAGCAGCAGTAGGTCGCCTGCTTTTACACGCTGCACTGCCAGTTTCACAGCTTCAAGGCAGCTTTCTGTGGAACCGATATTTTCTTCCGTAAATCCCAAGAGACGCAATTCATCAAGCACGATTTTAGAAATTTCACCGGACTTTCTCCCACGTAAATAATCCTTCATTTGAGGGACTAAGAAAAAAACCGGTTGAATTTCAGCAATTACACGTGTCATCTCCCGGATTTCCTGATCACTGTGACTTCCAACATGACCGGCTACAACGAGTCTTCGATTTGCCGGAAGCAGAGCAAGTGTTTCACAAACCGCGCTGAGTCCATGCGCGTTATGCGCGAAATCAATCAAAAGCTGAAAGCTCTGCTCAACGTCAGAGTCTTGAGAACGGTTTGCTGGAGGCAGAGGAAGTGTCAGATAATTGCCCCTGCCGGGATTATCGTCAATGTCACCCTTAAATTCCTTGAGTGCTTTCACAATTATTTCATCTGCGAACCCCAGGTTTTTTGCCAGGGCAATGACACCCAGAGAATTGGCAACATTGTATCTGGCAGCACCGTTAAGAGTGAATGGTATTTCATTCACATTCAGCAAAATATTTACTGAATTTCCCTGTGCATAAAAAATCTTTCCCTGATCAGCATAACAAACAGCACCGCCCTTTTTCCGGTGATTAAGCAAAATCGGAGAATTCGCATCAAGACTGAACCAGCACAGGGGATGTTTTAATTTTCTCGAATATTCAACCAGTCCGGAATCATCAGCATTGAGCACCAATGTACCACCGGAAACCTCCAGTGGACGGAGAATCGTGAACTTGACATCAATGAGATCGGCAAGACTCCGTACACCATATTCACCCAGATGTTCTTCTGCGACATTGGTGATTATTCCCGCCTGAGCCTCAGTCACACCAAGTCCTCTGCGCATCATTCCTCCGCGTGCGGATTCCAGCACGCCGAACTCAACGCGCTGATCCCGCAGGATCTCACGTGCTCCTCCAGGACCGGAATAGTCTCCAACATCGAGGATTTCATCGCCAACTTTAATCCAGTCTGTAGAGGTCAGTCCAGAAGTATTTCCAGCAGCTTTGACGATGGAAGCGAGTAGACGTCCTACAGTAGATTTGCCGTTGGTTCCGGTGATGAGTGCAAGCGGTATGTTGCAGAGAGAGTTCCAGTCAACTTCATCGGCGGCAGGTAATTTATCGGCGGGCCAACTTTTTGATCCAATTCCAAGACCGAGAGTTACGGTTTCTTCATCAGCCAACAGTTGTATACCGTGTGAGTTTGCGGCAGCACTTAGTTTAAGCAGTTCAGGATTACTTTCCTGCTCAATACTTGCTTTGAGTTTTGAAACTGTTTTTTCGAAATTTTCAGGGCTTGCTCCAATAAGCCGTGCGACAGTGCTGTTCCATGCTGCTTCATTGAGTTCAGTTGCAGCATAAACTGCATCCATTGAAGAGCAAAAAGCCAAACTTGCACCTGCAGAACTGGTTCTAACAGTCAATGGAGTTTCCCCCCAGCCAGTCGCTGCCAACAGTTTTTGAACTTCTTCCTGCCAGCACTGTACGATTTCATCTACAGGAACACCTTCAACAGCAACATCCAGAACTGTTCCTGGTGAATGGAAATACAGATTTGGCCCGGTTAAGTGACGGCTGCTTTCGAGTGTTAATTTCATCAAGGATCCAGGCAATATGTGATGATTTTTTCTCAGTCCGCTTCTTCTTCATTTACTGGCATCTGATCAATCCGCACTCCGCGTTCATCCCGGATAAATCTTTGTCCCGCGCCCAAAGTAAAAGGTTCGACAAAGGATTCAGCTGAATCCTCAACAATCGGCGGAGTTGTTTTTGCGGACGACAGGAGTTCTTCATCCTGATTAAAGTTGATGATTTGTTTCCAGCAACGTGTCACGTTGTCACCAAAGATCATCAGTAAATCTCCAGGTTCCGCCATTGAGAGACCGTGTTGAATCGATTCAACTTCGTCAGCAATTACTTCGATGTTCTCTTCAGCGACTCCGTTTTCCAGCAGGATTTTACGCAGCATTTGTGGGATTTCATCGTAGCCGCGTTTCCTTCGATTATCATCTGCTTTACAGATAAAATGATCAAAAACTCCTGAGACTATCTTTGCTACCTCGACAACATCCTCATCCCTTCTGTCTCCAGGCATGGAAATCACACAGATGTTTTTTCCATGAGTTTCCAAACGTGAAACGAGATGACACATTCCCTTAAAAGCAGCAGCATTATGTGCATAATCCAGAATAACTTTGAAGGGATATTCATCAAAAATATTCATGCGCCCCGGTGCCTGGAAGAATGTAGTATTAAAGGTGCGCAGCCCATGACGAATGTCATCCAGCGGCTTCCCCATGCTGTAAGCGAGTGCTGCGGCGAACATTGCGTTTTGTACGTTGTGAACCGCTTTTCCTTCCAGAGTAGCAGGAATCAAGTGTGTCCAGAGCAGAGGTATATGCGAGCCCTTGTCGTACATGGTGATCATGTCACCATTGAGACCTTTTTCCAGCACAACTGCTCTGCCTTCTGCGCGGATATGTTCACGTACCAGAGGATGATTGTCTGCGAGTGTGATGTAACAGATATTTTCTGCTTTTGTGTGATTTGCCATTTCCAGACAAAGGTTATCGTCTGCGTTGAGCACAGCGGTATCAGTGGCAATTTCAATGAGAATACGCTTAATACGTGCCAGTTGCTCCACAGTATCTATTCCTCGAAGTCCAAGATGATCACCTGAAACATTGAGGCAGGCGGCAACATCACAATTGCGAAAGCCAATTCCTGTACGTAGCATGCCGCCGCGCGCGACTTCCATTACAGCCACATCCACTGAAGGATCACGGAGCACCATTTGCGCGGAAACAGGCCCGGTCATGTCACCTTTTACAGTCAGGTGTCCGTCGATATAAACTCCGTCTGTTGAGGTCATACCGACAATATGTCCACTGGTTTTCAGGATATGAGAAAGCATCCGTGAAGTTGTTGTCTTCCCGTTCGTTCCGGTAATTCCGGCAATTGGAATTTGACTTGGAGTACCGGGAGGAAAAAGCATATCCATCACCGAGGCCGCAACATCACGCGGCTTGCCTTCACTCGGAGCAACGTGCATCCGGAATCCCGGTGCAGCATTCACCTCAACAATTGCCCCACCGATATCCTTGTAGGATTGAGTGATGTCATCTGTCAGAAAATCAACTCCGCCTACATCCAGTCCGATAGACTTAATGGCCCGCACCGCCATTTCACGATTATCAGGGTGAACCACATCAGTCATGTCAATCGCGGTTCCTCCCATCGAAAGATTTCCTGCTGCACAAAGATAAAAAATTTCATCTTTGGCCAACACAGTTTCATGGGTTTTATCTGCTTCACTTAACAGACGCTCGGCCTGTTCGTCAAATTTGAGGCGGGTTAGTACTTTTTCATGGCCAATTCCACGGCGGGGATCACTGTTTACTATTTCTACAAGTTCCTCAATTGTATTTTTACCGTCACCCACTACATGTCCCGGAACACGTTTGGAAACCGCTACCAGTTCACCATTAACCACCAGCATCCGATGGTCGAGACCCGTCACGTAATTTTCAACTATAGTTGCTTTGTTGGTACTTTGAGATTGAGCCTCATTAAACGCTACTACTACCTGTTCATCACTAGTGAGATTGACCGAAACTCCTCGTCCGTGGTTTCCGTCTAATGGTTTGAGAACCACCGGGAAGCCGATTTTATGCGCCTGCTGGAGTGCTTCTTCTTCATTATAGGCAATCCGCTGAGTAGTTGTAGGCAGTCCAAGATCATAGAGAATAGTGTGAGTTTCCTCTTTGTCACCGGCAATGCCGACCGCAATTTGCCTTGTTTCACTGGTGATCGTTGCCTGAATTCTGCGTTGATATTTTCCGTGACCAAACTGAACCAGACTGTAGCGGTTGAGCCGCAGGTAAGGAATATCACGTTCTTTTGCCGCATTGACCAAGGAGCCTGTGCTGGGACCGAATTCATGACGTTGCGAAAAACTGATGAAAGCGTCACGTTCCTCTTCAAAATTAAAATCCGCAGAAGGCACTGTTTCGATTTGCTTGCGGAGTTCTTCCGGCAGAAGATTCAGCAGTAGAGTCAAAGCCAGTTCACCAGCTTTAAGACCGACATCGCGCTGCATGTACTGGAACACCATGTTGTACTCAGCGTGTGTTCCAGTGGAACGTGTACGTCCAAAAGTCACATCGGAACCTGCAATGCATTGCAGTTCAATGGCAACGTGCTCCATGATGTGCCCCATCCAGGTGCCTTCGTCTTCACGCATCCTGCGGATGAAACCTCCGGATTTACGGTATGAGCAACCGTGTTCTTCAAGTCCGGGCAGAGTCTCGACGAGTTGATCAATAAATTGCTGACCAATTTTTGCGGAGGGCCACTCTTCAAGTATGCCTAAATCCAACACGTGCCGGATTACCGGAAAATGCGCATACAGATTAGGGCCTTGATAAACATTGGTGGAGATGATTTTCATGAAACCTCATTGAGCTAAGAAGAAGAGTGACAGAAAAGATGATCCAGGAAAAAGTCGAAAAGCACAAAAAAAATAACAGCACAGAATCTTAATAAGATAGAGGAGGATATTTATTTTTCTTCTCCATTTTATCTATGCATCGTTGAGGGTTTTGAGTCAGTCTGCCTCAGTCCAGAAAAACCTGTCTTGTGTTAATATCGTATTTTGCACCAGCGCTTAAAAGATGTAATCGTAAATTTGTCAAATTGATGGGTGTACCCCTGCTTTTAGAACCCATTGAAGAATGAGATAATTCGCTGGGATCTACTACAGTAATTGAACCTGTACCTATCACCTCAAGCATTCCATCCGGATCAATAAAAGCGGCGGTGTTTTCGTCAATGCCTATTCCGGAAACAAACGGATTGTAAGCCACCGCGGACAGCAGACGTCCTAAACGGTCACGTTGTCGGAAATGCTGATCCACCACTATCCGGTTTGTTAATCCAAGCCCGGGAGCAAAAGTAACACCTCCTTCGCGGGGAGTAGGGCTGTTTTTCCCACCGGCTATCATGTGTTCCGGAACAAAAGCTGCGCCTGCGGAGGTTCCGGCAAAATGGACTCCATCCGCGTTTCTACGGCGTATCATCTGTGCTACGGAAGTACCTCCCATGATAGTAGAAAGACGCAACTGATTCCCTCCTGTAATAAAAATACCATTCGCTTCTTTTAACTCACGCAGATAATCCTCACGTTCGCTGTCCGCACGTTCTTCGATCGGCAGCCCAACACAGTGATCAACTCCAATATCGCGGAAGATATCAATGTAGTTCTGCCCTGTTTCCTTGAGTTTGGATGCTGTAGGAATGATGGCCAGTCGGGCGTTTTTGCCTCCGCAGAGTTCAGCGAATTTTTGTAAGATTATGGGTTTTTTTAGTTTTTCCTCCGCACCGCCGATCGGCACGATATATCCACGTTGAAGGCCTTCCGTACCTTGAATTGTCACTAATTATCCTTTTGATGATAAATCTTTATTTGTGATAGCTGCTCTTTTTATTTCAACTTTAAAAGTACTTACTATAGCAACAAACCTGACTAAGACACCAGTAGTTTTACCTAAAACATATACTGATGGATCTCAAAACACGCTGCTTTTTGATCGGTTTATTATCCGTAAAGTAAAAAAAGCAACAAAGCTTGCCGTTTATGGCGTGTTCCAATTCTTGTTCATGAAGAACCGGCCGTTGTTGCAGCAGTTCGCTGCTTCTCTTGGAACTACTCCAGGTTTCCGGGATATGATGAAAAACCCGGAAACATGAGCTTTCAAAGTACTTATGATTGGAGGGGTGTCAATTTAAAACATTTGACTCAACGAGGATACTCAGCGGTTCTTTCCTTTCTCCATGACGGCTGAGACTGAAATGATCATGAGCAAAAAATTCTTCTGCAATTTCGGCTAAAGCAGGTCGAAGCTGCTCAAAGGCTTGTTCAGTATTCGGCAGATTCAAACGGTCATTTGAAATCACCCAGAAACGTATCCGCTCAAAACTAAGCCGGCCCTTAAATTCCGCTTCCTGTTCTAAAAATTCCGCAGCATTCAATACAGCCTTCAAAGCGGTATTCAGTCGCACTGAGATTGTACCCTCATGAAAACGTTTACGCTGATAAAGCAGAGACAATTTTCCATCATCACTTGCCAGAGAATAATTTCCCTCATGAGTTACCAATAAAGTTCCGGGACCTTCAGGAACATGATTATAGTCAGCCACATCAATCATTAAATGGTCTTTCAGTTTTTTATTACGAATCCACGAATGAAAGACTGGCACAAATTCAGTTGCGTTAATATTCGTTTCTTCAGCGAGTAATTTAATGCTGAGTCGTTGCAGTTCCATAAAGTACTCCAAAAAGTGTTATTTGTTTAAGTTCCGAATAACCGCTAATTAACAGCGAATGTTTCCGCATTCCTGTTGAATTAGGCGGAATCCCGGGCAATGCTTCATAAGACAGTTTATTCGACGGCGCAACGGGCGTAGCAGGCATAGGCCGCGTCAATGAACAACTGTGCTTGATCTATCAGTTGATGAACAGAATCCGCGTCAGCGTGAACCGGTCCTTGTTGATGCCGCTGCAGCAGATAGCGTGCAAATTTACCTTTTGCGTATTTATCGTAAAATAACTCTGTGTCCAAAAAGCGGTGGGTAAATTCTTCAACTACGATTTCCGGAGGTTCGGGAATATCATAGTACTGTTGTTTAACCAAAGCACGTGAAGCGCCGACCATGCTACGATAAGCCAGTGCGTCAGCTTCTGCATAATTTTTCTTTTCCAGTTCCAACTGCGCTTCAAAGACTTCCCGCTCGGCATCCGCCAGATCGAATTGTGAAGATGAAATCACTTCTCCGGCACACTCTCCAATACCACGGTCGAGCATCGTAAATTCACGGGGATCGCCCCAGTCACGATAGAAATCCGGATTTTCCTCAAAAGTCGGAGCGTTTTTCATCAAGTTTTCAATTTGCGAACGCAGCTCTTTTTTGCCGATTCGTGCAATAAAATCACAAAATATTTCACCCTGTTTACGAGAACGAACATAGTGATCCGTAATCCTGTCCACCACTTCCGGGATACGTTTAGACGGAACCGCACCGATTGTCATGCCGAAAGCACCGGCATTTTCCGCCCATTGTCCGCCCAGTATCACTTGAAAATGAGGTACTTTATAACCATTGAGGGTGCGGCTGTTACCGAAAAATCCAATGTCCGCCACATGGTGTTGTCCGCAGGAATTGAAACAACCGCTGACTTTGATTCGTAAATTCCGTACCGCTTCATCCATTTCATAAGATTTTGCTGCCAGCCGTGTGCGCAATTCTTCCGCCAAACCGCGGCTCGCGGAAATTCCGAGTTTGCAGGTATCGGTTCCGGGGCAGGAGGTTACATCAATAATTGTATTCGCGCCAGAATCAGCCAGGCCAATTTTCTGCAGATCCAGATATAAATCCGGAAGGTCCGCTTCACTGACCCAGCGGAAAACAAAATTTTGTTCCACGGTTGTACGGATGCTGTCACCGATATAAAGTCGGGCAACATCAGCCAGCTTACGGGTTTGCTCACTGCTGAGATCACCAAGAGGTAAAGCCACAGTCGCAATCGCATATCCCGGCTGCTTCTGCGCTTTGACGTTGGAACGCTGCCATTCCGTAAAACCTTCAGGAAATGGTTTTTCTTCAGAAAGTGTCGAAGGCGATTTCAAAGGCTTTTCAGCATATGCAGGCAATTCTTCAAGATAAGAAGTCCAGCGTGGATCGTCAGTTAACACTTGGCGTTCTTCCCAAACCAGACGTCGAAATTCTTCAATGCCGAGTTTTGCTACTAAAAATTTCAAGCGTGCCTG
>JABGPG010000273.1:0-3762 GCA_018645085.1 Deltaproteobacteria bacterium
ACAAGAATTGATGCAACAAAATAGAATAAAGTACACAAGCCGACAAGAAACTGAAAAAGAGGTGGAGGCCCTATGAAACAACAAGATGAGCATATGCGACCTGAGATGACAAATGCCGGTGTCGCGGCTTCATATCCGGTAAGCGTAACTGATGAATTTGGCAAAACCCGTGAAACTCACATCACCGGCGAACGTCCCTTAACTATCTATGTGGATAAACAGGAAATTGTCACCCTGATGACTTTGGGTAAATATCCGGAGTTGCTGGTAATCGGTTATCTGCACAATCAGGGTTTTATAAAAAGCGCGGATGAAATAAAAGCTGTACAAGTTGATTGGGACATTGACTCTGCGGTGGTGGTAACCCGGAACGGTAGTGAGGGTTGGGAGGAAAAACTTAAAAAACGTACCGTGACTTCCGGATGCGGGCAAGGCACCATGTTTGGTGATATGATGGAAAATTTAGCAGATATAAATCTCGCAAAACCATCTTTAGCGCAATCTTCGTTTTACCGTCTTTTGCATAATATTCGTGAATACAATGATGTTTACAAAAAATCCGGTGCAGTTCACGGTTGTGCTTTGTGCAAAGGTGAAGAGATAGAAATTTTTATTGAAGATGTTGGTCGACATAACGCAACTGACGCAATTGCCGGACACATGCTTTTAGAAGCTATAGACGGTGACGACAAATTATTCTATACTACCGGACGCCTGACTTCAGAAATGGTGATCAAAGTCGCGCAAATGGGAATTCCGGTTTTGTTTTCACGTGCCGGAATCACACAAATGGGAATGGAACTCTCAAAAGAACTAGGTGTAACCACAATTGCGCGTGCAGGCGGAAAGCACTTTCTTGTTTACAACGGTGCAGACACATTGATTTTTGACGCAAAACCGCAGGAAAAAACTGCTTCCAGATTTGAAGATTCCGCAAATAACAGCGAAGACAGCACCCGTCGTGAACGTCGCCGGAAAGCTGAATTAGAAGTATGAGCGAGAACAATTCGAGTAAGCGTTTTATGACCGTAAAGCAAGTTGCGGAATATCTGCAACTTAACGAGAAAAAAATATATGCGCTCGCAACAGAAGAAAAAATTCCCGCAACAAAAGTTACCGGAAAATGGATGTTCCCGCGTGAACTTGTTGATCGCTGGATGCTCGAATCCGCGCATGGAGGTGTCTTTACTGACCGGTTGGTGATAGCGGGAAGTGAGGATCCACTGCTTTACCGGACGCTACTCAGACTTTCAAACAACATGAAGTCACACGCTCTGGTGAGTTACACCGGAACTGGTACGAGACTTGGATTAGAATTACTCTCTGCTCAGAAAGTCAATGCCAGTTGTTTGAACTGGGGTGGGTTTGACGAAAGTCAACAGCGTCATCCTGCTTTGCTGCAGAATTATAAACAGCATCAGCAGTGGGTACTTGTACGTGCGTTTAAAAGGGAGAGAGGTTTTATGATTCATCCTGAGCGCAAACCTGCTGATTGCTCTGCCGAGTCTCTGTTGCGTTCGGAACTTAAATGGGGAATTCGTCAGGATGGTTCCGGAACACTGCATTTTCTCAATGAGTTGTTGACTCAGTACAATATGAAAATCAAGGATTTATCTTCCACAGTAAAAGTGTTTTCCAATCGTGAAACTGCGGCACTCATAGTTTCCGGACAGGTAGACGCAGCTACCGGAACACGCAGTGTCGCTACGGAATTTGGCTTGGCATTTGTTGAGATCGGCTGGGAAGCTTTAGATTTTGCGGTGCGGCGTGATGTTTATTTTCGTAAAATATTTCAAACATTTCTGGAACATCTGCGTTCTCCGGTTATTTTGAAACAAGCCAGACAGTTAGGCGGATACAACTTTAGTGAAAGCGGAAAGTTGATTTGGGGCGGTGAGCATTAAAATACCGGTTTATATTTTAAAAGTGGAAACGTTCTTTTCCTGAAATACGCAACAATAAAAACAAGACACAGCAGATCTCGTATGACTGAATTAGAGCAACACAAACAAGAGGTGCGGGTGCGTCTCAACACAGTTTTTAAGGCATCCGGAAAATCAAGCCGCGCTTTTTCGGAAAGCATAGGTTTGAAACCAACTTCTTTCCATAAAGTTTTGACTGGTCCGGCAGGGTTGACAATTCCGCTCGCAAACTCAATTGAGCTGAAACACGGCTACCGTGCAGAATGGCTCTTGAGCGGTAAAGGAAAGATGAAGGTTGCTAAACATAACCAGCTTTCACCTTTGGAACGTTGTTTCCTGGATGTTTCAATGTCCAGTTTTCAAAAATGGCACATACTTGAACTGTTGATATTTGAAAAACTCAATAAGAGAATTGCAGATCAATTCTGGGATAAACTCAGAGAAAGAGTAGATGTAAAGGTAGGAGATTCTCACAGGTCTACAGCGCAACTCAATCTGGATCGTATCTCGCAGGTTTTCCGTGAGCTCAGAGAAGAAGAAAAATCTTGTCTTGAAAACCATGATACACAAGGGCAAAGGAAATATGCCCTGCTGACTCAAACACTATTGCTGGCGACTTATTATGCAGAGGAATGGCTTGCTGTAAAAAGCAGCTGCGTGGAATATCAGGAACTGCAAACAGATGATAATTTAGCTGATTTCGAAAAGCTGTTGGCCTATATTAATTCTTTACAGGAAGATCTTGGAGAGTAAAACCGCAAGCGGATTATCCAAAAACAGAGCGCAGCACTAATAAATGTTCCCTGAGCTTGTTCGCTGATCAAAGTTCAGTATTCCAGTCCTTGAGTTTACGTTCCAGAGTTTTCCTGGCAATTCCGAGTAATCTGGATGCTGCTGATTTGTTGCCATCGGCACCGTTCAGAACCTTCAAAATATGATTCTTTTCAACTTCGCAGAGTTCAAGTTCTTCAGTTCTGCCTTTTAAGGCAGGAGGCACAAGGCAGTCTATAGTACTTCCAGTTTGATAGCATTCTTCAAGTGAACGATTCAGCAGCATTGAGCGTTCAACCACATTTTTCAATTCACGCACATTTCCAGGCCAGTTGTAATTATTAAAAAAGGCTAAATCTGCTTTACTGAATTCTAACGGAATGCGTTTTAGTTTAGGTGCAAGTTCTTCGGAAAAGTGTTGTGCCAGCAATGGAATGTCTTCTGAACGCTCGCGTAAAGGAGGTAAATGAATCAGCAGAACGTTGATTCTAAAAAAGAGGTCTTCGCGGAAATTTCCGGCTTTAACCTCTTCCGCCAAAGTCCTGTTGGTAGCGCAGATGATGCGTACTTCAGCAGGTGATTCTTCATTTTCACCAACCCTGCGGATTGTTCCTTCCTCCATGAAACGTAAGAGTTTGACCTGCATTTCCAAAGGCATCTCTCCAATTTCATCCAGAAACAATGTGCCTCCGATTGCATGGTGAAACAAACCTTCTCTTGCCTGATGTGCTCCGGTAAAAGCGCCTTTTGCGTGACCGAACAATTCACTCTCCAAAAGTTGTGGAGAAATAGAGGCACAATGAACAGGTACGAAAAGTCCGGAACGTCCGCTCATCTGATGAATTGTGTTTGCCACCATTTCCTTGCCTGTTCCGGATTCTCCTTCTAAAAGTACAGTAGAAGGCGTTGAGGCAATCTGTCCAATGACTTCGCACATATCTTTCATGATTTCACATCGGCCAATCATACCACCCATTTTGTGGCCAAGTGTCTCAGTTTTATTTGGCGAAGATGCCTCATCTTTCTTTTTTTGGCTAGTCCGCTGAGTCACCTGCTGTACGCTTTCCAG
>JABGPG010000273.1:3862-35999 GCA_018645085.1 Deltaproteobacteria bacterium
GGACTGTTCATTATATTCAGACTTGATTACATGCAAAAAAGAAAATCAGGTGAAATTTCGGGTTTTTAATTATTAAGTAAAAAGCGCTCTTTGATAAAATCAGCAATTTCATCAATATCATTTAAATCTAAAACGGGCAACTGAATATTTTCGTCTGGAGCTAAATCTGTTGCTAAGGCAATGATGTCGGAGTCATTTGGGTATAACAGCGGTTTTCCAAGACTCGGCCGGTGCAGTTCAATCTTTGCCAGTGGTGCGTGCTTAAACCCTTCAACCAGAACTAGATCCAATTCACTGAGCGACAAATGCGGTAGTAGCTCCTCAAGTGACGGGTCACCTTTTCTTTCAGGCGACTCATGTACGAGTGCCCAGCGTTTTGCTGAAGCAACCATCATTTCACAAGCTCCGGCTTTTCGCAACTCATAGCTGTCTTTGCCCGGATGGTCAATATCAAACTGGTGATGAGCATGTTTGACCAGTCCTATTTTTAAGCCATTACGGTTTAAAACAGGAATCAAACGTGTCAGCAAGGTTGTTTTTCCGGTGCCGCTATAAGCACAAAATCCAAGCAGAGGTGGAGTTACTGTTAACATAAAATAATCATTATTAATTCAACTTATTGTTTCAACTACAAAACTATTGCTAAACTGACTGCCTATTGAAAATGTTCATTGTAGCAATTGTCCATTTGAGAGATCATACTGTACATCAGCCAGTCCGTCAAAGTATTGCGGAACATGGCTGGTGATCACAATTGACATACCGGACGACTTCATCTGCTGCATTAAAAGACACGCTTGCTCCCTTGACTCCTGATCCATGTTGGAAACAGGTTCATCCAGCAACAGTACCTTAGGTTTCAAAATCCAGGCTCGGGTAAAAGCAACACGCTGCTGAACACCACCTGATAAAGTATTTGCCTGCTGTTTTGCCAATTCAGTCAGTCCGGACCATTCAAGCGCTTTCTTGAGAGATTCCCTGCGTTGTTCACGGGTTAAAGAAGTGAAACGTAAACCATAAGCAACGTTTGATTCTACAGTACCACTGAACAAAAATGCTTGTTGATGCAGGTAAATAATTTCCTTGCGTATAATGGGCATGACTTTTTTCCAGCAACGCGACTTTCCGGAAAGTTCAATTTCAGCTTTTTCTGGTTTTTCAAGTCCGGCAATGATTTTCAGCAAGGTAGTTTTACCGGAACCATTTTTTCCTGTGAGCAAAATACACTTCCCAGGAAAAAGAGACAAATCGACTTTACGCAGAATTTCAACTTCAGCAAAAGTTTTTTCAATACCATGAAATACAAACAAAGGTTCGCTCATGTAGTGACCCTTTTTTTACTCTGAATATAACTCAGAAATGCAGTCAGCAGAAAAGCGAGTGACAACAAAACCAAACCCAGCGCGATTCCCTGTGCAAACTCGCCTTTACTAGTTTCAAGGGCAATTGCAGTGGTAATGTTCCGTGTATATCCCATGATATTACCACCTACCATCATCGAAATTCCCACCTCCGAAATAACCCTGCCAAATCCGGTAAGCACTGCTGCCAGCAAGCCAAAACGCACCTCATAAAATATAGTCAGGATTGTAAACCACGTAGGCGCACCCAGGGTACGTGCTGTTTCCCATACTCTACGGTCCGCTGTCTGAATTGCGGCATAACCCAATGCTACCAAAACAGGAAAACATAAAAACATCTGTCCGATTACCATGGCGCTTTGGGTGAATAATAACTTTAAATCACCAAAAGGACCTTGACGTGTCAGCAGTACATACAGGAATAATCCTACTACAACAGTCGGCACAGAAAGTAGTGAATTAAAGAAAGCAAGAATAAATCTGCTACCCGGAAAATTCCCATGATGCAACCCAAAGGCGAGCAGCAGTGCGACAGGAGTGGTTAGCAAAATTGCTTTAAGTGAGACCGAAAAGGAAAGCAGGACAATCGACCATAATTCGGCATCACCGTATAACAGTAATTGTAATGCTTGTTGTGTAGTTAACAGTAAACCGTTCATTTCAGTTTTTAATTGCAGTTGGGATAAACAATGGTTGTCCCTGCAGACGGAAATTCCTGATACGGTTTTGACCTTCAACTGAGGTCAACCAGGCAATCAGCGACATGGCACCCAGATAATTGATGCTCGGATATCGTGCGGGATTGACCGCGATTATGCTGTAAGGATTATATAATTCAGCATCGCCTTCTGCCAATAATTTTAGTGATAATTTAGCGCGCATAACCAGCCATGTTCCTCGATCAGTAATTGTATAAGCATTCAATTCGTCAGCAATTTGCAGGGCACGTCCCATACCCTGTCCTACTTCACGATACCATGATATTTCCGGTTTCCATTGGGCTTTTTTCCAGAGTTGCAGTTCCTTTTTATGAGTCCCGGAATCGTCACCACGCGAAACAAACAAATTTTTTCCACGTGCAATTTTCTGTAAACTTCTCACAGCATTATTTTCACCATGGATATTTGCCGGATCATCAGTAGGTCCGACAATCACAAAATCATTGTACATCAGACTGCGACGATTTAAGCCAAATCCTGCATCAACAAAACGCATTTCCGCTGTTGGCGCATGCACCAGCACTACATCTACATTGCCGTCCTGCCCCATACGCAGTGCCTGTCCAGTACCGACTGAAAGCACATGCACCACATTGCCTGTCTGTTTTTCAAAATACGGAATGAGAACTTTAAGCAGACCTGAGTTTTCGGTACTGGTAGTCGTTGCTAATCTGATCGGTTCTGCCTGAACAATCCCTGTGCCGATAATGCAGATGAGGATTACTAATAGTAATTTATTCATCATAGAGCCACACCAACACTTCATCACCTTCCGCAAATCCTTCTGATTCTTCTTCAGTCAACATAAATGCGTCCGCTTGAGTTGTCGTAGACAGAATTGAGGCACCACCGGCAGCAATAAAATAAGCACGTTCGTTTTCAATCCGGAGACGCACATATTCAGTACGACCAATTTGGGAAGATATTTTAGTTGCAAGTTTCACAAGTTTAGTCCGGTAAGGCCAGTCTGCCGAACGCCCGCCCATCAGCCTCAGCGAACGGCCGACAAAATAATCATAGGCTGATAAACATGAGACTGGATTTCCCGGCAGCAAAAATACTTTTTTCGCGGCGCCCGCTGATTTTCCGGGAATCAGCCCAAATCCCGTCGGAGCAGCAGGTCGCATTGGTATTCCGTGTACTAGTAATTCACCAAGTTCATCCAGCAGGATCGGTCCATAATCCTCAATTCCCACAGAAGTACCGCCAGTTACGCAAATGAGATCAGCAGTTGATTCACTTAAATGCTGCTGTAATAAATCGCGCTCATCCGGAAGATGATGAACTGCTGTTAAAAGACCGCCATCGCGTTTAATCAATGGTGAGAGCATGACAGAATTTGAATCAATGATTTTTACTCCGCCGGCTTGCTCTCCGGGTTTCAGCAATTCATTTCCGGTGATCAATAATTCAACTTCCGGTTTGCGGATAACTTTAACATTTTTCAAACCGATACTCGACAAAACTCCGATGTCCTGCGGGCGGAGAGTACGACCACTCTTGAGTAAAGACTGGTTTTTCTTAATATCTTCACCAATCTGCCCTACATGTTTTCCTGGAGATACTGCATCAAGAACTTGAATTTGATTGCAGACTAATTCAGCATTTTCTGCAATCAAAACTGCATTCGTCCCTTTTGGCAGTGGCCCTCCAGTCATGATACTCAATGCTTCTCCGGACTGAACTTCTGCATCAAACGTTTGTCCAGGAGTAATTTGTCCGACAACTCGAAACATTAACGGATTGTAACTAGTCGCTCCAAAGGTGGATTCAGCATCAATAGCATATCCGTCCATGGCTGAGCGCTCAAAGTTTGGCACATTTACAGGTGAAATTATTTCCTGTGCTAATATCCGCCCACTTGCTTCTACAGTAAGTATCTCTTCTGAAGATAATAACTGTGAGTGTTCCTTGATCAATTTCAGCAATGTTTTGACAGGTGTTCGCTTAAGAAATCCGCGCATGCGAATGTCAGCTATTGACTTCATTTAACAAATTGTCTGCAAGGAATTAAATTTATATTTAAGACTTTTCAAGTACATCCTCAATGTCCCAGCCAAGCTGGCATTCAGAGAATCCGTGAAAATACGGATGAAAAATCCTTGATGCTCTCACAACTAATATGCTTGTGCAAGGCAAATGGAAAGAATTTATACAGAAGTAATATTTTCAATGAGGAGGGAAAAATAAAACGAGGCTTCCGAACGGAAACCCCGCTTTATAATTCTGAAGTATTATAGCCGATAGAGAATCAAGAAGCTGATACTTTACCGGTTGAAAGTCCCGCAGGACCACTTGAAGATTTAGCGGATTTTTTGGCTTTTGCAGGAGCTTCTTCACCCATTTGTTCAGCATACCACAAATCGTGATGTTGCTTAGCCCACGCAGTATCTACCTCACCGGTTACCATTCCGTTGAAAGCACCTTCTACTCCAATGCTTCCCATGTAGGTATGTCCCAGTGAAACTGCAATCAAAATCAAACCACTGACAGAATGCAGAATGTGCATGGTAATCATGGTATTGCGCAGCGGTTCAAGGTTAGGCATAACCAGAATTACTCCGGAAACAATCAGCACAGTACCTCCGATTGTCAGCAGCCAGAACCAGATTTTTTCACCAGCGTTATTTTTACCGGATGACGGATGACTGCCGTCAAACATCCCCCCTGATTTAGCCAACCATTCCGCGTCTTCTGAGCGAAACATGTTGTCCTTGAGCCAAGGCAGAATCATCATCACCAGTGCAACTGCAAAAGGAATTCCCAACAAGTCGTGAACATCTTTACAGAACATGGCAAGTCCGGCGAAACCCTCTCTACCAAAAAGTGGTATCAAAACCGCTCTTCCATAAAGTAGAATCAAACCGCTGATTGACATGACAAAGAAAGTCACAGCAACAATCCAATGGATACATCTATCGTAGAGATTCCAACGTTTTATTTTGGTACCGGAAAGTTCGCCTTCAACTTTCATCGGTCCCGCAAACATGAAATACCCAGCAACTGCCACCAGTATAAAGGCAATCAGCCATGCACCATAAGGCGAAATTGTGTCATTACGCAACACACGCCAGATTTCACCACTGTCGTTAACCAGATTCCCTGCTTCCGGAGCCCGGTCTGTTGTGTAGCCACTTCCGCCTTGTCTAATCTCGCCCCAATAAGCGGAGCGTGGATTATCAGTGAATTCACCCTTGGCCTGTACCGTATCCGTGGTCATAAAATAACCGGGAATTGGTGCCAGGACAACAATCATCCACATGGCGACAAACGTCCACAAAATCCTGCGATTGCGACGTTTTCTACGGCTACCTTCATCTGTAGTATTATTTTCTGAATTCAACATATGAATCTCCTCTATTCTCCGTAGGCGCTGGACCAGCCCCAAGTATCAGGACGTCCTCCGCGTTGCATGACCCTTGATGTGAAGGTTTGCGAAATCTGGTCACTATCACCAGCCAGCAAAGCTTTTGTCGAACACATTTCCGCACAGAGAGGTAGTTTGCCTTCGGCTAAACGGTTGGAACCGTACTTACTCTCTTCTTCAGCAGAACCATCCGCGGTTTCAGGACCACCTGCACAGTAAGTACATTTGTCCATTTTACCACGAACACCAAATGCTTCGTTTTGAGGAAACTGCGGTGCGCCAAAAGGACAGGCGTAGAAGCAGTAACCACATCCGATGCACATGTCTTTATTGTGCAGGACAACACCATCAGATGTCGTCGAGAAGCAGTCAACCGGACAGACTGCCTGACAAGGCGCATCTGTACAGTGCATGCAGGCGACCGAGATTGACTTCTCACCCGGTTCACCATCATTAAGAGTTACAACCCTGCGTCGGTTAATTCCCCAGGGTACATCATTTTCATTTTTGCAAGCTGTGATGCAAGCATTGCATTCTATGCAACGTTCGGCGTCACAGAGAAATTTCATTCGAGCCATTGGTTCTCCTTATCTCAGTTATGCCAGTTCAATTTTACACAGCGAGCACTTAGTCTCCTGCATTTGTGTGACAGAATCATATCCATAGGTAAGTGCCGTATTGGCAGCCTCACCCAACACATAGGGATCGCTTCCTTTTGGATACTTGTTACGCAGATCTTTGCCTTCAAAGTGTCCGCCAAAATGGAACGGCATGAAAACCACTCCTGGTGCAACACGCCGAGTAATCATGGCCTTGACTTTAAGACGCGCTCCTTCTGCACCTTCCAGCCAGATATCCAGACCATCCTTGATTCCATTGTCATTTGCGTCTTTCGGATTAATTTCCGCAAACATTTCCTGCTGTAGTTCTGCCAGCCAAGGATTTGATCGAGATTCATCACCTCCACCTTCATACTCAACCAGACGACCGCTGGTTAAAATCAACGGATACTGTCCGGTATGATCTGTGGACTGTATGCTTTCGTAACGGGTTGGCAGGCGGTAATGACTTTTCCGATCCTCATAAGTTGGATACTTAGCCACCAAATCCCGACGGCTGGTATAGAGCGGTTCTCTATGAACAGGCACAGGATCCGGGAATGTCCAGACCTTCACTCTGGCCTTTGCATTTCCGAATGGTGCGCAACCATGTTTGATTGCAACGCGCTGAATTCCACCGGAAAGATCTGTTTTCCAGTTGGTCTTGCTGCCGGCAACTTTTGCTATCGCTGCTTTTTCCGCAGCTGTTAAATCTGAGTCCCAACCGAGTCTTTCTAGCATAGCCATACTAAATTCCGGATGGCCGTCTCGTAACTCATTACCTACTGGAAACGAACCTTCCGCCAGCAAATTCACACCTTCATGCTCAACACCGAAACGTGCACGGAAGTTAAGACCGCCTTCCGCAACTGGTTTACTTGGATCATAAAGGTTTGGTGTTCCAGGATGTTTCATTTCCGGAGTCCCCCAACACGGCCACGGCAGTCCGTAATATTCTCCATCAACAGGTCCACCTTCTGCTTTCAGTGAAGTTGTATTAAAGGTATGCCAGTTTTTCTGTTGAAGTTTCAAACGCTCCGGACTTTGACCTGTGTAACCGATGGTCCACATACCTCCGTTGAACTCACGGGTAATATCCTCGATATAAGGCTCTTCATTGACAACTTTGATATTTTTCGTGAATTCTTTATCGAAACCAAATTTCCGGGCAAACTTATACATGATCGTATGATCCGGAAGAGATTCAAACAGAGGAGCGATTACTCTGTCACGCCACTGCAGTGAGCGGTTGGAAGCGGTAAGAGAACCGTATGTTTCAAACTGTGTCGAGGCCGGAAGGAGATATACTCCATCCTTGCGGTCGTGCATCACAGCCGAAACTGTTGGATATGGATCAATGATCACCATCAAGTCCAACTTCTCCATGGCGGTTTTCATTTCCTTACCACGAGTTTGACTGTTTGGTGCGTGACCCCAGAGGACCATGGCCCTGATGTTGTCTTTCTGAGTAATATTTTCTTTATCTTCAAGCACCCCGTCTATCCAGCGTGAAACCGGAATACCTTTGGTATGCATGGGTGATTTACCACCTTCATAGGCCTGTTGGTCAAAACGTGATTTAACCCAGTTAAAATCCAGATCCCAAACACGCGACCAATGTTTCCAGGCTCCGGCTGACAAGCCGTAATAACCCGGCAGACTATGCGAAAGAATACAAAAGTCAGTAGCACCCTGCACATTGTCGTGTCCGCGGAAAATATTTGCTCCGCCGCCTGCTTTACCAATGTTACCCAATGCCAGTTGAAACGCGCAATAAGCACGTGTATTATTATTTCCAATCGTGTGCTGTGTTCCGCCCATACACCAGATGAAAGTTCCCGGTGAATTCTTCGCCATTATTTCAGCAGCTTTTTTGACCGTTGCTTCATCAGCACCGGTAACGCGTTCTACTTCAGCAGGAGTCCATTTTTCAACTTCTGCTTTTACATCTTCCATTCCGAAAACACGTTGATCGATATATTCCTGATCCTCCCAGCCATTATTAAAAATATGCCACATCATCCCCCAGATTATTGCCACATCACTTCCTGGCCTGATGCGTACATAATGATCAGCATGTACTGCGGTACGCGTGAAACGCGGGTCAATCACCAGCAGTTTTGCTCCCTTTTCTTTTGCTTTAAAAATATGCAGCATTGAAACCGGATGTGCTTCTGATGGATTTCCACCAATAACCAGCATCGATTTACTGTTATGAATATCATTGAGGGAGTTAGTCATCGCACCGTAGCCCCATGTATTTGCTACACCTGCAACTGTAGTTGAGTGACAAATCCGAGCTTGGTGATCCACATTATTCGTGCCCCACATTGCCGCAAACTTTCTGAACAGATAGGATTGTTCATTGTTGAACTTCGCTGAACCAAGCCAGTACACCGAATCCGGTCCTGATTTTTCACGGATCTGCATCATTTGATCACCTACCTCATCAATGGCCTGATTCCAGGAAACACGTTTCCACTGGCCACCAACAAGTTTCATCGGGTACTTTAGCCGGCGTTCGCCATGTCCATGTTCGCGTACGGCAGCTCCTTTAGCACAGTGAGCACCCAGACTGATTGGATGATCAAATGCAGGCTCCTGTCCAGTCCAGACACCATTTTGAACTTCAGCATAAACACCGCAACCTACCGCGCAATGGGTACATATTGAGCGAATTTTCTCAATTTTGCCTCCCGCTGCACTACCTGAGGCGGCATGTGCCTTCTTCATCATTCCCGGCGTGAGCATCGACGTCAGTGCCGTGCCTCCTGCCGCTAAACCGGAATTACGCAAAAAGGTTCTACGGTCAACCGAAGACCCCTTAAAACCTGCTGATACTCCTTGCGCCTGTTCCTGATTCTCAGCTTTTTTTCTGATTAATTTCATTGTTGTTTCTCCATTACTATAATGCCTGTTGTTTGTTTGTTGACGTTTAGCAGCATTTTGACCTGAAGCTTAGCCTGGCAAATGCTTAGCAGTCCCCAAACCTAAAATGAAGTCGTTTTATAATAAGCGTTAATATGCTCACTCAGATGATAACCTTTCGAAGAGTTATCTTCTTTTACGGGTGAAGCGTCGACTTGCTCCGGTGAAATCATCTTTGATGCTGTGATTGCTACAGCCGCACCTGAACCGGCAACTACAACTCCTTTTAAAAAACCGCGACGTCCGCTTGTGGTTTCTTCGTTCTTCATGCTTCCTCCAAAAAGTAGGATAAAAATAAAGTTTATTTACATTAGTCTGTAAATACAGCAATTCAAAGACCAAGAATATTGGGAATATAATCTAAAATAATTACCAATATGACTAACAGACTCTAAAACTTGACGAGTGACACCTGCTAAAATGTCTCATGCAGGACAGAATGTCCCACTTTGAGCAAACAAAGTTCAGGCAGAGTTTTGTTGCCGACTTGAGACAAGGACAAGGAAGAGGAGAATACCCAGGAAAAATCCACTCAGAGTAAGCAGTTGGGGCCAGGAATCCCAAAGATTTTGCTGTTTCAACAAAACGTTTCGCATCGCTACGTTTGCGTGTGTTAACGGCAAAGCGAGTGAAATCCACTGAAAAAATACAGGAAAACTATCAATACTCCAAATCATGTCACTTAAAAATATCTGCGGCAAAATAACTAGCGGGATGAATTGCACCGCCTGAAACTCGTTTGCCGCAAGGAATGAAGCCAGCAAACCCAGGACAAGTGAAATCAGGAGCATCAGCAAAGTCAAAATAGTTATTGCTCCGACCTGTGAGAGCGTTATCTTGAAGCTCATCAGTGTTAGTATAAATGTCAATATGATTACTGCCTGACAGCCGGAAAAAATAATAAATCCACCTATGTAACCCATCACAATTTGAGCAAAAGACACAGGTGCAATCAATAACCTCTCAAGTGTTCCACGTAAACGCTCGCGCTGGAAGGTAATTGTCGTAATGAGAAATGTAAAGAAAAAGACAAAGAATGGGGGGAATACCGGCAGGAAAAAGTCTATCAAACGATAATCTTCTGAGCCATAAAGAAAATGTTCTTCCAGATCAAGGGGTTTAATGTTGACCGAGTTTGCACAAAACGCCGAACAGGAACTATCAATAACTACCGGAAGTGAAGCTGCTAAATCATCCATCGCAGAAGCAACAGATTCAACAACTGATGCTGTCAAAGTTGGCCTGGAACCTTCCAAATAAAAATCGATCCTTCCTCTTTTTCCATCAAAACGTTCCTCCAGTAATTGTTCTCCTAAAAACAGAATCCCTTCCGCATGGCCATCACGCAATTCAGCCCAAATTAATTTTTCCAAAAGTTCTGGATCAACTTCTTCGTCCGGAATATCAAGTGAAACCAGTTCAATGTCCTCTTCCTCCAGAGTCATCATCAAATCTGCTTCAAAGAGGCGCATCACTCCACGGGAAACAACTCCAAGTCTCGCAGTCTCATCTTCCTGCAAAGCATAATATATCAGTGACATAACAAGCAATGGAACAAGGAAGAAAAATGCCAAAGTTCGACGATCCCTCATTATTTCTCGTATTATCCGCCAGGATATCCAATGAGTGACCATAATCAGCCTCCTATCCTTGCTTGAGTTGCCTGAACGAAAGCTTTTTCCAAATCATTACAATTGTAACGTTCCATGAGACTCTCAGGAGTATCATACTCAAGTAATTTACCCTCCCTTAAAAATGCAACTTTATCACAACGACTGGCTTCACTGATATGATGTGTTGTTATCAAAATAGTAGTCCCAGTTTGCGCTAACTCTGCAAACCAGTCCCAGAAACGCAACCTCAAAGATGGATCAACACCTGCTGTCGGCTCGTCCAAAATAATCAATGATGGTTGGTGGATAAGGGTAGTCGCCAGCATCAGTCGTCGCAGCATTCCGCCGGAAAGATCGCCTGCTAATTTATTCTGCTCTGGCTCGAGTTCTACCATCTTAAGTAATTTGTGTGTGCGGGATTGAACTACGCTTTCAGGAATTCCGTATAACCTCCCAAAAAACAGAACATTTTCGTATACCGACAAACCAGGATAGACAGCCAGTTGTTGAGGCATATAACCCAGCTTTTTTCTCACCAATTTATCGCCCGGTGAATATTTTTCTAAAATGCTTAGTCGTCCGGAAGTTGGTTTGAGCAACCCCATAGCCATTCTCAGGATCGTTGTTTTTCCAGAACCATTTGGTCCAAGAAGACCAAAAACAATACCCTGCGGAATGTTCAGATCCAAGTTGTCAACGACGGTTTGAGTACCATATTTTTTTGTAACTCTTGTCAGTTTCAGCATGACTAAAGGGAGGAGGGAAGAGATAATCGTATGTCACGATTATCTCATTGAATCAATACCTATATTGAATATATGACTAAAAAAGGAAGGATGCAAATACTTTTCTTGAAGAGAACAAACTAATATAAATCAGAGCATTATTGATTCAGGATAATCTTCTCATAAACTCATTACACTCTCCAGATGCATAATTAGCACGATGAAGAGTTAGCAGGAACAAGAAAAAAAGAGGAAATATTTATTTTGCTTTCAGGCAAGCATGGAAAGGTATTGTTTTTCAAAACGGTTAAACTCAGCACCTAAAGTACCGACTGAGCGGTAAAAACAGGCATGCTCAGCTTTTTCCAGATCAGTGTAAAATCGGTCAATCCAGGCTTCAATGTGGTTACGGAAGAAATTGGTGGATTCATTTTCATTTGAATCTTCGGACAATATCAGCATAGCCATCACTTCACAAAGTGCTGCAGCATGGTCTTCCGGTTCATGCACACCTTCCTGTCTTTCAAAACCCAGACGCAACAGATCCTCACGAAGAACTCCCAGTGGTTTTTCCATCAAGAATCCGGTGAGATACCACGAAGCAAAGGGCACCAGTTCTCCACGACCCATGCCAATAAAGAGGGCGTGATATTCCTCTTCCAGTGCTTCACTGTCAACGCTTTTAGCTGCAAGTTTCAGCAAATTCAAAGCCTGACCAAGCCCGCCTTTGCTATTTTTCTTGTCTGAATTACTTCCAGCTGCGTATTCAATTGCATCCAACTGCTCGAACAGGGTTTGATCAGGAACACCGCGTAACAGTCTTCCTAACAATGCGTACATTCCACCGCGTAATTGATTTTCTTCACTGATTTTCAAAGTCTCTCCTGATAATTTGATTATATATTTGTCCGAATTTTCTCATAAGGCAATCCATTAAAACATGTCGACCACTCTGCAGTCCTCACACATTTTCAAACGGTCAAGCGCACCGGGTTCTGAAAACATGGAATGTCCGGCTAAACGACCGGTAATCATTGCTATCATACTTGGTGTTGAAAACGCCTTTCCGCATTTGATACAGCAAAATGGTTCTTCCTCTTTAAGGATATGCAGATCTTTTCTTAATTCCGGAGAAAGTAGAATCCGGCTTTCAAGACTGACTATTTTCTCTGGACACGCCGATTCACACAGTCCGCACTGTACACACAAATTCTCCTGGAAATTTAAGCGTGGGTGTTCTCCACCTGCAGTTAACGCAGAAGTGGGACAAATACCCGCACATGACAAACAAAGCGTACATGATTTTGAGTCAATCTTAACCTGACCGAAAGCTGCATCCTGAGGTAAATTTATCATTTCCTGAGGTTCCTGAGCACATTCATAAAGATGGTCAAGTGCGTAAAACAAAGCCTTCCTTTTATCACTCAAAGCAAAATATGTAGCTTCAGCAATTTTAGGCATAGCTTTTGTTTTTTCCAGCAAAACGTCTGTCAATTCTGTTTTTCGACCGATCCAGTTGATGCATGTTTCCGCAAATCCAAGTCCCTGTAAAATAAGCTGTGCGGTTTTAATCTGCTTCTGGATCAGGTTTTCCACACTTTCCGGAATTAAAAAAGAGTCGAGCAGCAGCACTTTTTTTGCACCAAAAGCAAGTGCAGAAAACCAAATTTCCAAACCGATACTGCCTACTTCTTCAACTTCAATGGAAAGGATGTTTCCGGGCATTGAGTCAATAATATGTTCAATTCTCTCTGCACCAGCTTCTTCACCATAAAATAAAAGACATGGTTCTTCACCGCCTGCTTTACTGAAATTCGCCAGCAAAGTCCGAATACGATTGGTCATATCTTCCGGACGTGGGAATACATATTTGAGTGCACCTGTTGGACAAACTGTTGCACAAACTCCTCCGCCCTGACACAGATAATTATCAACATCTATTGCTTCTCCCTTTGATGTAATCGCTAGAGTCGGACAAGCTTCCAGGCAGCGCTGGCAACCTGTTTGTTCACTTTTGTTGTGAGCGCAGATGTTAGCATCGTATTGAAGAAAAACTGGTTTTTCAAATTCTCCAACCTGTTCCGGCAAAGCTTCAAGTGCCTTTCTCAAAATTGTTTCATCGCCTTCAGGAGCATAGTAACCGAGCGGTTTTGTGTCAGCACCTGACAATGAAGGTGTATTCAAATCAAGAATTAAATCAAAATTTTCACGGTTACTGTCCACCACCTGCGCAATGTTCATATTACCCTGTGGGGTTTCCAGCGTGACTGTGAAATTTCCCAAATATCCGCTTATTTTGACTTCTAGGTTTTGACTGTAAATCACTTTTATACCGTCAAAATCTTCCTCATCTCCGCGTCCAATCCTCAAAACACTTGTCGTCAACGGACTTTCCTTCAGACTTGTTAGCGCCTGCATGATTGGGGTTTCGTCCTTAGCAATGATCAGCAGGTTTCCGCTCGATAACAGCGGAACCATTGAAGTCGGTTCTACTGAAACTTCTTCTACTGCAGCAAATGCTTTTTCACGTGCCTCAACATTTTCATCAACTTCTTCCATTTCTTTCGCTCTCTTTTCTAATTTTGTTTTTTGTTTTAATTTCATTTCCTGAGTGATTATATTACCTAAAGGGGCAAAAAACGTATAATCCTCATCATAATCATCAAGTCCGTCAGTGATGTTAAATTCTGCACCTGAAAACAATTTCCGCAATGCAAGTTTCCTAATCGATTCACTGACTTCCGGAGACAGGAACTGTGAGTAATCTGAATCTGCCCCAAGTTCTTCCAGTGAGGGCAAAGTAGATTCATCAGCAGATTTCGGAGTAGACTCATTAAACTCTTTTTCTGTCTCGGTTTCTTGAACCTCTAAAGGCTCAACAGCTTTTTGTTCTGCTTCCAGAGTTTCTACTTCTAGATTTTCCTGCCGGACTTTTTCCAGACGTTCATCCCAGCGATTTGCGAGTTTTAATTTTTTCACACTTTTCTTTTACGTTTATATTTCTTTTCCGGAACATAATTTTCTAACACAAAACCTTCTATCCAACGGTATATGTCTGGTGCCATTGTAACTGAAAAAACCTGATCGTCACTTTCCTGATATGCATTTGCTTCATCAAAACTTGCTGTCACCACAAAAGGTTCAGGCAGGTTCAGTACTTCATTTGCACGACTGATTACAAAAATCAACGGATTATCAGCCATTATATTATAGTAGTAACTTTCACATTCGTCTGCATACAAAGCCAGCGGCAGTCCCGACCAAAGATACTGTTCTATATCACCATCAGCAACAACACGTTCAAAGTTCTTTAACTCAGGATCATGCCGATTGTCAATCATCACACCTAATGCTTTCCAACTGGCATCAGTCCACGGATTATTGGCAATTTCCTGCCTTTGCATTATTACTGTCACCTGAAATTTCTTGTATTTTTCAGGATTTTTTTTAAAATCACTCATAGTATTTCTGAACTGCATTTTACACTTTTAGTAGGCAGACAAAGTATCACAGACCAGCAGTTAAATCAATCAGACAGCTGATATTTACCGAATATACTTTTGCTGAAGATTCCTGACTCTTGCAAAAAAACTGCAGAAAAAGCAACATTCTTCTGTGGAAAATTGACGATAGAATTGGGGAGGAAGGTTATTGTTTCAGCACAAAAAAAGCATTTGGACCAGCGCAGAAATCAGTCTGGAGTTGACGATGATAAACAAAAACGATTGTTTTTCCTCCAATCATTTCCGCAAACTCAAAGCGCCATTCCTCGGTTTTTTGCTGAAATTCACGTTGAAGCACTTTAAATCTCTGCATTTCTCTGAGCAAAACATAGGCTACTGCAGGGTGTTGTTCCAACTCCAGAGAACTTCCGTAAATTCCGGAAACTCTATATCCGCTTTCTTGATTAACAGCTTTTTCACAAAGATTCTCCTGTTTTTCTGCTGACTCTACCACCTGAACAAAGGAGCCTGCAAACACAAATAAAAAAGCAAAAAACAGTCGCATCATTCACTTCAATAAAATAGGGCTAACTTTCACCTCGTCGCCTGACAAGTCAATCTGGTGAAATGAAGATTTTTGTCCTGGATGTAGTCTTGAGGTAGAGGATGCAGAATTAAGCAGCAGCAGTTCCGGAGAAGAATTTCTAGAGAGTCGATGCTGCCAGTTGCGGTGAATGTGTCCGTGCAGGTACAGACGAATATTTGGATGACGCAAAATCCAGTTCCGGACAGGTACAAGATTGTAGAGTTCGTGAAAATGATCCACCTTCCAGCCGTCCGGGAAAGTCAGTGGATAATGATTAACAATGATAAAACGTGTTTTTTCCGGAAAACTGCTCAGCAGATTTTCAGTAGCCTGAATTGTACTGCGGCGTACCGTGCCTGACGCAGTTAACCAGTCGTTAGGATGTGCACTGTCCCAACCTACTATTACCCAGTCCGAATTTAGTTTCCGTACATGAATTTCTCCGTCACCAAAGAATTCTCCAAAATATTGCTGGTAATAATCTTTGCCTCCGCTTTGCTTCACATAACGATCATGGTTTCCCGGAATTATGGTAACACGTGCCGGATCTTTAAGCAGCGGTTCCAGTGTCTCTCTTGCCAGTGAAAATCCACGTTCCAGTGAAAGTTGAGTCAAATCTCCGCTGATTACCAGATGATCCCATTTCAGCTGTTGAATTTGCTCTACAAGCAGTTTTGCTCTTTCCAGAGGATATTGTTTGGCACGGCGAAAAAACAAATTTCCCATGCCTAAAATTCTTTTAGACTTGCATTCTTGAAAATTTTGCGGATATGTGTGGAAATGCAAGTCGGAAATGTGTATGATGGTCGGGTTCATGAATGTTTTTAATTCTGTTGAGCTGGTTGTTTTGAAAATAGCTTTAAAGTTTAGGCTTCAGTATTTAGTTTTAGCTGTTTTACAGAAAAAAACTTTTTTGAGCAGAATGCCTTTTTATTGTCTTGTTCGCAAGCGTTCTTTTTTTATGCAGGAACGCTGACAGATTTTTGTCAATCACAATCTCAGGAGGATTAATGGTCCTATTACTTTTTGCATCAGCATTTCTTGGTTTAGGAATAGCACTGGTTTATTATCTCAAAGTATCAAGTATTCCACTAACACAAGGAATAGAAAACACAGAAGAAGCAGAAAAACTTATAAAAATTCACGGTGCAATTGCGAGAGGCGCAATGGCATTTCTAAAAGCCGAATATAAGTACATGGTGTACTTCATGGCAGGATTTGCAATTTTGATCGCTCTGCTGATTGATGATCCGCACACACCGGATGTTAATGAAGGAATCTATACTGCAATCTCATTTCTGCTGGGCTGTGTTATTTCAATCCTGTCCGGATTTATCGGAATGCGGATTGCTACTATCGGCAATGCACGTACAACAACTGCCGCAAAAAATTCAATTGCGGATGCATTTTATGTCGCACTGAACTCCGGTGCTGTGATGGGTTTCGGTTTGGTCGGTTTAGCAGTTCTCGGACTTGTCGGCATTTACCTGCTGCTTGAGGCACTTCTCCCGGGAATCGAAAAACATATTTTGATGGAAGTCATGGCAGGTTTTGGACTCGGCGGTTCTTCCATTGCTCTCTTCGCACGTGTCAGCGGTGGTATATTTACAAAAGCCGCAGACGTTGGTGCCGACCTTGTCGGTAAAGTTGAGCAGGGTATTCCAGAAGATGACCCTAGAAATCCGGCGGTGATTGCGGATAATGTTGGAGACAATGTAGGTGATGTAGCCGGAATGGGAGCGGATTTATTTGGTTCCTGTGCGGAAAGTACATGTGCTGCTTTAGTTATCGGCGCGGTTGCTTTTGCCACTAATCTGGAAGCACTTTTATTCCCCATCTTAATTTCCGCAGTCGGTATTCCTATCAGCCTTGTTACTATGTTCACTGCACGAGTGAAGGAAGAGAAGGACGTTGCACCGGCATTAAAACGACTCTTGGTTATCGCAACAGGTCTGAGTGCAGTCGTCATGTATTTTGTTTCTATGTGGGCACTTCCGGAAAGCTTTACCATAAACGGTGAGGATTATACAAACATGGACGTATTTCTGAGCTACTTAACCGGCGCAGTTGCAGGATTGCTGGTTGGTCTGCTGACAGAGTACTATACTTCACATGATTTCGCACCGGTAAGAGAAGTTGCAAAAGCTTCGGAAACCGGGGCAGCGACCAACATCATTTTCGGGCTTGCGCTTGGTTATCAAAGCGCCGCCGGTTCAATTTTGCTCCTGGCTGCAAGTATTTTCATCCCCTTCACACTTTCTGGAATGTACGGTGTCGCGGTTGCGGCAATCGGTATGTTGAGTACATTGGTGGTTGGTTTGACCATTGACGCTTATGGACCGGTTGCAGATAATGCCGGTGGAATTGCGGAAATGACTGGCATGGGCGAAAGTATCCGTGACCGTACCGATGTGTTGGATTCCGCTGGAAATACCACTGCCGCAATCGGCAAAGGTTTTGCTATTGGATCTGCGATTCTAACTTCCCTTGCGCTTTTTTCCGCATTTTTAACACGGGCGGATCTTTTGGATCCTGAAGCAAAAATCATGGACAGCATCAACCTGCTTGATCCACTTGTTTTAACAGGTTTGTTTGTCGGCGCAATGCTGCCTTTTCTCTTTTCCGCAATGACCATGAAGTCGGTCGGAAAAGCTGCTTTTGACATGATTGAGGAAGTACGCCGTCAGTTTCGTGATATTCCAGGAATCATGGAAGGAACCGCAGAACCTGATTATGAAAAATGTGTTGCAATTTCCACAGAGGCCGCACTTCGTGAAATGATTCCACCAGCAATTTTAATCATGGGAACACCGCTGTTAGTGGGCTTCCTGTTTGGAGTACCTGCGGTTGCAGGAATTTTAGCAGGTTCACTGGTTTCAGGAGGGGTGCTTGCAATTGCATCTGCCAACTCCGGTGGAGCCTGGGACAATGCAAAGAAATACATTGAAAAAGGTAACCTCGGCGGCAAAGGCACCGAGACACACAAAGCAGCTGTTGTAGGCGACACTGTCGGCGATCCTTTCAAGGATACCTCAGGACCAGCTTTAAATATCCTGGTTAAACTTTCGGCTATTCTCAGTTTGGTTTTTGTTCCATTTTTCATTCAGTACGGTGGTTTGTTAACCGGCTGATTTTCTTCCGGCGGACCTGCGGGTCCGCCACTCCGCACTGCTGTTTAACCCTCCTCCTGCTTTTATTTGTTAAAAGACTTTCTGTGTCAAATTCAAAGATTTATTTGGATCATAATGCAAGCTCACCGTTATTGCCTGAGGTCTCGGCTGCAATGTCTGAGGTGGAACATTTGGCATTTGCCAATCCTTCAAGTCCTCATTGGGCAGGTCGTGACGCACGTATTTTACTTGAAGATTCCAGGGAAAAACTAGCTCAAGCTTTGGGTGCAAAATCTCAGGAAATATTCTTTACCAGTGGAGGTTCTGAAAGTAACAATACCGTCCTCCGGCAATTATTAATGACTTCCGGAGAAAAGCATATAATCAGTTCTGCAGTTGAGCATCCTTCTGTACTGGAAACTTGCCGTATTCTTGCTGAACAACAAAATATTCAATTCACAGAACTGGCAGTTGATTCCTCTGGAACTTTAACTCCGGATGATCTGAGCGCGGCGATACGTCCGGAAACTGAATTAATTTCACTGATCAGTGCAAACAACGAAACTGGAAAACTTCAGTCAATTGCAGAATTAACTAAAATTTCGCAACAGCAGCAAATTCCTTTTCACACTGACCTCGTACAGGCATTCGGAAAAATCGAGCTGGATTTAAGTACATCCGGAATTGATTATGCAACCGCTACTGCACATAAACTTGGCGGCCCTCGCGGGATTGGATTACTTTATGTCAGAGAGGGCTCACCATTCCAGTCACTGATCAGCGGTGGGAAACAGGAACGTGCACGACGGGCAGGCACAGAAAATGTGACGCTGGCAGTTGGTTTTGCCCAAGCCGTTGAATGGTATCTTAAAAATCAATCCAAACTTCGCGGGCAGTTTTATAAATTCAGACAATCGGTTTTGGATGAAATAGCAAAACTCGAGGGAATTTTCATTAACACTGATCTGGAAAATAGTTTAGCCCACACACTGAATTTTGGCTGTCATGGAATCAGTGCAGAAAGTTTGTTGATTTCTCTCGATCTGGACGGAGTCGCGGTTTCAACCGGATCTGCCTGTTCCTCAGGTGCCATGGAAGCCAGTCATGTGCTCTTAGCCATGGGGCTTTCACGTGCTGAGGCAAAATCAAGTTTGCGTGTCAGTTGGGGTTGGTCGACAAGTTCAGCAGACATTGATTATTTTTGCGCGCGTTTGACTCATCACATTCTGCGTTTACAGGCAAAAAATAAAACCGGGAATCCATGATCCAAATGTGTGTTTCCGAGCAAAATAACCAGAGATTATTAAAACATATTTTGCTCTTTGCTCTGCCGCTCAGTCTCGTTTTATTGCTGATCAGCGGTTGTGCCAATTCGCTGAATCAGCAAAATTATTTAGCGTGCAAACTAAAACTAGAGGCGGACCGCAAAAAAGCACGGGCAGGACAAGCCTACAGTTATAAATCACAGTCATTCGAAGAGTGCCGTGCTCCAGCAGTTTACCGTACTGCAGAAGATTAAACTGTGAAATATTTTTTCTTGAACGTCAAAGTATTTGCGTATTTTTTAAACTCTTGTTAGAGTTGGCGGTCATTAATAAACTTCATCAAGTCAGAAAAATAACTTTTTAACAGCCTTGATTAAAAGACAATGAATTACAAAGGAATTAATATGAAGAAACAATTCATCTCCGGATTTATTATTCTTGCTCTCGGAACAGTGTTTTCAACGAATGTCTTGGCAGAGGCAGACTTAAACCGTGGAGAGGCAAATTACAAAGTCTGCATTGCATGTCACGGTGAAAATGGTGGTGGTAGAAAGATCACAAATGCACCACGAATCTCTGGTCAACAAGCCTGGTATTTAACTAGACAAATCAACAATTTCAGAAACGGAATTCGCGGAACACATATTAATGATATTACCGGTTTGCAAATGCGTCCGATGGCTTTGAGCCTCGTTACAGATCAGGAAGTCGAAGACGTGGTTGCATACATCGGCACACTGAACGGTCGAAGTACACACACAGGTGTAGCTGGGAATGCAGAAGCCGGAAAATCGGCCTACGCGGTTTGTGTATCATGTCACGGTGCAAACGGTGAAGGTAACAAAGCGTTGAACGCACCGAAAATTGCAGGACTTCCGGACTGGTACGTTGAAAGACAACTGAATAATTTCAAAAGCGGAATCCGTGGAGTTAATGCGAAAGATGTTTACGGACAGCAGATGCGCCCGATGGCAATGACACTTGTCAACGATGAAGCGGTGCGGAACGTCACAGCTTACCTGGCATCTTTAAAAGGTGTTTCTTCAACAAAACCACCGGTTGCCGCAAAATCCAGTAAAGCAGTAACTGTTGTAACGACTCCTGTCAGCGAACCTCTTTATGCTCCATGCGCCTCCTGTCACGGTTCTGAAGGAGAAGGCAATCAAAAACTGGGAGCCCCGCGTTTGGCTGGACAACAGGGCTGGTATATTGAAAGACAATTACGTAACTGGCGTGACGGTATCCGTGGAACACACGCGGAAGATCTATACGGCATGCAGATGCGTCCGATGGCAATGACACTTAGCAACGATGCTGCCATCAGTAAAGTGGCAAGTTTTATCGGCACCCTTCAGGGAGCACCATTGAAGCCGACTATTAAGGGAAATACCGATTCCGGAAAATCAGCTTATCTGACTTGTATAGCATGTCATGGTGCAGAAGGAGAAGGTAACAAAGCCTTGAACGCACCTAAAATTGCAGGACTGCCTGATTGGTACATCGCAAGGCAACTGCGTAGTTTCAAAAAAGGAATCCGCGGTAGCCATCAAAAAGATATTTATGGAATGCAGATGCGTCCAATGGCAATGACCCTGGCCAATGATGAAGCCGTTGATAATGTTGCCTCATACATCTCAACTTTCACTGCAGGAGTTTCTACAGCTTCTACTGCAAGTGTTGAAGCAGCACCGGCTGTAACTGCAGCAGTGACTGTTTCAGGATCTGCCGAAAACGGAAAAACTTCATTCGCGGTTTGCGTATCCTGTCACGGAGCTGACGGTGCCGGAAACAAAGCACTCAACGCACCTAGAATTTCCGGACAACAGGAATGGTACGTTGCACGCCAAATAGCAAATTTCAAAACAGGTGTCCGCGGTTCACACGCAGAGGATATCTACGGTCAGCAAATGCGCCCCATGGCTATGATCCTGGCAAATGAACAGGCAGTAGCCGATGTGTCAGCATATCTGAGCACATTGAAAAGTGCTCCTGCCGCTTCAACAGTAAAAGGTGATGTCGCTGCTGGAAAAACCGCTTATGGTATTTGCGCATCCTGTCACGGTGCAAACGGTGAAGGCAACAAAGCCTTGAATGCACCAGCTATTGCAGGCCAGCATGACTGGTATATTGTGAGGCAACTGCAAAATTTTAAAAAGAAGATTCGTGGTGACGCCGGTGATACTTATGGTCAGCAAATGAGTCCGATGGCCATGATACTTGCAGATGACGCTGCAATAAATAACGTTGCGGCCTACATTTCCACCCTCAAATAACATACACCTGCCGGGGGAGCCGCATTTGTGACTCCCCTGTTTTTTCCTCCCTTTTCTGCTGTTCTTCACTGATTTTTACCGCTCTTTCCACTTTTCTATAGTTTGTTGAAAAATTTAAATCTCTTAAATAATTCAGATTTTTGTTGCCTCTTTAGACAAATATTGTTATAAATTTTTACACTCGCTCAATTTGTAAATTAAGTGATCTGTAGAATTTTACAGTTAGCAGGAGGTTAGCAAAATTTTACGAATACTCTCAATAACCTTATCATTGAAGGAATCAAGATGAAGAAACTATTTGTTTTAGGAATTACAGCCGCTCTTGCAATTATCTTTGTTTTTAATGCACATGCCGCTGGAGACGCGTCAAAAGGTAAGGCTTCATACGCGGTTTGCCTTGCGTGTCACGGAGCGGACGGTATGGGTAATAAAGCACTCAATGCTCCGGCAATTGCAGGGCAATCTACATGGTACCTGGAAAGGCAACTCAAAAATTTTAAAGCCGGAATCCGCGGCGCAGATCCAAAAGACACCTACGGAATGCAAATGCGCCCCATGGCATTAACCTTGCCGACCGATCAAGCTATTGCTGATATGGCGGCTTATGTGTCTGCTATGCCGGCAAAATCGACACCCTCCACTGTGAAAGGTGACGCTGCCGCAGGCAAAGCATCCTATATGCTTTGTCAATCATGTCACGGACCTGCAGGAGGCGGAAACAAAGCTTTAAACGCCCCAAGGCTGTCAGGACAACATGACTGGTATCTGGTACGCCAGATTAAAAACTTCAAAGCCGGAGCTCGAGGGGCAAAGTCCGGAGATACTTATGGATCGCAAATGCGTCCCATGGCAATGACTCTGGCAACTGAGGAAACCATTAATAATGTCGCGGCTTATATTGCCACGTTCAAATAACAAGATACTACCTTCCTCCTTCAAGGGCTCCTGTTGAGCAGGAGCCTTTTTCATTCCTGCAACTTATTTCCTGCTCTCAAAAGAGACTTGGAAATCTTTCATAGCAGCTAAAATTAGTGTGCAGATTTTTTTAGAAAAGCGAGTAAATACTACTTCTATGGGACGCGCTTTAGTGCTTTCCGGTGCATTTTTATTAGTGCTGATTATCAGCTGGTTATTTTTTTTAGCGGTCGGCATTGAACCATTAGCTGCATACAAGATTGTCGGTGAGGAAATTTTTCTCACCAAGTACGGCTGGCAGGATCTGCTGGTCAAGATGACACCTTTGATGTTTACAGGTTTGGCAGTTGCTCTTGCAGCCCAAATGCGGCAGTGGAACATCGGCGCAGAAGGTCAGTTTCACATGGGCACCTTTGCCATGACATGGGTTGCTTTACACTTCGACGGTAAGCTGCCTGACGGAATGCTGATAGTGCTGATGCTCATAATGGCCATTATAGGCGGTGGATTATGGGGCAGTATTCCGGGATACCTGAAAGCCCGTTTCGGTGTGAATGAAATCATCACTTCTCTCCTGCTCAATTATGTTGCTGCTGCCTGGATCGACCATTTATTATTTGGAGCGTGGCGTGACCCGGGAAGTAACAACTTTCCAATTACCAGAGAATTCTCAACAGCGGCTCAACTACCAAATTTTGGCAATACTTCAATTCATGCAGGCTTGATAATAGCTTTTATTTTTGTGCTAATTGTCGCCTGGATTTTGTGGAAAACGCAGCTTGGTTTTAAAATCCGCCTTACCGGAGACAACCCTGACGCGGCACGTTACGCAGGAGTCAATATCCGCACCTTGACCATCCTGGTTTTTGCTGCAAGTGGAGCCATTGCCGGACTCGCAGGATTCAGCGAAGTCGCAGGGATTCATTACCGACTGCAGCAAAACATTTCCATCGGTTATGGTTATACCGGTATCATTGTAGCCTGGCTTGCGAGAAATCATCCGCTGGGTGTCATCTTCAGTGCATTTTTTATGTCCATTATTTTTGTCAGTGCAGAAGTCCTGCAAATTGAGTACGGTCTCCCAATTTCAATGGTTTATCTGTATCAGGGTATTATCTTGTTTACAGTCTTGGGTACAGAAATTTTTACAGAATATCGTTTGCGGATCACACGTTTTTTGCTCTAGCCAAAAATACTAAATTTGTTTTTGTGTGTTGTTGCTAAAAATTTATGAGAGTTGTTTAGAAAAAATAATATGGAATTTTTCATTCAAATTTTAATTGCCGCAGTTGTCATGGGCACACCTTTGTTATTTGCAACACTGGGTGGCGTGATCAGCGAACGAGCAGGTGTGATCAACCTCGGTATGGAAGGGTTGATGCTTGTGGGAGCACTAGTCGCCTTTGTTGTTATGCTGAATACCGAAAACTACTTTTATGCAGTAGCTGCTGCTGCTCTTGCTTCAGGACTTGTCTCAATAATTCACGGAGTAGTTTGTTTAATGCTGAGGGCAAGTCAGATTGCTTCAGGACTCGCATTGACATTTTTCGGTACAGGACTCAGTGGTTTATTTGGAGACAAACTTATGGGTGAAACGGTTGAACCTTTAAGTCGTATTCCTATTCCGGGACTGCATGCTATTCCTGTGCTTGGACCGGTTCTTTTCAATCATGATGTGCTGGTATATTTTTCATATGTCTGTGTTGGATTGTCATGGTGGTTACTCTATAAAACACGTTTGGGACTTAATATCCGTTCTATGGGAGAAGCACCTGAAGTCTGTGATTCACTTGGACTTTCAGTGATGGCTTACCGTTTTTTTGCGGTCATAGCAGGAGGAATGCTGATAGGGATTGGAGGAGCTTATTTTCCGCTTGCATTAACTCCGTTTTGGGTGGATGGTATTACAGGAGGGCGTGGTTGGATTGCTGTTGCTTTGGTGATCTTCGCTTTTTGGGATCCAGTTAAGGCTTTGGGTGGAGCTTACCTTTTTGGTCTTGCACTGGCTCTGGAACTACGTTTACAGATTTTGGGCATCGACATTTCTCCTTATTTTTTGAAAATGCTGCCTTTTGTTTTAACGATTTTGGTACTGACTTTGGTGACCATCCGGAATAACCGGCGTGGAATCCAGGTCATGCCTGCTGCACTTGGAAAAGTCTTTTTCAGAGGCGAAAAGCACTAACCTTTGTGCATTTTTATCCGGTGGTGTACCGGATACCGTAACGAACCAGTTTGTGGTTCATTTAATCATTTAGAAGGAGATAAAATGAGAAAATTAATTTCAATTATGATTTCAGTAACACTGACTTTATTGTTGGTTGGCGGTACTGCATGGGCAGGAAAGCCAAGTGTTGGTTTTGTTTATGTAGGACCTGTCGGTGACGGCGGCTGGACTCATGCTCATGATTTGGGGCGTAAAGCACTCGAAGCAGCCGGGCACGAAACAAGTTATGTAGAGTCTGTTCCAGAGGGAGATTCAGAGCGTGTGATCCGTAAGATGGCACGTAAGCACGACATAGTTTTCACTACAAGTTTTGGTTACATGGATCCTACTTTGAAAGTGGCAAAACAGTATCCTGACAAAACTTTTCTGCACTGCTCAGGCTTCAAGCAGGGCAAAAACATGGGTAACTATTTCGGACGCATGTACCAGGCAAAATATCTGGCAGCCATGATTGGTGCTGGAATGAGCAAAAAGGGACGTATCGGCATTGTCGGTTCCCAGCCGATTCCGGAAATTATCCGTCATATCAATGCTATCACCCTGGGCGCACAGCAGGTAAATCCCAACATAGAGGTAGAAGTCCTCTGGATTAACAGTTGGTTTGATCCTGCCAAGGAAAGTGATGCTGCACAAGCTCTCATTGACAACGGAGCTGATGTGATCGTCACCATGGCCGATTCCGCGGCGACAGTCCAAACGTCCAAGAAAAACGGGGTTTATGCCATTGGAAACGATACTGACATGGCGATTTATGGTAAAGAAGCTCACTTGACTGCAGCAGTCTGGAACTGGGATGTATACTATCTCGCAGCCGTCAAAGCGGTAGAAAACGGAACCTGGAAACCAGGCTCTGACTGGTGGGGACTTGACAGCGGAATTGTCGGTTTGACCAGTTTTCATCCGGATGTTCCACAAGCCCTGATTGTGCAAATGAACAGGGAAAAAGGGCGTATCCTCAGCGGTGCCACTGATGTTTTCGATCATGGTTTCACCAAGCAGGATGGAACACGCGTGACTAAAGCCTTAAGTGACGGTGAGATGCTCGGAATGAGTTACTACGTTAAGGGAATTATTTCCAAGGCTCCTTCCAGCTAAATCGTTTTTTCTTAAAAAACGACAGCAACACATGCCGGGTCAGGTCTCGACTTAACCCGGCAGTTTGCGCAGTTTTTATGAAAGCATTGCTGTGCTTGTCCTTATTTCAGACAAGAATTCTTTTCCTCCCCTCATCTTTAAAAACCATGCAACACAACTGCACCGCTTTTCTTGAGCGTAATGCTGATGTTCCGGAAGTTCAGTCTGCATTAAAATCCGTAAAATTCCTGACTAAGTCTAAAGATATTTTTTTGAAACGTTTGTCATTTGAGGCAGAACCCGCCGATTATGCAAAATTTCTTTCAGCCGCTAAATTTAACAAACGTCAGTCAAAGGAAGAACAGCATGGAGGATGAAGCTTTATCGCGGATGAGTCTGACTGAAGTCTCCGCAGCAATTGCCAAGAGAAAAGTATCTTCTCAGGAAGTAGTCCGGAACAATTTAGCGCAACTTGAAAAGCACGGATCCAGCTTGAATTGTCTGGCACGTTTATTTTCAGAAAACGTCCTGGAAGATGCTAAAAAAGCGGATCAGGAATTGGCTTCCGGAAATTCACGGGGGCGGCTTCACGGAGTCCCGCTTACGCACAAAGATATGTTTTACCGTGCAGGACAAATCACTGCCTGCGGTGCTAAAATATGCGAAAGTTACTTTCCGGAAACAACGGCCACTGTTTTGCTCAATCTCGAGCAGGAAGGTGCTTTGGACATGGGCCGTCTGAACATGGTTGAATTTGCTTATGGGCTGACTGGACACAACGAAATTACGGGAGATGTGCGTAATCCGTGGAATCCGGAATACATTCCGGGAGGTTCTTCAAGTGGTCCGGCAGCAGCGGTAGCAAGCTTTTTGAGTTACGGTTCACTTGGTTCCGATACCGGAGGTTCAATCCGCTTTCCTGCGTCATGCTGCGGACTTGTAGGAATGAAACCGACATACGGCCGTGTCAGCCGTTTTGGTGCAATGCCGCTTTCCTTTTCCCTGGATCACATTGGACCACTCACCAGAAGCGTGGAAGATTGCGCATTGCTCACAGAAATAATTTCTGGTTCAGATCCAAACGACAGTACTTCGTCTTCACGTCCAAAAGGAGATTACCTGACAGAATTGGAAACCGGAATAAGAGGCTTAAAGATTGGTGTGCCGACCACTTATGCTTCCGGAGCTTCCGGTTTTCTAGCACCTGTACATGCAGAAGTAATGCGGGAAATGGAAAAAAGCCTGGCTGTTTTTAAAGCTGCCGGTGCTGAAATTGTGCCGCTTGAGCTTCCGGATAGTTTTAAAATCTGCAACGATCTGGCAAATATAATAGCCGGAGCAGAAAGCAGTTCCGCACATGCAAACTGGTTGAAGCAGCGAGCAGAAGATTACGGTTCACAAACACGAGAGCGTCTGCTCACCGGATTTCTCGTGTCTGCAGTTGATTATCTGGATGCACTGAGATTACGCAAAGAAATATTGGCTGAATTTATTGCTGATATTTTTACTGAAGTTGACGTACTGCACTCACCAGTTGTTCCAATTCCTGTACCGACCTTAGCGGAATCAAACATACTAAACAATCCCGGATTCATCGAATACCTCTCTTTACTTGGACACTGCACACGCCCCTTTGATTACCTCGGGCTGCCTGCTTTGTCTCTACCTGCAGGACTGACTGATAATGGAATGCCCACCGGTTTCCAGTTAGTAGCTCCGCCTTTTGAAGAAGCTGTGTTATTTCGTGCCGGCCACGCTTATGAAAGAGAAACTACATGGTCTTTTCCAGAATTAATTTTTCAGTAAGTTAAAAATATTTCTATCCTGCTATAAATTATTTTCATTTTGGACCTTGAATTGAATAAGATAAATTGCGAAACATTAACATTTTCGTTTTATTAAAATAATATAGAAAAATATATTGTTGAAAATAGTATTTCTATTCAATGTTGTAACTAACTTTTAATTCAACTTTTGGCTTGTATATACTGAGTATCTGCGAGAGTCTAGCTTCAAAAGAATCACTAAAATCTTCACTAAGTGCTTGAGTTAGATCGAACTTAAAGCTTTAAAAACCCAAATCAAGGAGTAAATCTCATGCAACTTAATGTACGTAACGCAGCGTTTACACTCATTTTGTTATTGTTTGGATCTCAGGCATTTGCCGGCGGCGGCGGAGGTGACAGCTTAATTGAACCTTTAGGTGCAATGCTGTTGGCTGCGGCTGTAGTGGCTATAATTTTAAGCTATGCCAAACAGGCAAGTTTGTTTGCATTCATCATTGTCGGAGTTTTGGGCGGTATTTTTGGTGTAAGAGAGGTGATCAATAAAGATGTGATGACCGCTTTTGTAGACATCGGCATCACGCTTTTACTCTTCATGGCCGGAATGGAAGTCGATATTCCCGGATTGATCAAACGCTGGAAACTACTACTGATTAACGGTTTTGGCCAGATCATCGGTCTGTTTGGAATCAGTGCAGCTCTGGGCCTGATGTACGTCGGCATTGACGCGGATTATATGGTTGCTGCAGGTTTACCAGCAGAAAACGCCGCACCTGCTTTAATTTATTTTGCACTCTGTCTCACCTTATCTTCCACGATCCTCGTTATCGGCACGCTCAAAAGCACCGGACAAATTGGCCAGGAACACGGTCAAGTCGCGCTCGGACTGATGGTGCTGCAGGATATTGTAGCAGTGGTTGCACTAGCCATTCTCGGCAGCTTGAATCCTGACAAAGTCGGTGGTGCCTCTTTGGGTGTGGAAGTTGCGATGATTTTCGGAAAAATGATCGGTTTGGCAATTGTGCTTTATTTTGTCACCAAGTACCTGCTCAATCCTCTGTTTAAATTCTTCGCTCATTCAGGCGAGTTACTTTTCATTGGAACTTTAGGTTATGGAATGGGAGTGGCAGCACTTTGTGAAGTGATCCATTTTTCTTCCGGAATCGGTGCCTTTTTTGCGGGCGCTACTCTTGCGGCACTACCATACCGACACGAAATTGAAGACAAAGTAGAACCCCTGAAAGCCTTCGGTATTATCCTCTTTTTCATGGGACTTGGTTTCGATATTTCTGAATTAAAACCTGAACAAATGCTGGGCGGTTTAACAGAAGGTTTTATACTTGCGGTTTTAGTTGTAATCCTGACAATTCCGTTAATGCTTTTTTTAGGATACATGAGTCGTTTGAGTGGAAAACCGTCTTTTCTGATGGGATCAATCATTAACCAAAGTTCGGAGTTTTCACTGATGCTGGCAGTACTTTGCTGGCAGTACAAGCTCTTTGATCCACATCTGTTTATTGTGATTACATTGGTGGTACTGATTTCATTTTTCTTTTCTTCACTGGGTCACCAGTTTCTTGATCCACTTTATGGAGTATTTTCCAAAACACTGAGCTTCATGGATGGACGATCCGCTGCTGCGGAAGAATCCGGATCAGAAGAATTTGTGATGGATGGTCATGTAATAATCATGGAATATAACGAATTAGCGATTGAAATTGCGGACTTCTATGCTCAGCGTGGACAGCAGGTTTTGCTCTTGGATCTTGATCCGGACATTACAGATTATTTTGAAAATCAGCATGGTCACAGTAACATCCATGCACATTACTCTAATATGGCTGATCCTGATGTCTGGGAAGATTTAGCATTTAACAAAGCAAAAATTGTGATTTCCTGCATGGATGGAGGTCAGGAAGCAGAAATGGCTATTTCACGCTGGCTCAAGAAAGAATCACCGGATGTTCCTTTTCTCGCAGCTACCTCTTCTCATGAAGAAACTTTGGAGTTGTACGAAGCAGGAGCGCGTTATGTGATTCAAACAGAATATCTGGCGGCAAAGTCTTTCCGTGATATTTTTGAAACAGAAATCACAAAACCACTCAAAGATGCTTTCCGTGAAACTGGTGAAAATCATTTTTCAGAAACTAAAAAAATACAAGAAGGTCTAGGCAACGCTTTTGCTAAAGCTTAATTTTATGCTAAACAACATACGAAGAGGTCTCATGTCTAAATCACTTTTCTTCAGATTCTCGGCTATTTTAGCCGTTGGACTTTTAGCAGCGTTTCCTGCATATGCAGGAGGTGGAGGCTGGTTCATTAAACCTCTGGGGTTGATGCTTGGTGGTGCAATGCTGCTCACGATCTTACTGACCAAACTCAAGCAGACAAATATTCTGTCTTTTGTGATTATGGGTTACATCATGGCCAGTGTCGCAGGACTTCCGGAAACGACTCTGGATGAACTGAATGAACACTACAGCGGTATTCGCTCTATCCTGGGAGGCTTCCAGCAAATAGGTATTGTGCTGATTCTCTTCATGGCAGGCTTGCAGTTCAACCTGAAGGACATTACCAAACGCCTCAATCTGATTCTGGTTAATGGAGTAGGCTACATGGGTCTGGGCTTGCTGCTCTTTTTTTGGGCCGCTGCACGTTTTGCCGGAACAGAAGGTTTCAGCGAAAGTATCTATTTCGCGCTTTGTCTTGCCGTTCCTTCAAGCATCCTTGTTGCTGCCGCACTTGAAAACAGCGGTGCTGAAGAAACTCTACAAGGGCAGATTTCAACCGGGATAACGGTGATGAGTTCTCTGGCAGCAATGATACTCATTGCAAAGTTAAGTGCCACCGGAATAGTCAGTCAATATTCAGAAGGTTCAACTATCTTCACCGCGTTCAACATTCACAAAGAAACCATGGTTTTCAACCTCTGGTTAACCGAAGAACTGGTGCTTTTGGTAGTCATACTGATGATTCTCTCTAAGGTTGTTCTGGAACCGGTTGTACGTTATTTGCTGCGTTCCTCAGAACTCCTCTTTGTCAGCGCACTTGGATACTGCATGGGTATTGCAGCCATTTGCGGATACATCGGCATATCACCGGAAGCAGGAGCTTTCTTTGCCGGAATTTCTGTAGGTAACCTGCCATATAGACTTGATATAGAGGACAAAGTAGGTCCGCTGAAATCATTTGGTGGAGCCTTGTTTTTCCTGACGCTTGGGGTGGAAATGGCAACAGTTCAATCCGCTAACTTCAGTAACAACATTGGCGCAATAATTCCGCTGCTGCTTTTGGTTGTTTTGATCAAACCGGTTTTTTTGATCCTCACCGGATATGCAGTAAAACTCAAAGGACGCACCGCTTTTTTAATCGGTACAACCTTAAATCAGTCTTCAGAAATTTCGATCATAGTTGCCTTGCTGGCTTGGAAAGCAAATGTATTCAATGATCGTCTTTTTGCGATTGTAATTGCGGTTATTCTTCTTTCACTCTTTTTCTCCGCACTTGGACATGCTGTTCAACCTGCACTCTATAATACGTTCAAAGGCCTTGTCGGTTTCCTGAACCGTAATATTTCAGCAGTTGAACTGGAAAATCAGCAACAGGTAGTGCTCAAAGATCATGTGGTCCTACTTGGATTTAACGAAGTTGCTCAGGCAATTGGTGAACTTTATGAAGCTAAAGGGGAACGTGTAGTATTGATCGACATCGATCCGGAAATCATCAAGTATTTTGAAGCACGCAAGGATTCCAATATTGATCCGGTTTATGCTGATCCTGCTGATCCTAATGTTTGGAATGAATACAAACTGAGTTCGGCAAAAGTTATAATTTCCTGTACCGGCAGTGACGTTGACGCGGATGTGGAACTTGCGGGCTTCATCAAGCAGGCTGCTCCTGATCTACCTGTTTTAGCAGTCACTACAGCTCATGAGGATTCTTTAAAACTCTACGAGAGTGGAGTGCGTTATGTTATTCAGACTGACCACCTTGCCTCAAAAACTTTCAGAGATGTCTTTGCGGCTGAAATAGACAAGCCGGCGCCTGAATCATTTGTGGAAGAAGGCAGCAGTCACTGGAAGGATACACGTTCCATCAGGGATGGTTTAGGCGAGATCTTCAAACTTGTATAAGCATTAGGTTTTGCG
>JABGPG010000273.1:36099-38644 GCA_018645085.1 Deltaproteobacteria bacterium
CGCAGCTGATTTGCCCGGAACTGTTCAATACGCTTGTGTCCAAGTTTGATCAGATTTTCAATTTCTTCTGTGGAAATATCAATTACCGTTGCAATTTGATACAGCAATTGTTCTTCCCTCTCATCAAAACTTCTGTCAACAGTAGCAATATTGAGCAGGCTTTCAAGCAATTGCTCTTTATCTTTTTTGCTGAATTTAATTTCCTCAAGCGGTGGTGCCTGCCAGCGTAGAATATATTCTTCCAGTTCCTGAATCTGCTTAGTATCATCCACCAGACGAATCGCTGAGTGCAGAAACGAGCGTTCATGCAGATCGATGTGCTCGTCTGCCATAACCATTGCTACAACAGCACTCGCAAACCAGAACAACTGCTCCTTTGTCATTCGTCCCACCAGTTCTGTGTCAAACTCCGGGGTTTCATGCTCAACTGTATTCATCCGGATTTTTCGCAAAACCCTCGTGCTTTTAAGTGCTTTGCGGGCATTTTTACTACCGTATTTTGCTGCTTCCCGGAACCAGTGATATGATTCATCTAGATTACGCTCTACACCTTTTCCATTGAAATTCATCAGACCCAGATTATATTTTGCTCTGGTATGATGAAGAATGGCTGCTTGATGGAAACAGTGATATGCTTCCTCATAATCATCTTCATTTTTGATCAACTTCAACCCCATCCGGAAGAGTTTCTCTGCCTCAGCGGATGGTTTAACATCCACTTGTATTTCGTCTATTTCATCGTTGGAATCTTCCTCAAATCCGTTTTGCAGTTCAGCTGATTTTACAGGAGCAATAAAAACAAGGCGATCACCTGGATTTACCAACAGTTCCGGATGTGGGTTCACCAGGAGTTTACGTGACTCACTGCGGATCAAACCAACCGGAAGTTCTTCCCCATTTTCTTTCAATTCCGAAATTGTAGAAAGCCAGCTTTTAATTTCAGTTTCCTGGTTTAACTTACGTACATGGAGGCTTTGAGTAGTAGATTCCTCTAAAATAATTTCTTCAATTAAAGTACCTAAGCCCGGATTTAACGCAGACTGTGAAAGAATAGGAGCAATCAGCTCTTCCGGATCAAGACTGTAATCACAACCGACTTTAAATAATTGTTGATCAAAATCTTCCTTGTGATAGGTTGCAACTGTAAAAACCTCGCCATCAGTTGCCTGCTCTAATCTCAGCACAGACATGAGGTTTTGTCCATCATCTGCATTATCAATAAATGCAACTTTAGCCTCATTTGCACGCGCCAGTTGAAATGATTTTTCGGAGTTTGAGTCACCTTCAATCCATTCAACATCCAAATTGTCAGGTATTTCTTCCATCACAGAGATTTTGGAAAGTACGACAATTTTCTCCTGCTGATTTCTCTGACTCATTTCCAGCAAACAGCGATTAATGAAAACAAGATTGTCCGAACTAATCAAGATGTGACCTTCAATTCCGATTTCATCCATACCTATCACTTCGATGGCATGCTCTTCAAGATCACCTTTTGGTCTGTCTGCAGGAGGTTCAATCTGCATGATTAAACAATTTTTCGGAATTTCAAATACCGCATCCGGATTTATCATTACCACTTCATTTATCACTACTGCAAGTGGCATTATACCCTGCTTCTTTTTTTTCTTTTTGATGAGCTCAAGCCAGGTACCGCCTATGTGAGCCGGATCAGGTTCTCTGGACGCAATGACGTGCCCCTGTGAACCGTTGATCACTTCCTTGATCCATTCCGGTGCTCCTTGAGAATGAAAGGCTAACAGCATCAATGGAACATAAAGATCATATGGATCAAGTGCATGGTCGCAGCCTACATCCTCAAAATACTTTCTGAATTCCCGGCCAACATACTGCGCTTGAGTAACAATCCTGCCATCACTTAAGGTTTCAAGCTGCAGGACAGTCATCAGAGCATAACTGTTGTCCTTAAAATAGACATAGGCAATTTTCGCTTTTGCTGCGGATGCCTTCCTTAAAACATTCAGATCAAAAGAATCTCCGGAGACCCATTTCAGTTTTTTGTACTGTGTGGCCAACAGCGGATGCTCACCTTTTGGAGAAATTAGCACAACTCTGTCTTCTTTAACATATTTTTGATTTTGTGAAATAATTTCCAGCATCCAGGTAGGATCATCAGAACATATCAGCACATGCCCTTTCAATTTCAATGAGTCAAGACCACGGTCACGTCCGGAACGAAACTGCTGGAATTTGTCTGTCACCATAGACACAACAATTGAAAAGTTAATTAAACCTGCAGCCATCACGATGAAAGTAAACATCTGCCCCGGAACTGTAACCGGTGACATGTCTCCATATCCGACTGTGGTAAAAGTTACTACTGTCCACCAGAGTGAGTTGAATAATGAGCTGAACTTGCTCTCAGCACTACCGGTTAAGATATACTCAAAAAAATAAATACCGAAAGTTGAGCTCAACAAAAAAGTTGGAATCAACACAATTAAAAATATACGGATTTTCATAATTGCTGTCTGTAAATGTTATAATTTTCAGGTTTTAAAAAATAAACAATATTTCACCAAAC
>JABGPG010000205.1:0-4481 GCA_018645085.1 Deltaproteobacteria bacterium
CCATTTTTGTCGTATTCTGTTCCTTCCCAAGTTCCCCCATCTTTGTATTCCCCGACATACTTTTTTCCATTTTTCAAAGTCATATTTCCTTGACCATGGAATTTACCGTCCTTGAATTCCCCTTCATACGTCCTTCCATCATGGTAAGACCATAAACCGGGACCATTTTTCTTAATGTTCTTCGATTCATCAACATGCACTATTCCCTCAGGTAAAGTAAAAGGTCCTTGAATATTCTCTGTACAGGAAATTAGAAAAGAAGTAAGCAGAAATACTGAGAGTATGATGAGTATATGTTTCATTGTTTATTGGTTGGTGTATCAGGTTAAGCCAATATATACCATCAATTGGTTTGTTTATCAAGAAATGGTTGTGTTTTACTTGGAGGCTGACTGAAGTGAAGAATTAGTGGGGGTTACTCACACAGGAGATGATTGGGTTGGATATTGTTTTCTCAATACCAGTTCAAATAGATGTGTTGTAGTGTTATCTTCACACTTCAGTTTGTCAAAGCAGCCGAATTGTGAAAGGATGTTCCTTGAATTTATTTAATTCCTTGAAAGGAGCATTTTGGAAAAAAGACAGATTATAGCAATTAAAGCAGAGGAACTGCTGCCATACAACCGCTACGGAAAAGTAAGCAGTGGTTTAAAATGGCTGCCGCTGAGTAAAGACGAAACGCTGGAGCATGAAGTATTTATCATTCGTTTTGAGGCGGACAGTTCGTCAAATTTACACCGGCACAACGGTAACGAAGAATTTTATATGCTTGAGGGAGAATTAATTGATGCTGACGGGAAGGTTTTCAACAAAGGTGATTATGTTAAATTTCAAAAAGGCAGTGAACATTCCTCTTACTCAAAAACAGGCTGCACTCTGCTGGTCATACTTTATGGTGGAAAGAATGAATTAATACTCCCCAATTGATTTTATCTTATTACTTTGATGCGCTTCCGGAAGAGCAACCATTTAGCCTGTTTCCGGCAGAGTCGAAGCATAAATATCTTTCAGCAGTTATTTTCACAGAATCTTCCGGAGTCCACAATAAATGCGGAGATCCGCTCACCTGAATAGTTTCTCCACTTTTTAGTTTCACACCGATAGTCTGCACTGAACCTGAAAAATCAACTGTTTTCACAATTCCGTTGCTCTCTCCGTCAGTAGCTGATTCAACTACAAAATCTTCCGGACGTACCATCAAAATACGGGCTTCTTTGCCGATAGCCTCAGGCACGTTCAATAATCCAAAGGCAGAATTTAGCGCGGGAGACTGCCATTCCACACTGAGGTGATTTGCTTCACCCACAAAAGAGGAGGCCCAGAGTGTTTGCGGATGTTGATAAATTTCTTCCGGCGTTCCTGACTGCACCAGTTTTCCGTCGCGCATGAGCAGTACACGGTCGGAAAACGTGATTGCTTCCACCTGATCATGAGTGACGAGAATAGTCGCAACACCTTCGTGTTTGAGAATATCGCGGATGTCACGCCGCAGTTGCTGACGCAATTGATAATCCAGATTACTGAACGGTTCATCCATTAAAATCAGTCGAGGCCGCGGAGCAAGCGCACGGGCGACTGCGATTCGCTGTTGTTCTCCGCCGCTGATTTGATGCGGCATTTTTTTTGCGAGCTGCGGAAGACTGACCAGTTTCAGCAGTTCCTGTACTCTTTGCTGTTTCTCACTTGCTGAGCCGTTTACTCCAAACGCGATATTGTCTTCAACGCTCAGGTGTGGAAACAAAGCAAAATCCTGGAAAATCATCCCGAATTTTCGACGTTCCGGAGGCAGGCTTATTTTCTTGCCTGAAATTTCTTTATCCTGCAGAAAAACCTGTCCCGCAGAGGGAACTTCAAGACCTGCAATCAGACGCAGCAGAGTTGATTTTCCGCAGCCGGATGGTCCTAGAATGGAAATAAATTCTTGTTCACGTAAATGTAAACTGATGTCACTGACTGCGGTCAGTGTGCCGTAGTTTTTAGCAAGGTTGCGGCATTCAATCATGGTCTTTATCCTGAAGGTTTTGTGGTGCTGATTCACGTAACTGGCGGTTTAGAAAAATAACCGGAAACAAGCCGACAACGACAATTGTCAAGCACCAGAGAGAGGCTTCCCTGAGCAGTTCTTCGGTTGCATATCCATAAGCCCGGGTGGCGAGTGTACTGAAATTAAACGGCTGGAGCATCAAAGTAGCAGGTAATTCTTTCATCACATCGACAAAAACCAGCAATCCTGCGGTCAACATGCTGCCGCGTAGTAAAGGTACGTGAACCCCTTTTAAAGTTTGCCAGGTGTTTTTTCCCAACGAGCGGCTGGCGTCCTCCATTTCGGAAGTGATGCGTCCAAATCCGGATTCCACTGTGCCGTATGCTAAAGCCAGAAAGCGTACAAGGTAAGCAAAGACAAGAATGACTAAAGTTCCGCTCAATAAATATCCTGAAGAAATTCCAAATGTTGCCTGCATCCAAGCATCTATTGTCCGGTCAAACCAGGCAAAAGGCAAGAGTACTCCGAGTGCTACAACCGGTCCAGGAAAAGTATAACCAAGACTGACTGAACGGGCCGCCCAGCGAATTCTGCGGCGTTTGCTGATTCTGGAACCGTAAACCATCAAGACTCCCAGCAGCACTGCCAGCACAGCGGTTAAACCTGCCAGAAGCAGACTGTTTCCTGCATCACTAAAGAAACGTTCAAGCATGACTTCACGCCAACTGTTTGCCGCCCACTGAATTAATAAACCCGCTGGCAACGCAAAACCAAAGACAACCGGAAACAAACAAAACAGCGGTGCTGCAACAGCTTTTATTCCGGAAAGCGAATTTCGCGGATGCTGGGTTTGGATACTGTTTTGTGTGTGGGAACGTTGCTGTTTGCGTGAGTAGCGTTCCAGAAAAACAAAGACGCTGATAAACATCAGCAGGGACAAAGCCAGTTGTGCGGCGCCCGGAGCGTTATAAGCACCAAACCAGGTGTGATAAATTCCGGTGGTGAAAGTTTGTACTGCAAACAACTGCATTGTGCCAAAATCCGCGAGCGTTTCCATCATGGCCAGACTGACTCCAACTACAATCGCCGGACGTGCCAGTGGTAGAGAAACATGTAAAAAACTGTTTTTGCTGCTTTTTCCCAGCATCCTGCTGGCTTCCATTAAAGTCGCAGGTTGTTGAAGAAATGCTGTTCTGGCCAGCAGATAGACATATGGATATAGCACGAGAGAGAGCATCGTCACCGCACCTCCGATTGAAGCAACAGGTGGGAACCAGTAGTCCTGAAAATTTTGCCAGCCGAACCACAAACGTAATTGCGTCTGTACCGGACCTGAATATTCCAACAGTTCTACATAAACCATGGCAATGATGTAACCCGGAAATGCCAGCGGTAAAAGCAGCGCCCACTCCATGATCCGTCTTCCGGGGAATTCTGTCATCGAAATCAGCCATCCGGTACTTACTCCTAAAACCAGAGTTCCGCTGCCGACACCAAGCATCAGCCAGAAAGTGTTTTTTAGATAACCGGGCATGACTGTGCTTAATAAATGCACCCAGACATTTTCTTCTGCGGAAGCAGCAGTGAATAGTAATGAAAAAAAAGGCAGGGCAAACAAGAGTGCAAGAGACAGAGTAAAAAAGTTCCAGCCTCCGGAGTGTGCGGAAGATCTCATCTTTTGCGGGGGAAGCAATTCATGGTTGTCAGGCTGGTTTTAGTCCAGGGGAACTTGAATCACAAAAATATTCTCTGCAACATGAAAAGGCAGAGTCGAAGGTCCGTCTTTCGATTCTAATAAAATGGAGCGCATCACCTCAGTTTTCTCGACAACTTTGTGTTGGTTGCCGGGCATAATCCGGTGTTCATGCAGGATCTTCATTAAATCCACGGAGTCTTCTAAAACCTCGCCGATCATTGCGACTTCCACCATCATTCCAGGTTCTGTTTCCATGAGGGTGATTGTGTTTTCCGGCAGTGTGGTTCCGGGCATAGGTGTTCCGTGTGGGCAAAATTGAGGATTATTTAAAAATTCCGCTAGTTTTTCTACTACAACAGGTGTCATGGCATGTTCCAGACGGTGTGCGTGCTGATGCACTTCGTACCATGGAATACCGAGTGTATTGCAGAGAAAATATTCCGAAAGGTTATGACGGTAGGCAATGTCTTCAGCCACTTTTTGGCCTTCTTTGGTCAAGGTCAGTTCTTTTGTTTTTTTGACTTTAACCAGACCATCACGCTGCATTCTGCTAATTGTCGCATGAACTGTGGGCGGGCTGGTTTCAAGACGCGTTGCCAGAGTAACCGCTTTAGCCTTTTCTCCGGAACGGTCCAGTTTGTAAAGTAACAGCAGATATTCTTCAATAACTTGTGAATGTTCGCTCATGGTTTTAATGCTGGAGTTTTTGTTCATACTCAATTTAGCAGAAAAAGCGTGGAAATACATTGAAATTCACCGAAAGCCACTGCAATTTATCTCCAGTGAATTCCGGTGAAGCGA
>JABGPG010000205.1:4581-5678 GCA_018645085.1 Deltaproteobacteria bacterium
ATTGCTGTTTGATCAGAACTTTTGTTCAAGTCTGATACAGTGTTTTAGTTATCATAATTAACTTCATCCAACAACTGAATTGCCTGCTTCCGGAAAGTTCCAATTTCGCTCAGGTTGCGTTGATCCTGTTTGAAAACACCTTTTTTAACGCCTTCCTGTGTTGAACCGAAACTTTGTACTATACCGGAAAACGGAACTCCGGATTTGACCGGATATTCGTGATTGACCTGAGCGTACATGTATTGTGCTAAATCTCCGGAAAGGAACTCCAGCAGCTTCACCGCTTCGGCTTTGTTTTTCGCGGCTTTGGTGATTGCACCGCCGGAGACATTCATGTGGGTTCCGCGGTTTTTCTGGTTTGGAAAAAATATCCCCACTGCTGCGGCCCATGCGCGTTGATCTTCACGCTCGAGCATTTTTCCCATGTAGTAAGTATTGCCCAGCGCAACATCGCACTGTCCTTGAAAAATGGCCTTGACCTGTCCGCGGTCATTTCCCTGTGGTTTTCGAGCAAGGTTATTTTTTAAACTTTGCAACCACTTTTTGGCCGCGGATGTTCCGTGCTCAGCAATCATCGAGGAAATCAGTGCTATATTGTATTTGTGATAACCGGAACGTGTGCAGAGACGTCCCTTAAATTCCGGATCAGCAAGATTTTCATAAGTGGCCAAATCAGCGGTTTTGACACGATCCTTTGAATAATAAATAACGCGCGCACGTGCTGTTAAAGCGGTCCAGAGTCCATCCGGATCACGGTAGTTAGCCGGAACATTCTGCTCAATAATTTTTGATTGAAGCGGTTGAAATAAACCTGCAGCAGAAATTGCGCTGAGGTTTGCAATGTCCACTGTCAAAATGGCGTCCACTGAACCCGGCTGCTGTTTCAGTCGCTCAAGCGAGCCTTTTTTGAGATAAACCACGTTCGCTTTGATGCCACTATTTTCTTCAAAGACGTCCAGAAAAGGTCTCAGCAAGAACTCCTGCCGTTCCGAAAGTATGTTGACTTCTGCTGAAAAGGCAAACTGTGGCAGCCAAAGCAGACTGCCGATGATGAGAGAGATGACTTTTTTATTAAATAACACTATTGCTCCTGTAAA
>JABGPG010000119.1:0-21668 GCA_018645085.1 Deltaproteobacteria bacterium
ATCTTACAAGGCTCCCCGTTTAGATCCCACTCTGTACCTTGCGGAGTTTCCTGAAGCTGAAGTTGATCTGCGAGGGTTTCCGTACTCACGAATTCAGTGAAATTCTCCAGCGCCGTATTCAATTTTGCGGATGCATAGTAACTGATGTTGATACGGTCCATCACATTAAGATCCATTTCTTTGCGCATATTCTGGACTTTGTTCACAAACTCACGTGCAAATCCTTCCTGAATCAAGTTCTCACTCAATTCTGTATCAAGAGCAACAGTTAAACGGTTATCAGTTTCCACCAGTAAACCTTCTTTTTCCTGCCTTTGGAGGAGGACATCTTCCAGTGATATTTCCAAAGTATCGCCTTCAATCATCAATGAAATATTTTCACCGTTCTGTAGTTTTTTGATTTCGTCGAGATTCAGTTCCGCAATTGCGTTTGCGGCAATTTTCATTTGCTTACCAAGTTTCCGTCCTAAAGTTTTAAAATTTGCTTTTGCGCTCAAATTGACTAGTTCTTCCTCATCAGGAGTGATGATAATTTCCTTGATATTGAGTTCATCAGTAATCAAATCAGCAAGGTTCTCCAAAACGTGTTTTGCTTCCGGATCATGTGTTACCAGAAATATCTTTGGCAGCGGTTGGCGAATTTTTAACTGATGTTTTGCCCGCAGCGCACGTCCCATAGTGACGGTAGAAAGGACCAGATCCATTTGCTTTTCCAACTCTATGTCCCTGTAGTCAACATCTACTTCAGGAAAAATAGCCAGGTGTACGCTTTGGTGGTCTGTATCCTGACGCAGTGAACGGAAAATTCCGTCTGCAATGTATGGAATGAAAGGGGCAATTATTTTGCTGAATTCGAAAAGCACTGTGTAAAGTGTAGCGTATGCTTCATGTTTGTCCTGACCTTGCCCTGCTTTCCAGAAACGTCTCCTGCTACGTCTGATATACCAATTCGTTAACAAGTCGATGAAGCCTACAAAAGGTGCTACAGAACGGTTAAGGTCGTATCCGTCCATTTCTTTTTGTACTTCAGCAATCAGTTTTTGTAAACGTGACATAATCCAGCGATCCATCGGATTATTGTTTTTCACAGATAGATTTTCCGGAGTCGGTTCCCAGCCGTCAATTTTTGCGTAGGTACTGAAAAATGCGAGTGCGTTCCAGAGCGGCAGGAGTTGCTGTCGTGTAGTTTCAATCAGGCCTTTTTCTGAAAAACGCAAATCTTCTCCACGTACTGCAGGACTGTTAAGCATATAAAGACGGACTGCGTCTGCTCCGTACTTATTCAGCATCTCATTTGGATCCGGATAGTTTTTGAGTCGTTTGCTCATTTTCTTTCCGTCTTCCGCCAGAATTAATCCGTTAACAATACAGTTTTTGAATGCGGGCGTATCAAACAATGCTGTACCTAAAACCGCGAGCGTGTAAAACCAACCACGTGTTTGATCTAAACCTTCACAAATAAAATCTGCAGGAAAATTTGCTTCGAAACGATCCTTATTTTCAAATGGATAATGTTCCTGAGCATAAGGCATGGAACCTGACTCAAACCAGCAGTCCAGTACTTCCGTAACTCGTCTAAAAGTTTTACCATTCTGTTCAATGATTAATGGATCGACAAAATGTTTGTGAAGATCGTCTATTATTTTTCCGGTTTTTTCTTGCAGTTCCTCGACACTGCCGATGCACATGACCTCCCCATCATCACTTTTCCAAACCGGCAGCGGAGTTCCCCAAAAACGGTTACGGCTGATGGCCCAGTCACGTGCGTTTTCAAGCCATTTCCCAAAACGACCATCACGAATATGTCCAGGTACCCAATGCACAGTTCTGTTATGTGCAACCATCTTTTCCTTAATCGCTTCTACATTCACAAACCAGGTAGAAATTGGCTTGTAAATCAAGGGTGTATCAGTACGCCAGCAAAAAGGGTAGCTGTGTTGCACGGTTTCATGAAGGAACATTTTCCCTTCATCTTTTAGACGTTGGATAATCAATTTGTCTGCATCCTTGATATTCTTGCCGGCGACAAATCCCATGTAATCCAGGAAATTTCCTTCTTCATCAACAGGATCAAAAATCGGGATATTTTCACGCTGAAAAATGCGGACATCGTCTTCTCCAAAACAGGCTAAATGGACAATTCCTGTGCCGCTTTCATCGCTGACATAATCATCCAACTGTATGGCCCATGTGTTAGTCGTATCGATGTGGCTTTTGGCAAAATCAAATAAAGGTTCATAAGTCATTCCCTGCAGTTCCGTACCTTGCATTTCAGCCAGCACTTCAAAACTTCCTTCCTCAAAATATGTGTTGATACGTGTTTTTGTGAGGATATAGCAGTCACCGCTTTTTTTATCTCGGATTTTACTATAGATAAGTTTTGGTCCCGCGCAAAGTCCCATGTTTGAAGGTAAAGTCCACGGAGTGGTTGTCCATGCAAGAAAATATAAGTTTTCCTCACCCTTGACTTTAAAGCGTAAAGTGACGGAAGGATCCTGAATATCTTTGTAATTCAGGTTTGCCTCAAAGTTTGAAAGCGGGGTTGAGACTCTCCATGAATAGGGAACAACCTTTACTCCTTCATAAATAAGTCCTTTATCCCAAAGACGTTTAAAAACCCACCAGACTGATTCCATGAAATCAATATCCATGGTTTTGTAATCATTATCGAAATCAACCCAGCGTGCCATCCGTTCCACCGTTTCCTGCCATTCACGAGTATAACGTAAAACAATAGCACGGCATTCCTCATTAAAATTAGCTTCGCCAAATGTTTCGATTTCGTGGCGTCCATTTAGTTTAAGTGCCTGCTCAACTTCATATTCTACCGGCAGACCGTGTGTGTCCCAGCCGAAGCGTCGTTCAACTCTGAAACCACGCATTGTTTTGTAACGTGGAATAACATCTTTGATCGTACCGGCTAACAGGTGTCCATAATGTGGAAGTCCTGTCGCAAACGGTGGTCCGTCATAAAAACTGAAAGCTTTGTCTTCAGGACGTTGATCGATTGATTTTTGAAAAATATTTTCCTGGCGCCAGAATTCAAGAATTTCTTCTTCCATCTGTGGGAATCCGAGTCTGTTGGACACTTCTTTCATAGTCTTGATAGCTTGTTGCTGGATGGTCTAATAAAATTAGTTGGGCGTCTCAGGACGATTGAAAACGCCAACTGTAGTTATACTCTTGGGATTTCTCGTGAGAAACGCACGGCAAGATTAAAATAATCCATGGCTAAAGTACCCAGTTCTTCATTCTGTTGGGCGACTTTAAGTTCACATGTTTTGACACCTTGTTTCAGTGCACAATAAGTTTGATAAAGAGGCAGCATTTTGAGTAAATCCTGGTCTTTTGAGACATCAAGATATTGCTGTAGAAATGTGTCAAACAGTTCAGTTTTACCCATACGTGCGAGTTCTACTGTTAAAGACGAAACATCATTTGCTACGTCCAGAACCGCCAATTTCTTTTGAACTTCCTGTGGACTGATAAAGTATTGCTGATCTCCATGGACAAAAATATGTTCCGGCAAAAAAGCACCGTGACCCAGGACAATTCGCCCTTTTTTCTGACGTTTGCTAAAGAGTCGTTTATTGTCATCAATGAACTTTTCAAGAGGATGCCGAATCATATCCAAGATCGGTTGAGTCAAAGATGCTTCAAAATAACGTTTCATTTGAAAGAGCATGTCATCGCAGAGTGCGCGAAAAGGTTCAGGTTTGCCTGAATCCGCAGCGCGGTCTTTTGCAGGAGAGTCTGCATGAATTTCCGCAATTTTAGTGGCAATTCCAGAAACATGTTTTACAGTGAGCTTGTCTTTCGCCAAAAGCTGGGAAAGTGACCATTGATCCGGCAACGCTTCCATTTTTAAAGCATACTCAATGATTTCACCTTTAGTACCGCCGATTTTCAGCTCACCATTATGTTCCATGACAGGCAATACTTCTAAAGGCCAGTTTGGATTAAAACGCTGACTGAGTCGGCACTCTTCGTGACAAAAAACTTCTTTAACTGCTAAAGTCGCATATTCATTACCCAACTTTTTAATTTTATAAAATTTGTCATCAGCTTTAAACAATAATGAAGTTGAAGTCTCACGCAACTTAATTGTCTTCGGAGAATTTTGATAGGCGGCAGGATCTTTGAGTGCCTTTACCAGCTCTGTTTGCGATACAGTCATAGTACGTTTTAATTATTGAAAATGCTTTTAAAGAAATTAAAATACAAAATTATTTTACAAAATATTCAAAAAATATTATCAACGAGTTATCACTGTTGACCTTCAACTAACATTCACGAATCGTGCATAAATATCTATTTATGATTACGTACTTAGTGGGGATCAAGTACGTTACTGCAGAATTAAATGTGACTGCAGAAAAATATTAAATATTCAGAATGTGTCCCAGTTTATGTTTTTTTGTATACATGTATTCCTTGTTACCGGGATTACTCTGAATTTCAAGTGGAATTCTTTCTACAACTTCAAGACCGTGCCCTTGTACTCCAACGATTTTACGAGGATTATTAGTCATTAAACGCATTCTTCGTACACCAAGCATAAACAGCATTTGCGCACCCATTCCGTAATCACGTAAATCTGCTTTAAAACCTAATTTGTGATTTGCTTCGACAGTATCAGCACCTTCTTCCTGAAGTTTATAAGCCTGCAGTTTGTTCATCAATCCAATACCTCGTCCTTCCTGAGGTAAATATAGAATCACACCTTTTCCTTCTGCCTCCACCATTTTCATAGCAGCATGGAGTTGTGGTCCACAGTCACAGCGGTAGGAACCGAAAACGTCACCTGTCAGACATTCTGAATGCACACGTACCAGCACAGGCTCATCTTCTTCCCATTCGCCTTTTACCAGTGCTACGTAGTCGCTGTCATCCAAAACACTTTGAAAACCGATCACTTTAAAATCACCAAACTGAGAAGGCAACATTGCTTCTGCTTTTTTGATAACCAATGTTTCGTTACGTTTCCTGTATTCGATGAGGTCTTTAATTGTGATGATCAATAATTTGTGATGTGCGGCAAATTTCAGTAAATCAGGCACACGCGCCATTGTACCGTCCTCATTCATGATTTCGCAAATCACACCACCAGGCAGCATATTTGCCAGTTTTGCGAGATCAACAGCCGCTTCAGTATGACCGGCCCTGCGCAATACTCCGCCCTGGCTTGCCAGTAAGGGGAAGATATGTCCGGGGCTGCTGATGTCTTCTCTGCCTGAATCAGGATTAATTGCTGCAGCAATTGTACGGGCACGGTCTGCAGCGGAAATACCCGTCGTTACACCTACAGAAGCCTCAATGCTGATTGTAAAATTGGTACCCATTGTTGCATTGTTGTTACTCACCATTAAAGGCAGATTCAGCCTGTTAACAGTTTCAGCTTCAAGTGGCAGACAGATCAATCCTCTGCCGAATTTTGCCATGAAATTAACTTTTTCTGCAGTTGCAGCTTCAGCTGCGCAAATGAGGTCTCCTTCATTTTCACGGTCCTCATCGTCCACCACTACAATTAACTCACCGTTGCCGATGGCTTTAATCGCCTCCTCAATGGAATTAAATCTATTGTCTGTTTCTGCCATGATTTAATTATTAAAATAAGTTCTTTGAAATTTTAAAGTGTATTTATGAATTTGTTATCAAGTCTGAAATCTTCTCTGCAACTAAATCAGTAACCCGGAAATGAATAAAAATAAATGCTCTGAAAGTACCACTTATTTTATTGATGCTGAAATAAACCAGTCTTCTCCTAAAGGAGTGATCGAGCTGATGTCCAGTTGGCAGGCATCATTCACATTCTCTACATTTATATTTCCACACCATGACAAAGAGTCCTGTCCTCCGATTATTTTTGGTGCCATAAATAATGCAAGGTGATCTACACAATTGCTCTTAAGAAAGCTCGCGTGAATCAGACTTCCTCCTTCCACCAACAAACTTTTCAGTCCGAAATTTTTCAATTCAGACAGTACCCACAAAATATCCGGAGTTTCCTCGGGTGCTTGAATAATCTTTAATTCTCCACGTTCCGGCCAGCTTCGTGATGGTGCCTGATTTCCGGTAATAATTATAACAGGGACACCATCATTTTGAAACACCCTGCTTTGTTCCGGAATACGTGCTTTTGAGTCCAAAACTATCCTGACAGGTGATCGGCCTTTTTCAATACTGCGTACAGTCAATTCAGGATCGTCTGTCAGAACTGTGTTGATGCCTACCAAAATAGCATCGTTTTCATGTCTTAATTGATGCGCTTTCCGCCTTGCCACGTCACCGGTTATCCATTTAGATTGGCCAGATCCTGTCGCGATTTTACCGTCGACTGAGACAGCTGCTTTGAGAGTGACCGTGATTCCTGTGCTTTGCTTCATCTACTTCTCAAAATTAAGTCACTCTTTATTTACAAACAAGAGTCAGTCTCAATACATCTTCTAGACTTTACTTTCCTGTAAATTCTATAGATATTAAGCTAAAACAACAAGGGATATGAACAGGATGGCTTCATAGAGCAGGTTTTAGCAGTAATTATTTAAGCAGCAACAAAAGCAGTATTAGCTATTATTAAAAAGATTTGCTTTAAATTATTAGGCACAGGAGCAAAACTGTGAAATGAATATGGCTTTATTTTTCCACATTATTGCAGGAACGCAGCCCCTGAGCATCTGCCCATGCATACATCAACTTACCTGTACGCAGCATGTCTTCCGGATTACCAGGATTAAAGTGGCCTCCTTCTACCCATGTTTCACTTTTTGGCTCAGGCGAATTTTCCCAGAGAGGAAGATAAGCTTCAGGCGGAACTAAAGGATCTTTTGTTCCATTGATAAAATGGATTGGTGTCTCTGAAATATTTGGTAAATATGCTTCCATTTCTCCATATTTCACCATATTACCCAGTAAAAAGGAGAAGAATTTCGACAGCAGACGGATGCTGGTGATTTTAACATTATCACTGAAATCAGATGAGTTTTCAGTAAGTTTGTAATGTAGCAAACCCTGACTGAACAAGAGAGGTTGAATGACCCGTTGAAAATTTGTAAAACCGTAGATGACCATCAATCCGTCAACTTTTTCAGGAGCAAAACTGCTGATAATAACCGGAAATGCTGCACCAACACTTCCTCCGGCCAGCACAACTTTGTCTGTGAAACGTGTATCCTCAGGTTTTGCTCCTTTCACATAATTCAACAGTGCATCGAGAGCACCGAGTGTGTGTCGTGTTTCTTCACGGATTTTCTCCGGAATTTGCCACCAGTCAAGTAAGCTCCAGTTTTTCCAATGATGTCTCAGCAGAAAAGAATGAACGGGTTGTTTCATCAGAATGGTGTTTCCGGTGTATTTCCATTTCCCTCCGCCTGCTAATAAATTTTCACCTTCTTCCACTCCTCCTATTATGATCAACGTATCACACTGCATATTTTCAGGACGTGTAATCCAGGCAGTGGTTGATCGTTCAGGATCATCGACTGAGCGTAATTTCCACTTGTAAGGTGTCAATTCCTGTACCTTCCATTCAGGTACATCTTCAGCAAGGAAAGGCTGTTGCACAAGAAATATTTTAAGCGCTGTTCCGCTGATTAGCAGGATAATGAATGCTGCAAGCAACAACAATAGAAAACGACCGTATTTCATCTGTTTTTCAGATTGAGGATTGAGTGACAATCAATGATCATGGAAGGTACTAAAATTTTTAACACAGAAATTATGAAAGCACATGTCCGCAATCGGTCTAGGACTTGACACTACCTTCGATGACACCTCAGTCGCCATCTTGCGAGGAAAACGTGAAGTATTAGCAAATCTGACTCTTTCGCAATATCAAGATCATGAAGAATTCGGAGGTGTCGTTCCTGAAAGAGCTTCGCGTAAACATCTTGAAGTCATACATCACTTAATTGCTGATGCATTGAAAGAGGCACAACTTGAATTTTCCGACATTGATTACATTGCGGTTTCAAATCATCCCGGATTGTTAGGTTCACTGCTGGTTGGCTTAACTGTAGCGAAAAGCCTTGCTTACACCTTACAATGCCCGTTAATCGGAGTCAATCACGTAGAAGCTCATCCTTATGCGAATGTGCTTACTCATGGAGAAATGCCGTTCCCGGTTCTTCATCTGGTAGTAGCGGGTGGGCATACTTTGCTGATTAAAGCCAAGGCTCATTTTGATTATAAAATTATCGGCCGTAGTTTAGATGATGCTGCCGGAGAATGTGTGGACAAAGTCGCAAAAATGTTTGGGCATCCAATGCCGGGAGGTCCGGTTGTGGATCGGGCAGCGTTGGAATTTCCCGGAGATGCTTTTGATTTTCCGCGTCCTCTGCTGCACAAAAACGAGCATAATTTTTCTTTCAGCGGTTTAAAAACAGCAATGTTACGTTTCAGAGAAAAACATCCTGATATTTCTTCTTCAAGCAAAAATAGCTCAAATCCTCTTTTAGCAGAAGGACCGATCCTCGCTTCTTTTTTTCAAAGTGTGATTGATGTCTTAATCCACAAAACTTTTAAGGCAGCAAAAATTTATGGTTTGAATAACATTTCAGTTTCTGGCGGACTGGCGGCGAGTCGTAAATTGCGCTCTGCGTTTGAAACAGAAGCTGCCCGGAAAGGAATAAAGCTGTTTTATCCGCCGCCAAATCTCTGTACAGACAATGCTGCAATGGTGACTTGCTTAGCCGCTCACCGCTTTGAAGAGCAGCAGTTTGATGATCTGAAGCTGGATGCTTTTCCGAATTTGCTTAGTTGAGTGGGGACTTACTTTTTTCTAAAAATCAAGGTGCTGGCCCAGGAAAGTCCAACACCAAACCCTGCTAGAACCGCAACTTGCATTTCTTGATTGTCAAACTCGTGTGAAAGAATCATGGGTACAGAAGAAGAAACGGTGTTTCCGTATGAAGCAGAGTGGAAGGGACAGCGTTCCCGAGGTACACCAAGTGTGTCCGCAATAGAATTGACAATGTGGAGACTGCCCTGATGTAAAAGGAAACGGTCTATTTTATCAAGTGCATAAGCGTTTTTTTCCAACATTTTCCGGATACTGTCCGGAATCACACGCACCGTGAAGGTGAACACCGCTCGTCCGTTCATGTGAACATGTCCGTCTTCCCTCACTATGATTCCCTCTTTTTTACTACCGTCTGAACCAAAAACAAATTTTCCGAAATCGAAGACAGGATCTTCGGTCAACAAAGTTACGGTTGCACCATCACCAAATAAGGTTGCAGTTTTTTTGTCATCGTTATTCATCACCTTTGAATACGGATCAGCGGTAAAGAGCAAACCTTTACGGAAACCATTTGATTCCATGAAAGACCTGATTACGGAAAGTCCATAAACATATCCGGAACATCCCAGAGAAAGGTCAAAAGTAGCACAGTTTTGGCTAATGGAAAGTTTTTCGTGAAGAATTGCGGAAGTGTGAGGCAGACCGTGACCGTCCGGATTTTGAGTACAGACGATCATACAATCTATTTCATCAGGAGAAACTGACTGTTGTTGCAGTAAATTCTCCCACGCTTTCACACAAAGGTCTGAAGTCTCCTGCTCAGGAGCTTTTTTGGCAACTTGAGTAAAGCCGATTTTTTCACGAACAAATGAGGCGGTCATACCAAATTTGTCCATGCGTTCCAAGTTGGAAGTACGAGCAGCTGGTAAATATGTTCCAATCGCCTTGATGCCAATCATATCAATTACTTTTCTTTGGAAAAAGGTTGTCCAATGGCTTTAGGTGCTACTGCTCTGCCGACAAATCCTGCCAGAAAAATGACTGTGAGAATGTACGGTGACATGTCTAAAAAGCTGTTGAGCAGTTTCACTGGAACTATTCCCTTTAGCAAGTCAAAAACCTCTGGTTTATCTTTGATTGCAAACAAAAATGAGAAGAGCAGACAAGCGAACATTGCCGGATAAGGGCGCCACTTGCCGACTATCATTGCCGCGAGCGCAATGTAGCCTTTACCTGCAGACATATCTTTTACGAAAAATGCTAAGTGTGCAGTTGAAAGATATGCTCCGGACATTCCTCCCAGGATTCCGTTCAAAAGTAAAGCCTGGTAACGAGTTTTGTTTACGGAAATTCCGGTTGTGTCTACTGCTAAAGGGTTTTCGCCAGTGGCTCGTAAGCGTAAACCGAAACTACTTTTGAAAATTACCCATGCTGTGATAGGAACCATTAAAAAAGCAATGTAAACCAGAATACTGTGTCCGCTAATAATTTCATAATATATATCTCCAAAGATTGGAATATTACGAAACTCCTCAGCATAAGGCAGTTCTATTGACATAAAACGGGCTTCCTTGGAAAGTTGGGGTGTTTTACCTCCCATCCCAAACCAGGCGTTGGCCAGCACTACTGTCAAGCCCATCGCAAAAATATTGATCGCAACACAAGAAACTACTTGGTTACCGCGTTTGGAGATACTGGCGTAACCATGTATCATGGAAAAAATAATGCCGATGCCGATTGCACCTAATAGTCCCCACCATGCCGATTGTGTCCAATACGCTACAGTTGCTGCTACAAAGGCTCCACCGAGCATTTTTCCTTCCAGCCCAAAGTCAATCACTCCGGAACGTTCCGCAAATATTCCACCCATTGCGGCAAACACGAATGGCACAGAAATCCGCAGAGTTGCATCCAAAATTAATAAAAAGTCATTCCACATACGAAGGTTAACGGTTATCGTTTGTATTTCATAATTATTTTTACAGCTAAAATCACGGATTCCCCGCGCTTAAAATTTTAGGTCGCTAAACGTTTTACAAATTGCTCAATTTGCGGCCGGAAAAGATTTTCCAGTGCTCCGGCAAAAAGTATCACTAAACCCTGAATGAGAACTACCATGTGACGATCAATGGCCTGTACTTCAAAAGAAAGTTCTGCACCGCCCTGATAAAGAATACCAAACAGCAGTGCCGCCAATAAAATACCTAAAGGATGATTACGACCAATCAGCGAAACTGCTATACCGGTAAAGCCAATGCCTGCCTGAAAATTAAGCATTAGTCGATGACTGGAACCCATGATTTCGTTTATGCCTACAAAACCCGCCAATCCACCACCAATGACCATGGCAATGATAATGTTCTTTGAAACACTGATTCCGGCATAAACAGAGGCTGTTTCATTTGTACCTACAGTCCGCAGTTCGTATCCCCAACGAGTGTACCAAATAAAGCGCCAAACTAAAAACAGACAAATTAGCGCAAAGAAGAAAGTTCCATTGAGCGGAGTTTGGGTAATTTCGATTCCAAACCATTCAAATATTTCGTGCATTTGCGGCACCCAAACTCCCTCGCTGAATTCACGTGATTCAGGTGACATTTCCTGAGGTGGTTTGAGCACATGCGACAAGAGATTTACCATGACCACCGATGCAATGAAATTGAACATGATGGTGGTTACCACTTCATGGCTTCCCCGTTTTGCTTTCAAATATCCTGGAATTGCACCCCAAAGTCCACCTAAAACAATGGATGCCAAAATAGCCAGTGGAAAAACCAGCCAAAGCGGCCAGCTTTCCAGCCACAAACAAACCAAACCAACACCCAGTCCGCCAATGTATGCTTGTCCTTCTGCACCAATATTAAACAATCCGCAATGGAATCCGACTGCAAAGGCCAATCCAGTGAAAATAAAATTGGTGGTGTAATACAGTGTGTAGCCTAAACCTTCGTCATATCCGAAAGCACCATAGAGCATGGTTTTTAAAGCAAACCACGGATCTTCTCCCAGTACCCAAATTACAATTCCTGAAACCAAAAACGCGAGTAAAAGATTGATGATTGTGACCAGTGTGACAACCAGGGTATTTGCTTGAGTTTCGTTCATGTTGCTTCCTTGCTAATTCCTGCCATCAATAGTCCAATATCACGTTCGTTTGCAGAACTGGCTTGTACTTCTCCCATTATTTGTCCAGCAAACATCACCAAAATTCGATCACTTAGAGAAAGAATTTCATCAAGTTCCACCGAAACCAGTAAAACAGCTTTTCCTGCATCACGCATAGCAATAATTTGTCGATGAATAAATTCGATTGCTCCGATGTCAACACCACGTGTTGGTTGACCTATTACCAACAATTCCGGATCACGTTCTAGTTCACGTGCAACCACTAATTTTTGCTGATTACCGCCGGAAAAGAGAGACGCTCTCAAATTAAGATTGTTCGGTCTGACATCGTAATGCTCCATACCGTGCTGACAAGTTGAGAGGATAGCGTCTCTGTCCATTTCGAATAAACCGTTGTACGCAGGATCGTTGTGGTAACCCAAGATGCTGTTTTCTTGCGCTGAAAAGGAAGTAACCAAGCCCATACGCTGGCGGTCTTCTGGAACATGAGCCATACCAAAACGCCGCATGTCCGCCGCATCTGCTCTCATATCAGGTCTGATAGTCTCAGAGTTAATTTTTAGTTGTCCTTTTTGCAAAGGCTGAATTCCTGTGATGGCAGCCAAAAGTTCAGATTGTCCATTTCCGGAAACTCCAGCGATGCCGACAATTTCTCCTGAACGCACGTTGAAGCTGACGTCTTTGACTCTGTGTACTCCTGAATCATCAGTGAAATCAAGATGCTCTACTGTTAAAACAGGCTTCCCGGGCTTGGCTGGTGCTTTGTCAACTTGCAGCAGAACTTTACGTCCAACCATCAATTCCGCTAATTCTTCCTGATTAGTTTCTGCAGTTTTCAGGTGAGCTACCATCTCGCCTTGACGCATCACTGACACATTGTCGGTGATAGCCATAATTTCACGTAACTTGTGGGTGATCAAAATGACCGTCTTTCCCTGCTCCCGGAGCTCCGAGAGAACACGAAATAAATGGTCTGCTTCTTGAGGTGTAAGTACACCGGTTGGCTCATCTAGAATCAGTATATCTGCGCCACGATAAAGTGCTTTGAGAATTTCTACGCGCTGTTGCAGTCCGACCGGTAATGTGTTAATTACTGAATCAATTCCGACTTCAAGATGATATTCTTTTTCCAGACGTTGCAGTTCAAGTGCAGAAGCTTCCAGCGATTTTTTAAGAGAATATCCTGTTTCAGTTCCCAGCACAACATTTTCCAAAACCGTGAAAGTGTCAACCAGCATGAAGTGCTGATGTACCATGCCGATTCCCGCATCAATCGCATCATGAGCATTTTGAATCTGCATGGATTTATCCTGCACAGAAATAGTACCTGAATCTGCCTGATAGAAACCGTAGAGAATACTCATCAATGTCGATTTACCGGCACCATTTTCACCAATTATTCCGTGAATAGTTCCAGACTCAACTTTGAGAGAAACGTCTTTATTAGCGCAGACATTACCAAAATTCTTATTTATCCCAGTTAGTTCAATTGCTAGTGCGGACATCTTACCAGTACTTAGGTTTTAAATATTTTATGTGAGAAATCATGTAGTTAAATTAAAAAAACAAATACAATTTTAAAAGCGTGAGAAGCGTTCCAAAATTAAAGCAAAAAAAGCATCTGCGTTAATTTGATTGATATATGTCGCGTTCGGTGTACGATCGCTAACGTTCCACCAATCTACGACTGTCATGCCCATTGTGAGCTCGGAATGTATTTCTACCTCTACATTGACTTTCCGACCCTCAAAAAGTTCAGGCTGAAGCAAATAAGCAATCACGGTGGGATCATGCAGAGGGCCTCCGCTGGAACCGTACTTATCCACATCGAAACGCTCATAAAAACTCAGCATTCCATAAGTAGCATCACCTACAGGAGTTCCAAGTCCTTTTAAAGCATCGAGCCATTTGCGTTGCATTAGCGCTTTATGGGTAACATCCAGAGGTAAGACAACCAGTGGACGACCACATTTAAAAACAGTGCTGGCTGCATGTGGATCGACGTATATATTAAACTCCGAGGTAGGAGTAATGTTTCCACCCTCAAAATATCCTCCGCCCATCAATACAATTTGTTTAATTTTAGGCAGAATTTCCGGTGCTTTTACTATGGCCATAGCCACATTAGTCAAAGGAGCGAGGCAACAAATTGTGACAGAGTTATCTTCTGCCGCGCCTAAAGTTTCAATCGTCCAGTCCACCCCATGTTGTTTTTGCAGGGAGATTGTAGGTTCCGCAAGATCGGCGCCGTCAAGTCCAGTTTTACCATGTACATGTTCTGCTGTAACCAGCGGACGTACAAGTGGTCCAGAACATCCCGCAAAAACTTTTGTTTCCGGTTTGTTCGCCAGTTCACAGAGCTTTAATGCATTACGTGAAGTTAATGCTAAAGGAACGTTTCCGGCAACAGTGACAATACCCAAAAGCTCGAGTTCTTCTGGAGAAGCAAGTGCCAGTAGAATAGCAATTGCATCGTCTTGACCGGGATCGGTATCAATGATAATTTTATGAGAGGGCATGAAAAATGTTTATAGAGCAGGAAGGCTTAGGGAAAAGGGTGCATGATTAACAAAAGCTGGGTGATGAAATATCACCACCCAACCACTAAAAATATTATTTAAACACCCATTATGATTAGGACTACTGTACAGGACACTTGTTGTCTGACATGTAGTCATGCACTGGGATTTTACCAGAGAGGATGCCTTTGCGGACTTGCTCCATTTTGGTTTTCATCGCACCGGTGATTAAATTTGCATTGTTCTCATCAAGAGCCCAACCCACACCATCTTCCGCGAGTCCAAGTGTTTTTACACCAGCTTTCCATGTTCCATCTTGGGCCGATTTAAATACTTCGTATGCCGCAACATCAACACGCTTGAGCATTGAAGTCAAAACGGATCCAGGATGCATAGGGTTTTGGTTACTGTCAACACCAATGGAAAATTTACCATTATCAGCAGCAGATTGCAAAACACCAAGTCCAGTACTACCGGCAGCAGCATAAACGACATCTGCTCCACTGTCAAACATAGTCTTCGCCAGTTCAGCACCACGTGCAGGATCACTCCATGCGGCTGGTGTTGTTCCAGTCATCTTTTGAAAAACAGTTGCACCGGAATTGATGTACTTGACACCTTGAACATAACCACAAGCAAATTTGCGGATCAGAGGAATATCCATTCCACCGATAAATCCAACTTTTCCTGTTTCACTTTTCATTGCTGCCAAAACACCAACGAGGAATGATCCTTCTTGTTCCTTGAAAGCAATTCCTTGAATGTTTGGTGCATTCAGCCAATTAACGTCGATGATGCTGAATCTTGTATTTGGGAATTCTTTTGCAACCTTCTCAACTGCGGAAGCTTGTCCAAAACCAACTGCAAGAATTGGATCAGAACCACGTTTGGCGAGTTTACGCAGGAACTGCTCACGTTGAGCTTCTTGTCGAACTTCAAATTCACGGTACTTAATACCGGTTTCTTTACGGAACTTTTCAAGTCCGTTCCAAATGCCTTCGTTGAATGACTTGTCAAATTTACCACCCATGTCAAAAAGGACAGCCGGTTTGAAAGCCATTGCCTGAGAGGCACTCCATAGTACCACGCTTAACAACAGAAGAGTGGAAATCAATCTTTTCATAACATACTCCTTAACAATTTCCGAAACACTGTCCGGAACAGTTTATCAAAAAACCTCCCAGTGTTAGCTGTGAGGAAGCGGGACAATCCCACCAACGTCACTATAAGAAAGTGTACGAAGATTATATATATATTGTATATTTACTGAAGATTCAACAGTAAATCACTTTTAAAAGGAAAATAGTTAAATAAACTTCTTTCCGCAGAGCAGACTTTATAAATGATTTGAAGCTGATTTTTCCTAAGAAATATTATGCAATCTTAAAGAGTCAGCTAATAAAATGCTCAGCCTACAAATCCATTTCGCCCATACCATTTAACCAGCGTGCGGCATTGACTGTATTTGCCATCAGCATAGCGATTGTCATGGGTCCTACACCGCCAGGTACTGGAGTGATAAAAGACGCTTTTTCTTCAACTTCTTTGAAAGCCACATCACCAACCATCCGACTGCCGGAAGCTTTGCTGGGATCATCGATACGGTTTATACCAACGTCAATCACAACTGCACCGGGTTTGACCATGTCTGCTTTTACAAATTCAGCAATTCCGATTGCAGCCACCAGGATGTCCGCCTGAGAAGTAACCTCAGCTAAATTTGCGGTTCGGGAGTGACAAACAGTCACAGTCGCATCCCAGCCTTTGCTTGAAAGCAGAGTTGCGATTGGACGACCGACAAGATTACTCCGTCCGAGTACTACCGCGTTTTTTCCGGAAGTTGAGATTCCACTACGCTTGAGCATCTGCAAGACACCGTATGGAGTACATGAAATGAATTTGGGCTGGCCCATAGCAATCAGTCCTGCGTTCAACGGATGCAGACCGTCTACATCTTTGTCAGGTGAAATTGCCAGGATCACCCGAGTTTCATCGAGTTCTTTAGGCAAAGGAAACTGACAGAGGATTCCGTGTACTGCAGGATCATCGTTGAGGTTCTTTATTAAATTTTCCAACTCCTCTTGAGTCGTGGAGGCTGGCAAATCGTGTCCGATAGAACGTATACCTATTTCTCCGCAGGTCCTTTTTTTGTTACGCACATAGACTTCGGAAGCAGGATCTTCTCCTACTAGAACTACAGCCAGACACGGTTCTATTCCATTTGATTTTAACTGATCAACTTCTTTGCGCAATTCTTCATTTATACTCGCGCCAATTGCTTTTCCAGAAATCAACTCACTCATCTCTTTTCCGTTTGATTAAATTAAATTGGGGTTACAAATATTTCACTCTTCCTGTATGATTATTGCCAATGTAATTTGAAAAAATCTTATGGAAATTTACAAAAATATTGACGAGCTTCACCTGAAATTAGGGTGTAATATTCAAGAATTTGAAGGAGGAGCAGGTTTACCGACAAGTTATTCTGACAGATTAGCTGAAGAAATCAATCTACTCTTGCACGGTTGTGGACTATTTGATCTTAAATCCTCCTGGCTGATTGCTTTAAAAGGTGCTGAAGCAGGTACTTTTTTGCAGGGTATGGTGACAAGTGATGTTCTGAAACTGGAAATTGGACAAATGCAATCCAGTTTGATTTGTGCTAACAAGGGCAAAATTCTGCATCATCTGGAAATTATTCGGAGTCGTGAAAATGAATGGATTGTAAGCTGTGATCCCGGAGAGGGACGGGCAGTAGGGACGATACTTGACAATTTTCATGTCCGTGAAGAGCTGGAAATGCGTTTACTTAATTCCGGAGAAATGCTGCGTTTAGACTTGATTGGTCCGGCTGCAGAAAAAATTCTTCTAAAATTGGGTTATTCTCCGGAAAAAGCTGATTGGAAATTTGAGGCTGGAGCGGTCATTAGCCTAAAGTCAAATTTGGGAAAGTTGCCGCGTTTGATAAATCTTGTTGATATAAACGTCATTCAAAATTTTATCAAACTTGTACTGAATAATGCAAACGTTGATTTAACAGGACTAGAAGCCTTTGACGAAATACGGATATCAGCGGGAATTCCACGTTTTGGCGTTGATTACAGTTCAGGTAATTTTCCTCAGGAAGCAGGACTTGCTGATCATATTTCTTACAACAAAGGTTGTTACATTGGTCAGGAACCTCACGCCAGGATGTATCATCGTGGGCATCCAAATTGGGTCTTGGTCTGGTTGAAACTTCCGGAAGATTCTGCAGCAAATTCCGGAGATGCTCTTTTTCACAATGCAAAAGAAATAGGAAAAATTACCAGTTTAGCTGGTATTCCGGAAAGAGGAAATTTGCGAGGAATTGCCATGATCCGCCATGAGTTGGCAGAGGGTAAAAATCTGTTCGCGTTAGCAGAGGACTCGCAGCCAATTATTCAACATGAAGCTCTACCTAACACAATTGTCTAAAAACCACAGCATGCTCAAATTCGCCTCCCTGCCTGTCCTTCCGGTCCCTATGGGCTGTTTCACCGGAATTATGCTGGTACTGTCCCTTTGTGTTTTAAGCTATTTTCAGTTTTAATGAATTACTGGATGAAGCGGAAAACTCTATCGTAATAAAAGTAGCGGTTGAGCGAGAGGTTGCTGGAAAGTCCGTAATAATAATCATCTTCAGCAGTACGGTAGGTTTTACGGCGGATGCTCCATTTTCGTCCTGAAGCATCCATTTTCAGTTGAGAAACTCCGAAGTCAAGGTTCGCCCGCAGATCCGATTTGTTGAGGTAAAGAACTGCTGGTGCAAACTCACCACGTTTCGAGGCAGAAATAACCTTGATCGTATCCCCTTCAAAACGTAGTTCATAACTTACCAGACGCGGCGGTTGCCAAGTTGCTAAAGCTTCTCTGTCGCTGATTAAAACAGGACGGTGATCCAAAACATTTTGCGGAGTATTGAGGGAATTGTCAGTTATTTTTCCACTCACTTCAAGGGGTGAAAGTTCCCTGAAATTTACAAACTTTTTGAACTCATTGCGTACATATCCAAGTGACGATTTCCGTTTAATTTTCAACCCAATTGTGTTGATTGAATATTCCGCCAGTTGTTTTGCTTGTGTGCGGTAGACAACGTCTTCAAGAAAGTATATTCCGGTTTCACTTGAAATGTTTCCGCTTAATATTTTACCGTTTGGAGTGTTGAACCTGACTTGCAGAATCATTTCTTCCGCTAGACGCAAATTTGAGGATAAGCGGTCAAATTCCAATTCAACCTTACCTGTTATCAATAAATGCCACCACTTCCGCATTTCTTCACGGGCTGGACTGAGATCCGGATTTTGAATTAAGGCGGTTTCTAATCTGCGGTAGGCTTTGTGGAAATCTTTTTGCTGCAGATACTGCTGATAAGATTCAAAATTTTCCTGTGCAACATGTACGTTCATGCGTTTCAGTGCTGCAGAAATATCCTCATCATCCGGATTTTCAACTGTAGCAATACGGTACTCTATCGCAGCTTCTGCCCAGCGCTCCTGCTTTTCCAGTTCCAGACCTTGATCATAATTAAATGAACATCCGACTATGAACCATGTAATCAAAAACAATAAAAATGTTTTGCAACGTGATAAACGGCAACAGCTCATGATTTTGCGTTCATTGGATAATTCGGTGCTTCCTCGGTAATGAAAATATCGTGGGCGTGACTTTCCTGTAAACCTGCGGCAGTAATTTTTACAAAACGTGGTTCCGTACGTAATGCTTCAATGCTGGGGGAACCTGTGTAACCCATGCCTGCACGCAATCCCCCAACAAACTGATAGATTGATTCTGATAGATGTCCTTTGTACGGCACACGTCCCTCAATACCTTCCGGAACAAATTTGACGTCTTCCTCGATATGACCTTGGAAATATCTGTCTTTGCTACCGTCTTTCATTGCGCCTAATGAACCCATGCCGCGGTAAATTTTATAACGCCTGCCTTGATAAAGCACTACCTGTCCGGGAGATTCAGCAGTTCCTGCGAACAGGCTGCCTATCATTACCGTGTGTGCTCCTGCCGCGAGAGCTTTAACGATGTCTCCGGAATATTTTATACCTCCATCTGCAATTAGCGGAATGTCGGTTTTCCGCAAGGCGTGCGCAACTTTGTCAATAGCAGTCATTTGCGGAACTCCTATTCCGGCCACAATACGTGTTGTGCAGATTGAACCGGGTCCGATTCCAACTTTAACAGCATTTACTCCGGACTTGACTAACGCCTCCGCGGCTTCTCCGGTAGCAATATTTCCACCGATTATCTGCAGCTCAGGAAAAGTGGAGCGTAGTTTGGTGATACTGTCCAGTACTCCTTGTGAGTGACCATGAGCAGTATCTAGCACCACTACATCAACTCCGGCATCGATTAATGTTTCCGCACGTGCTAATAAATCAGTTGAAGTACTCAATGCTGCTCCTACTCTGAGACGGCCTCGTTCATCTTTATTGGAGTCAGGGTACTTTCTGGCTTTTTCAATATCTTTGATAGTTATCAGCCCTACCAGTTCATAATCTGCTGAAACGACAAGCAGTTTTTCAATCCGATGTTTATGGAGTAAACGCTTGGCTTCATCCATTTCAATGCCGGGTGCAACTGTTATCAAGCGCTCACGACCTCCTGTCATTAAAGCAGAGACAGGTTGGTCATAATTAGTTTCAAAACGTAAATCACGATTGGTCAAAATACCGACTAATTCGTTTCCCTGTTTGACAGGAACACCGGAAATACGATATTGTTCCATCAAGTTCAGCGCATTCCGCAGTGGTTCATCAGGTTCAACCGTAATTGGATCTGAGATCATTCCGCTTTCTGAACGCTTGACCATATTAACCTGTGTTGCCTGCTCTTCTGCACTCATGTTTTTATGAATGATGCCGATTCCACCTTCCTGAGCCATACAGATTGCAGTTTTATGTTCTGTTACTGTGTCCATGGCTGCACTTAAAAAAGGGATATTGCAGTCTAGAGTCTGGGTAATTCTGCTTTTAACAGATACTTCGGAGGGCAGTACTTTGGAGTGTCCGGGAAGGAGAAGTACATCGTCAAATGTGTAACTCTCTTCGATACGGTCTTTTAACATTTTTACTATTTCAGTGAGTCAATTCATCAAAAATTATTGACACCTAGAATCGTGCATTTCACGCTTAAAGTCAAGTTGTTTGCCGGAAACAAAAGTAGTGAATTTAGAAAAAACATACTAAAAAAAATGAGAATTATGTCTTTTGACTTGTTCACAAAATTGGATTCAGCTAGTATCTGCGAATCCACGCATGTTGTGGTTTTTTAACCTGTTGACTGGAAAAATTTTATGAACAAAATTAATTTATGGATTTTAGCAACCTTAATCATCATTTTTGGCTTTCAGAACAACGCAAGTGCTGTAAGTTGTAAAGACTTGAATACTAAGGCAAAAATCAATAAATTTATGAACAAATCGAATCAATCAAGTCCACTTTTGCAAAAAAACATTAGTGTTACGTTGATTCTGGATGCTTGCGAGGGCAAGCAGTGCAAGTCTAAAAGTAAACGTGCTGCGCAGAAAGAAACGCTGCGTATTTTAAAACTTGATAACAAGAGGCGTATTTATGCGGAAAAAGGTCCTAATTCACCGAGTTGTGTGATCCAAAGGGGAGGACGGCGATTTGTCTGTTCCAGCTGCGGAGTTGTTTCCAATGAAAACTGTCGAAGTTTCTCCTCAGACGGCAGTTCGGTTTTTCCCGGTACTAATATTGATACTGAGGATTTTACTTTAGCTGCTAGTGCAGAAAATGAGATGAAATGTTCGAAACTTAAAAATCCAAAATTTTTTAAAATTGAAACTCTAATCAAAAACGAGTCTGCAGAAAACGAACAAACATACGACAAAGTTCTGAGTTTTTACGATAAGAAAAAAGGTGTACCGATCATGATGAACTTTTATGCTGATAAAGTTCTACGTAAAGTATATCGTTTCTTTCCAAAATATTATGTAAAAGTTGACGGACAATGGTTCTCAACAGTAATGCGAGTACGTACAACATTAGGAAAAGAGAAAAAATTCATTTTTGAAACACTGACTAATGTCGACAAAAAAAATGAAAAACTAAAACTGTATCTAAATATATCAGACGATCCTGAACTCAAAAATGTACCTCCTGAATCGCTGTTCAGCACAGACTGAATATTCACAAACCGGTTCACCGGAAGTTGCATCACCTACCCACTTGACTGGAAAACAGCTCTTGCCTGTCTTGTTGTTGTCAATTCTGTTCAGCCTTGCCTTT
>JABGPG010000119.1:21768-29079 GCA_018645085.1 Deltaproteobacteria bacterium
AGAGGAGATTTTCCCGCCTAGAGTTAATTTCAGCCATGAAGTAAAAACAATGGTAGGCGGTAGTGAAACGAAGGGCTTGGCAGTTTTAGATCCTTTGCTAAGTGAAATCAAAGAACTACGTCTTGTTACTACGTACGATCAATCTGTAAAGGTACAAACATCTCCGCGGATGTATAATTATTTCCGGCTTTCTATCAGCTTTTCGCAAAACTATGAAATGGAGAAAGAACGCATCTTTGACGGATTTGCCAGCATACGTGAAATTTACTCTAATTACCGGGTTGGTTCACATCAACTACGTTACGGAACGCAGATTTTTGGTCTTGGTAAAGTGGATTTAGATAAAGTTATTGATGTGTTGCATATGAACAATATCATGGGGCTTTATACTTTTGATCCGGATGACTCCAAGGATGCGATTCCTTCAATCAGATATAATTGGTTCCGTGGAGAACACACGGCTACTTTATATCTGTCTCCGATTAGGCAGCAAACATTTGGAATGAGGTTCACCGAATTCAGGGAAGAGGTGGAAAGTACTGATGAAGAAGAGGAAGAGGATGTCTCATTTCTAAGGGATTATTATGGTTTGCAATATCAATGGACTGGAGATATTGTTGATGCTAGATTCGGAGTGTTTCACTGGTTTGACTCAAATCCGTATATAAAACTTGAATATCAGCGAATTACGGACAATGGCACGACAACTCTGCAGGGCTCATTTGAGAATATGCTTTCCAGTTACGACGAGCATGAAACTCGCTCAGATTTCTTAACTCTCGAATTAGATGCAATTTGGAGTGATATGGTATGGAAATTGGAATCAGGTTTATTTAAGAAAAGAAACTTGTATTCCTATGAAATTCCGGAAGGAAAACACATTCGGCTTTCAACTGTAAGATCACCTCATTTTGCGTTTGCAACTTCGTTTGAGAGGACATTCAAGTATTTTTATTGGCTGATGATTTATTCACATCGGAAGTCGTATGATGTGCCTGCTGACTCACACATTTTTCTTTATGAAAATGAATCTGCTCTGATTCCCCGCATAAGGGACGTGGTACGCAATCAGGTTTCCGGTGTAGCGGTTTTGAAAACACCAGACAATTCTTTGCGGATAACACTGCTGAACTATCAGACCTGGCCTTTCGTACAGCGTGGTTTTGCTTCCATCTTTACCTGGGAGCGTTTCAAGGAGGATATGGAACTTGAACTAAAATTGTTTCGTTTAGAAACAGAAAGACAAAAAATGTTAGAAAATACAATTAAGACAAATCAGATATTTTTGACATACACCCAAAAATTTACTGCAAACTGAGAACAGCATGTTTGTCCGCTTTTTCACTCAGTTAAATCAATATCCCAAATTGATTCTTTTAGTCATTCTTGCCCTCAGCGCATTCTTTTTTGTGCAGGCCAGGGACGGTCTATTTGATCCAGTCAGTGGGAGCTTACGTATCAACAGCACAGTTGAACCTTTCATTGAACGTGATTCAGGAGCCTACCAGCAATTCCTGGACGCCAGAGAGGCTTTCGGCAGTGAAGAAGTGGTCGTGATTGCTCTACACAATACAGAAAAAGAACCTGTAGGTCTCGATTATCTGTTGACTCTTTCTCACTTGAAAGCAGATATTGAGACCAATGTTCCAGGGATTTCCAAAGTACTTAGTATGCTGGATATTCCACAAGCTTCAGGAAAATGCGCAGGTAAATCATATTTTCATCAAATGGGAATAGGTTCTGTTTGCCTTTCTGTTTTAGAAAAATATGAACATCAAATTTCCTGCCTGAATAGTTCCTCTGCTGATAAATCAAGCTCCGCTGAGAGTGATGACAATCTGGAAGAAAGTCTCGAAGAAAGTCTCGAAGAAGGTCTTGAGGATGAACTTGAAGATAGTCCAGAACAGAATCTGGAGGAAAGTCTTGAAGATAGTCTCGACGAAAACCTAGAAGAAAGCCTGGACGAAGATATAGCAGATTCCGGAAATTCAGAGACTGAAGTTGATGCTGAGGAAGATACATCACTGGACTGTGCTTTAGAAAAAACCGACTCAAGTCCACAAAACATACATGCTGATGCTGAAGCAACAATACGTAAAACTGTCAGCAGTTTAAAAAATCACCCTCTTTTTCAGGGAGATGTTCTCTCCAAGGATGCAAGCACTGCTGCACTGATTATCACATTTAATCCGGAATCAAAGCCTGAATCAGCTGAAACCCAGCAAATAATTAAGCAACTGTTAGTCAAGCATCAACAGAATCCTAAAATTGCTGACACCCTCCGGATTGCTTATGCAGGTCAACCACGGCAAATAAACAAGGCCAGCCGTTTGATACGACAGGATATGCAGCTCATTCTTCCAATGAGTTTACTCTTGATTGTTATCGTGCTGTTAATTGCTTTCCGAAGTATTAAAGCCGTTTTTGTACCATTGTCAGTGGTCTTATTTGGGATTCTCTGGACAGCCGGAATTATCGGCTGGATCGGAGACGAACTTAATCTCGTTACTATGGCCTGTGCACCGATCATTGTTTGTGTGGGTAGTGCGTACGTGATCAAGTTTCTCAATCAATATCAGACTGAAGCACTTGAAATGAAACAAGAAAGGAGTGCCGCTGATCCGCCTGCATCAATTCCGCAAATAATAAGCGCAACGCTAAATTCCGTAACCGTTCCTGTTACCGTGACAGCAATCACAACGGTTGCCGGATTTATCGCACTCATGGTCAGTCCAATTCCTGCTGTTCAGCAATTGGGACTCTATTCAAGCGTGGGTATTATTTCCATTAATTTATTTACACTCACCCTCGCACCGGCTTTACTGCATTATATCCATATGCCTGATTTGGCACCAACAGAAGAAGGCAGTAGTTTGCTCAATCGTTTCTTTCTACTCATTACAGAATGGCTCAGACTTCATTCCAAACGTTTGATCTGGATTTGGCTTATAATTGCTGGCTTTGCGGCATTTGGTATGCTGGGGCTCAGCATCAACAGTTCTACCAAAACTTTTCCGGCAGATAGTCAATTAGTAAAAGACTTAAAGTTGATTGAAAATGAATTGTCCGGAACTGACACTTTACGTTTATTATTCAAAGCGGAAACAGACAGTGAGGGTCAGCAGTCTTCAGCAAAAAATCCTTTGAAAACCGCAAAAACTATTTACGGACTAAAAGAGCTTCAGGACTGGTTGTTTCAGGTAAACGGTGCTACAGAAATTGATAATATAAAAGGCCTGAGAATTGATAAATTACATTCTCCGGTTGATGTCCTATCGCATTACCGCATGGGACTTGATAAATTGAGTGACGAAGAAGTAGTGCAGTTTTTTGAAAAAACCAGTGAGAACGGGCCAAGGTTTTTAAGTACTGCAGAAGATGTTCTTCAGGTAACTATTAGAATGCGCAGCAACGGATCAACAGCATTTCTTGCACTGAGGGATTTGCTGTTGTTAAAGGTGCCGGAATTGTTACCGCATTTAAAATTTAGTTATACAGGTGGAGGAGTGCTCTCCAGCGAATCTGCGAACAACATCGCTCAAGGTCAGATAAACAGTGTATTTCTGGCATTGATCATAGTTTTCGTCATTCTATCGCTGCTTTTCCTTTCCTGGAAGATGGGTGTAATTGCCTTATTTCCGAATGTAATTACAATCCTCATATTTTTTGGTTCACTAGGCTGGCTCGACATTCCAATCGGCGTTACGATTTCAGTAATTGCAGCAATTGCTCTCGGAATTGGAGTAGACGACACAATCCATTTTTTAAGTCATTACAACGAAAATGCGAATAAATTACGTAATAAACGTGAGGCATCTTTAAAAACTTTACCAATTGTTGCACGTCCGATGCTGTTTTCGACGATAGCACTTTCAGCGGGATTTATCCTCTTCGCGCAATCTGAGATGGAATCTCAAGTATTGTTTGGTACTTTCACCGCCTTTACCCTGCTGGTATGTCTGGCAATAGACATGACTTTTTTACCCTCGGTTGTCATGGAAACAGGTTTGATAACTGTCTGGGATTACGTTGGACTGAAATTTGATGAAGAATTTATAGGAGGAATTGATCTCTTTCAAAACATGACTGTCAGAGAAGCTAAAATAGCAAGTTTGATGGCCTACCCTGAAGACCTCAAACAAGGTGAGTTGCTTTTTTCAGAAGGAGATATAGGTGATGAAATGTATGTCATCCTCGAAGGTTCTATTTCCATCTTTCTGGAAAAAAATGGAAAACGTACAGATCTGGTCCGCTTGGAAAAAGGCAATACATTTGGTGAAATGGGACTTTTCAGAAAAGCGGAGCGTAGCGCCAGTGCAGAAGCTGCTGAAAAAACACGTTTGCTGGTTGTTAACCGTGACTGTCTTGATCCACTTAAAAAACGTAATCCAAAAATTGCAGCAAAGCTATTTTTGAATTTGGCCAACCGACTTCAATCGTCACTGAAGGACACAGATGAGCGTCTGCTGGCGCAAAAAGACTTTAACCTCACCAGTCTTGAGGCAAAATTAAACAATGATGAAAAATTAGCAGAACAGGAAATTTCGATAAAACCTGAAGATCTTTGGGAAAGTCTAGGTGCAAAATGGCGACATAAACTACAATCGTTTAGTGAAACCTATAAAGTTGCCAGAGGAAAAAGATTATCAAAAATTAAAAACGATAAGGGCGATTTCCTGTTCATTACTTCCGGAACTGTGGAAATTGCGTCAATAGTTTCAGCAAAAAACGATACGTTTTCTGTCGGTTATTGCTGGACGAGGAAAGATTTTGATTTAATCGGAGAATTTTCTCTTTGTACACCAAACGAAACAGCAACTGCCCGGGCAATCGCAAGGCAGGATTCAACACTACTGCAGTTTACCGAAACTAAATTACTTGCACTGGCAAAACATGAACCACGTCTTGCCGCACAATTCCTTGAAGACGTTGTCTGTTTGCTTTCAGATCAACTTGCGATTGCTGATAAACGTTTGCAGAACCATTAGACATCTTGTAAGTAAACTTTAAATTGTTTGTAAACAATGTTAACAAGAGCTTTAAAACATCTTAACTCTGAAATAAGGCTGATCATCTGTGTGTGTTTTATTAAGTTGAAAATCATTCTATTTTGGAGTGAGTGTGTCGGTTAAACCATCCATCAAAATTCTTGTTGCGGGTGAATTTGCGGCGTCCCGGAAGGTCTTGGTTTATACTCTTGAACAATTGGGTTTTGACAATTTGGAAGAGGTAACGGACGCTTACTCTGCCTTGGTAAGACTTAAATCAGCGCTTTTTGAACTGGTGATTACAGACTGGGAAATGTCGAAAATGAGCGGACTTCAATTATTGCAGCAAATCCGTGCAGATCCGGAGCTAAAGCAGATTCCTGTTTTAATGGTGTCAGAAGATACTAATCCGCAAAACATAGTTGCAGCAACTAAAGCAGGAGTTAATGCTTATTTAATTAAACCCTTTGAGCTCGCTTCTTTTGCAGAAAAAATGGAGAATATTTTTCGCTAAGCTGTTAAAACCACTTTTTTTTAAGCTGCAGTACTTTTAATAGCGAACACTGAACTCACGAAATTCTTCGATTCCTCGAGTAATCTTTTCAATCCCGCACACATCTGCTGCAGGCGGTCCCTGATAGCACCAGTTTACAAAATCATCTACCACGACAGTTTCTCCCTGCACTGCGACAAACACTGAGCCGTCACGCTGGTTTTTGACATAACCTTTAAGGCCCAGTGATTCAGCTTTAAGTTTCACTGAATAACGGAATCCGACGCCTTGGACTTTTCCTGAAATTATCAAATCGCATCGTTGTTCAGTTAGCATTCCACCTTAGCTTTTGTGTTCGTTGCTTCTTTGATGATAAACTTTATTCGCGTTATTGATGAGTAATCCGGCACTGTTTCTCAACGGCTGTTTCCACAAACGTATTATCCGGTCGGCAAGCAGTCTTATATCTTCAGCTATTTCTGCGGAAGGGCTTACTTTGTTCAATGTTTCACGTTGTTGAAATGTCATCGATACTGCAGGGTCATCAAAAAGACAACCAATAAAGTCAGTTCGCAACAACAAATTATGCTTGAGAGTGTTTTCCAATGCCGGGAGTAGAGTTAACTCATCAGGGGTTTTACACTTATTAAAAACAATCCGCGGTCTGTAACTACTCCATTTTAATTCTGCTTGCTGCGCGACTTGAAGATCAATTAAAGCAAGTTCATCCAGCAGACCTCTTACTGTCAGAATTTCTTCCCTGACAGAAAGGTTGTATGATTCCTTCAATTTTTTCTCAAGGAAAGTATTTTTAGGCAAAGAACGTTCAATTACGCGGAAAGCAAACAGTTTGAGAAAAGTCAGCATATTCATGATTGAAGTATGCTCAGTTGTCGTGACAAGCATCCCAAGCTGCGTCATACCGAAATAATCCAGGGTGTTGTATGCACTTCCGCTGCCGAGGTCCAGAATAAGATATTCACAGTTCAACTGCTTCAGGTTGTAAATCAACCGCATCTTTTGCGCATGATGCATGTTTGCCAGGAAAGGACTTCTAACGTCACCAGCGAGGAAGTTTAAATTCTGAACATCGGTTGTGACGAGTAAGTCCTGCAGTTTTGCAGTACGCGCCCGCAAAAAGTCACCGATACCGGGATTTATGTTATTTAAGCCAAGACAGGTATGCAGATTTGAAGCACCAAAATCAAGGTCTGCAACAACAACCTTTTTACCTTGTTCTGCCAACGCAATTGCCAGATTAGCCGCAACAAAGCTTTTGCCAACCCCGCCTTTTCCACTTGCAATCGGAATGATGGTACTGCTCATAACAGAAACTTGATCAGATTATCAACTTAAAAAACAAATACTTGCGGCAGTTGCCATGAATCTTATGAAATAAAACATCTTCCAAAAAAGCTTAGTTCAGCTTTCACTCAATTTCGGCTCAGTCAGCTTCTTCTCGAAAAAAACCACATCCGGATGCGGATTGTGGTAATACGGGTCTGTTTCAGCAAAACCGAGTGATCTGTAAAGTCCTTGTGCGGAATCCATACTGCTCAATGTGTCGAGCACAATTTTGGAATAATTACTTTCATTTGCGAATTTCAAAATCTTTTCGGCTAATAATCGGCCCAAACCTGTGCCGCGATAGGCTGGTTTGACGTAGAGTCGTTTCATTTCACAGACTGTATCTTCCAATGGACGCAGACCAACACAACCTGCATAATCCAACTCATCCCAAGCCAGTAAAATGCAGCCTTTGGGAGTTGCGTATTTCCCAGGCAGGTTTTCCAGTTCCTCGTCAAAACCTTGAAAACATAAACTAAATCC
>JABGPG010000119.1:29179-38412 GCA_018645085.1 Deltaproteobacteria bacterium
TCCCAGGCAGGTTTTCCAGTTCCTCGTCAAAACCTTGAAAACATAAACTAAATCCCAAAGTTTCTGCATATTCTAAAAACAGACGACGGGAAATGTCAAAATCACTTTGACCTTCTGCAAAATTTATACGAAACGGCATCTATAAAAAAGTGCTTATAGTTGATGGCTTAGAGAAAACTCCTGAACTAATTATTTGTCATCTCGAACGAAGAGCGAGATCTTAAGAATATCAGTGTTTAACATAAAACAGATTTCTCGCCTTGTAAGCAATGACACGATTTTATGAGTATTTACTGGTTAATCACAGTTGATTAAAGGCAAGATTCAGGAATAAGTTTTTTACTTAGTTAAGATACTCTCTGTTCAATCTTACTTCAGGAACAGACAAATTACACTTGTTCATTTAAGTTTTTTTTCTGCTTTATGCAGACCTAAGACGATAGCTAATCCCAGCATTGTCGAAGTCATTACCAGCATCAAATAAGGATACCAGCCCCAGTTATGATAAATGATGAGTGGAAAATAACTGCCTAAAGATCCGCCGGTATAATAAAAAGCAATATATAGTCCGTTTGCGATGCCGCGCTGAGATTGGGTGTGATGATTGATGTATGCGGATAAAGTGGAATGCATTAGAAAAAAACCTGTGCTGAAAATAAATACTGCAAATATAATGATAAACAAATTTGTACTTGTGAACAGTAAAAAACCTGCGCCAAAGGTTAAAATCCCCAAGATGGCGCTATTGATTTCACTGCCAAGTCTGGCACATATTCTCTGTGCGTTGAGTGAAACCAGCACACCCATCAAGTATCCCATGTAGGCAGACGCAATCAATGATTCTGACGCATCAGGTGAAATTTCCTTGATACGAAAAGGTAACACATTTAACGCAGAGGCAAAGCCGAAAAAAACAATTGAAACTGTCAGATAAACACGAAAATGCAAAGGTCGTTTGAACATTTTCCAAATTCCGGAAATCTCCAGACTACTGGTCTGAGCCGGAATATCTTTTTTTAATTTCCAGAGTAGACTCCACGCAATGAGTAAACCAATGGTCCAGACCACAAATGCAGCCCGCCAGTCAGTGAAATCTGAAATTAAACCGGTGATAAATCTACCTGCAAATCCACCTGTAATTGTCGCCGCGATGTAACGGCTGACCGATTTTTGTCTGTGATGCGCAGCGGAAAGATTGCTGATGTAGGTTACAATCGCGGTGAAAATGGCCGGCAGTAAAAGACCTTGCAGTAAACGCAGTCCGAGCATAATCCGGAAGTCCATAACGAAAGCCAGCGAGAGTTCCGTAACTGCCAACATTCCGATAAACCAGTGCAGTATCGTACGTGCGGAAATGTTGTCGATTAAATATCCGTAAACAATTGGAGTTAGTCCAAGTGGGAATAAAGTTAAGGAAATCAGCAGTGATACTTCACTTCCGGAAACCGAAAATTCCTCAGCCAGTAATGGTAAAATAGGTTGCGGAACGTAAAGCGTGCTGAAAGCTAGAACCGTTGTTAAAAGCAGAATATTTATTGATCTGTTATGCATGCTTATTTGAAGAAATATACTTGTTGAATATCAAGAAATTACTTTTCATTTTACTTGCTTTAAAGTAGTATAAAAGGTTAATTAAAACAAATTTTAGAATATCATTTTGACATCCAGGAAGATCTTTATGAGTAAAAACACAAATCCAACACCGGAAGTTCATGAATATCAAGCAGAGATGCAGAAACTGCTCGAAATTTTGGTACATTCACTTTACACAGAACGCGAAATATTTCTACGTGAACTAGTTTCAAATGCCTCTGATGCTTTAAGCAAGGTTCAGCTTACAACTCTGACAGAGGAAAATGTTCTGGACAAAGATGCAGAACTGCAGATCACTATTTCCTTTGATGAGGAAAAGTCACAGATCGTGATTGAGGATTCCGGCTGCGGAATGACCAAGGATGAACTTATTGAAAACCTGGGTACAATAGCTAATTCCGGAACACTTAAATTTTTGCAGCAGGCACAAGCTGAGAAAAAATCAGCAGACAACCTGATAGGTCAATTTGGTGTCGGTTTCTATTCGGTATTCATGGTAGCAGATCGTGTGGAATTAACCACCCGTTCCTGGCAGGTTGATGCTCAAGCCTGGCAATGGTCTTCCGAAGGAGGAGGTCAGTACGAACTAAGTCCGGTTGTTACAAATCAGCGTGGAACACGCATTACGATCTTCCTCAAGGAAGATGCGAAGGAATTCTGTAGTGAGTGGCGGTTGGAGTCAATAATTAAAAAATATTCGAACTACCTGCCTTTTCCGGTCAAGCTTAAGGACAAAACGGTTAATCAGGTAAAAGCGATTTGGACTCAAGCAAAATCCGAAGTTAAAGCCGAAGAATACACAGAGTTCTTTAAGCAAATCACACATGCCCAACAGGAGCCTTTGCACCATTTGCATTTTAATATAGACGCGCCGATTCAGTACTATGCGCTGTTGTATTTTCCTGAGTCAATCGGCAATGAAGTCCTTTACTCACGCGAAAGCAAAGATGTCGCGCTTTATGCACAGAAAGTTTTGATTCAGTCTGGCAACACACATTTGTTCCCTTCTTATTTACGTTTTGTGCAGGGTGTGGTTGATTCAGAAGACATTCCGCTGAATGTATCACGGGAAAGTGTGCAGAAAAACGCATTGATCGAAAAAATAAAAAACAGTTTAACTTTACGTGTATTAAAAGAACTGCAGTCTTTGTCAGAACAGAATGTAGAAAAATACGGCAAATTTTGGCAACAGTACGGAACACTGATCAAAGAAGGCGTTTCTGCTGATTTTAAAAACAAAAACCGACTGATGGATTTGCTGCGTTTTAACTCATCCGTTTCCGAAGATTCCTCACCGGAAGTTACCCTCAAGGATTATGTTGGACGGATGCGTGACGGACAAAAAGATATTTTTTATGTAACAGGAGGTTCACGAGAGGCAATCCTTCACAATCCTAACCTGGAATATTTCCGTAAACAAAGCCTGGAGGTTTTGTTCATGACGGATCAAATTGATGATTTCATGGTTGCGGATTTACGTGAATATGACGGCAAAACACTAAAAAATATTTCTCAGGGTGATATTGATGAAATTAATGACGCAGACTTGTCAGCACCGGAATCATCACTCTCAAAAGAGGAAAAGAATGATATCATTGCTTTTTTTGAAAAACAGCTGAAAGACCGGGTCAGCGGAGTTTCGGACTCAAAACGTCTAGTGGACAGTCCTTGCTCTCTGGTAACACCAAAGGACGGAATGACAGCTCAAATGGAAAAGATGATGAAAATGATGGATCAGAAATTTCAAGGAGAAAAGCGCAACATGGAAGTCAACATGAGCCATCCAATAATTCAGAATCTCTCAGAAATACTGCAGAAAGACAAGAAGCATCCGTTTTTGGAAGATTCTGTTGAGCAGCTTTACGATAATTCAATGCTGATCGAAGGACTGCTTGAAGATCCAGTTCAGGTTTTATCACGTATGCAAAAATTTATGGAATCAGCCAGTGCGTACGAACTGGAAAAACTTTCCTGAGTATTATCAGTAATGAGTGTTTCAGCAATAGTCTGAGATGGTGGGGTCTGCTTATTAATTACACAATGTATTATTTGAGATTTCTTCCTCTATCTTCATGATATTTTCTTCATATTCATGAAGAGCAGTTTCAATCTGCACAGAATATTGACGCAGTTCGTGAAGTTGATTTAGATATTGCTCAAGGGCTTCATTGTGTAGTTGGGAATCAGCAGGATTCTCAACTACTTTTTCGAGCAAATGTTTGCAGTCGGCAGTCAGGATTGCCAGATCTTCCTTGATTGAGATGAGGTAAAAAGAGTCGGTATCATGGTAAGTCAAACTAAGTTCAGAATTTTCCGGATCATCCTCCTGCAGCTTACTATGATCTTTCATATAAGAGGAAATTTCTTTCAAGAGTGAATTGTAACGTTCCACCAATGATTCACAATCTTTACGGAAGGCTTGGATATCTTTAGGTAATTTGGATGAAAATGTCTCTAAAAATAAGCTAAAATAGTGATGCAGAATGTGATTAATAGTGTTGATTAGTGTCATTTGCTTTCATTCATTAATTTATGGTTCAACTGTAAATTAACCGGATTAGGAAATTTTGTCAAACAGTGATTTGGCTTCAACCCAATTTTTAAAAACAAAAGATACAGAAAGTTATATGGCAATTTCAATGACAGGTTTTGGTTCTGCAGATGCACAGTGGGAAAGCTGGTCATGTCAGGTAGAAATACGTTCGGTTAATCAGCGTTTTCTGGATATTCGCTGTAGATTACCATTGGGTTTTCAGACATTAGAAACAGATTTTAAAAAACAGATTAAAGCGGCTTGTACACGTGGAAAAGTCGATTGTTCAATCAGATTGGAAAAAGGTGAAGGCGAAGAAAAACTAAAACTTAATCATGAACGCGCCAAAATATTTACTGATTTACTGACAGAATTTGAAGAATTGTCGGGACGAAAGGTGAATGTTGAAGCACGGGATCTATCCAGTATAAATATCATTGAAGAAAACAAATCCGGGGAACCACCTGAAGAATGTGAAAATGTGATCCGAGAATCTCTTGCAAAAGCAATTGAAGGTCTAGAGGAGATGAAACTGCGTGAAGGCCAAGCCATGCATGACGATATAAAGACAAGATTAGTCTCGTGTGGAAAGATCGTGAATAAAATTGAAAAACTCTCTCAAGAAGAACCTGGACGCTACCGTGAACGGCTTCAGGAACGTCTTGCACAACTTCAAGACGGTACAAAATTAAATCCGGAACGACTAGAACAGGAAATTGCTTTGCTTGCGGACCGTCTTGATATAACTGAAGAAGTAGTTCGTTTTCGCACACATTTGGAACACATGGATGATATATTGGCTCAACGTGAAGTCGGTAAAAAAGCTGAATTCCTGATGCAGGAATTAAATCGTGAAGTCAACACGATTGCCTCTAAAAGCAATCACGCAGAAATTAGCCAGGCTTCTGTAGAAATTAAAAGTGAGTTGGAAAAAGTCAGAGAACAACTGCAGAATATCGAATAGTTTTTACATGAAAATAACACTTGCAGGAAGTCCTGGTTCTGGAAAATCAACTCTGCGAAAGTTACTGGCGGAGCATTACGGATTAAGCACAAAAGGTACCGGTGATTTTATGCGTGAATTGTCCGCAAAATATGGGTACAGTGACATTACTCAATTCCTCGTTGAATATGTTTCAGAACACCCTGAAGTTGATCATCAGGTGGATGAGGAACAGCGCATATATGGTAAAGAAAATGATGACTTTGTGCTGGACGCACATTTAGGATTTCACTTTGTACCTGATTCAATCCGGATTTGCCTAATTTGTGATCTGGAAGAAGCGGCCCGTAGAATTCTGGATGACAGTGGAAGAACAACTGAAAGTGCAACAAATATCAAGGATAGTATTGATTCCAGTCAACAAAGAAGAGATACTATGCATAAAAATTTTTTGAGTCTCTATCAAGTTGATATAGATGACCACTCAAACTTTGATTTGGTCTTGGATACTTCCAGACTTACATCGGTAGAAGTGTTTGAGAAAGTTACAGATTTCATTGATTCATTAAGCACATGACTCAATAAATTTGATTATTAATTACTGTAAGTCATTGATATAATAAATGCACCAGTAGCTCAACTGGATAGAGCAACTGACTTCTAATCAGTAGGTTGCAGGTTCAAGTCCTGCCTGGTGCACCAGTATTCGCAACGGATTACGTAAAAATACATTCCTCAAAATTACTAAAATGTGCCATTAATCTGCCATCAGTTTTAATAATACGCGAATGAGACAGTTCTAAAAATCTCAATATTCAGTTAAATCTAGATATTCTTAGGAGCGATATCTGATGCTTAAAGCTACATGGTATTTTGACTTTGTCTCACCTTTTGCTTACCTGCATAACTTGCGACTGGATGAGTTTTCTTCACATTTGAACATTGAGAGAAAACCGCTACTATTTGCCGGGCTTTTAAAGCATTGGAACACAAAAGGCCCTGCGGAATTACCCTCTAAACGCATCTTTACATATCGACACGTTCAATGGATGGCGGAACGTTTGGATATTCCTCTTCGGTTTCCGGAGCATCACCCTTTCAATCCTATTCCTCTGCTTCGTTTGTGTATAGCTGCAGGCTGCACCAAAAAGGCTGTAGATTCAATATTCCGCTGTGTCTGGCAAGATGGATTAGCTGGTGATGATCCAGAACACTGGAGTACATTCTGTGATGCGGTTGAACTGAATGTCTCAGAAGCAAATGATTTAATTTCAAGTCCTGCGGTCAAGTCAGAACTTAAAACTAACGGAGAGAGAGCCCTTGAACAGGGGGTATTTGGTGTGCCGACTTTTGTGGTTGATGGTCATTTGTTTTGGGGAACTGACTCGACGGACTTGCTGCATGCTTATCTTGCTGAGCCGGGAATGTTTGAAAGTCCGGCCATGAAAAGATTAGAAAGCTTGCCAGCTTAAAAATAAGGAGGGACTGAGAAATTACTGTTTTTTTAATTTAAACAGGAGTTAAATAAATCACGCGAGTGAGTAAAGGAGGCCTATGAAAGTTGAAGAATTTTTCAATCAGCAAAATATAATTGATCTTAGTTTTTTTAATTTTTCAAATGCAATAACTGCGTGCTATTACGCCAAAGACAATCTAGAAGTTCTCAAGGTTAACGACAACTTTCTGAGTTTTTTCCCAATTCTAGGAAATGTAAATAATGTGTATTTTCCAGATGTGCTGGAGCAAATTGGCTTACCGGGAAAGCAGATTGAAGAATTTGTTCGTGATATAAATGAAAATGGCACGGTACTGATTCCGGAAGTTAAGATTAGTATAAATGATGAAGAACGTGTTTACTCTCTGCTTTCAACACGGACAAAAAACGATTCTTTTTCATATCTTAACGGTGTTCAGGGGCAGTTTGTAGACCGTACCGCTGAGTTCAATTTACGTAAGGAACGTCAAAATTTGCTGGAGGAAAAAATACGTGACCGTGAAATAATTGAAGAGAAGAGTCGACAATTGGAAAGTTTGGCTACAAGACTGGCAAAGTATCTTTCGCCGCAGATTTATCAAAGTATCTTTACAAATGAAGACGGAGGTGAGCAAAAACATGCGAGGAAAAATCTAACAATCTTTTTGTCAGATATTGTTAAGTTTACTGACTTGGCTGACACATTGGAACCGGAGCGTCTGGCTGCGGTAATTAACTCGTATCTTTCAGAAATGTCTGCGATTGCAGTTGAATGCGGTGGAACAATAGATAAATTTATTGGTGATGCTGTGTTGGTTTTTTTCGGCGATCCTGAAACAAAGGGGGAAGAAGAGGATGCCCTGAAATGCGCAGAAATGGCAATTAGAATGATGAAGAGAGTTGCTGAATTGAACAAGCACTGGAAAAAGCTGGGAGTTGTAGACGGATTAAAAGTTCGTATGGGCATCTCTACAGGATTTTGCACGGTTGGAAATTTCGGATCAGATTTACGGCTGGACTATACAGTACTTGGCAGTCCTGTAAACTTGGCAGCCCGTTTACAAACAATGGCGGAACATAATACCATTTTTATTGATGAATACACCAAAGACTTAATCAAGAGTCAGGTAAACAGTAAATATATAGAAGATATAACACCCAAGGGTTTTGCACGGGCTATTCCGGTTTACCGCATAGAAGATTTTAAATCAGCAAAACACCGTGATCAACGAAAAAGTCTGACTCATATCGGCGAACGTGTAGAGGTCAGCGTTTTAGATAGTTCAAATATTCAGGCAGCAATTGAAGAACTAAAACGAATACAGGAAAGTTTTGAACGAGATTATGCGGATTCGAAAAATAAAAAGGATTCTTAAAGAGCGTACACAAGGAAAATATGGGATTGTTAATTGAAGGCCGTTGGCATGATCAATGGTATGACACCGGGAAAAGCAAAGGAGAATTTCTCCGCACAAATTCGCAGTTCCGTAACTGGATAACTGCTGATGGTTCAGCCGGCCCCAGCGGTGAAAGCGGTTTTCCGGCAGAAGCAGGAAGATATCACCTTTACGTTTCCCTCGCCTGTCCCTGGGCGCACCGTACACTGATTTTTAGAGCATTAAAATCTTTGGAGGACATTATTCCGGTTTCGATTGTCCATCCGTACATGCTGGACAATGGTTGGGTTTTTGATGACTGGAAGGGAGAAACAGCAGACGCCTTATACGGTTTTAACTGCCTTCATCAACTTTACACCAGGGCGAATCCGGATTATAGCGGCAGAGTCACGGTTCCGGTTTTGTGGGACACTGAGCAGGAAACGATCGTCAGTAACGAGTCGTCTGAAATTATTCGTATGTTCAACTCAGCCTTTGCGGATTTAACACCGGAGAAGACGGATTACTATCCGGAAGAACTGCGGAATGAAATTGACTCGATCAACGCAAGGATTTACGAAGCGCTGAATAACGGCGTTTACCGCTGCGGATTTGCCACGACCCAAAAGGCTTATGAGGCTGCTTTTACAGAACTATTTGCTTGTCTTGATGAACTTGAATTAAGACTGAGCAAGCAGCGCTTTCTAATCGGTAACCGTCTCACTGAAGCTGACTGGCGCCTTTTCACCACCTTGATCCGTTTTGACGCGGTTTACTATTCACACTTCAAAACCAACCTGCGCAGAATTAGTGACTATCCTGAACTCTACGCTTATACACGTGACCTATACCAACAGCCCGGAATTAAGCAGACCGTAAACTTGGAGCACATCAAACAGCATTACTACTACAGCCACGAAACAATTAATCCTACTCGGGTCGTTCCAGTTGGTCCTGAAATCAATTTCGAAGTTCATCATGAACGTAAAAAAAATTTTAGCTAATCCTAATTTTTGTTTTACTTTACATTGAATCTATAAAAATAAAAGCCCTGTCGTGTTTCTGAAAATTTTCTTGACAAATAATTGAATAGTATTAGCATACACATCTGATACAAAAGTATATCTAATTGAGAAATAAAATATTCTAGTGGGCTGCGAGGCAGGGCTAGTTTAAGCAGCCCTGAAATAGCAAATGTGACCTTCTTAGCTGCAACGAGCAAGTGGGTAAGTATACAAGAAGATCTTTCAACGGAGTTCAATCAGGCGTTTGACGATTCCTTCGAGGTTTTTCACTTCATCCACTGCACCGAAT
>JABGPG010000090.1 GCA_018645085.1 Deltaproteobacteria bacterium
ATTCCCGCTTTTGCGGGAATGACAAGTTTTTACGGAAAACACAGCTTTAAACTCTGTTGATATTTTTTCCATCAAGATAATTTAAAAAATTCCCGATGTTCCAGTACCGTCCTGAACGTATTATCATAGACCAAGCAGTTGCCTCAGAAGCTCTGACCGAGCAAATCTGCGGGCGTTTTCCTGATGTACCGAGACAGGTTGTGGAAAATTTCGCCTGGCATCAGGATGAGTCCGGAACTGATCCACTAAGGAATCCACTCACAAAGGGTAAGAAGACCTTACATCTCAAGTATTTTAAAGGAACCTCAATCAAGGCTTGTCCGGGATTTTCAAATGAGCTCGTCTGCTGTAATTATTTTACTTTAGATTTAATAGAAAACTGTCCATTTGAATGCACATACTGTATTCTACAGGCGTTTCTGAACAAACCTGTAATTACGGTTCACGCAAATCTGGAAGAAATTCTGGAGCAGGTTCGGCAGCGTGTTTCAGCACAGCCTGAGACTTTGTTTCGTGTTGGAACAGGTGAGCATTCTGACAGTCTGGCACTCGATCATATCTTGGGCATCAAGGCGCATGTAATCCGTTACTTTGCTAAACTGCCTAATGCATTGCTCGAACTGAAAACAAAATCAAAGCATGTTGAGCATCTGCTTGATCTGCCGCACGGTGGAAAAACAGTAATTTCATGGTCGGTAAATCCGCAAGCAATTGTTGAACAGGAAGAGCATAAAACTGCACGGCTGCATGAACGATTGGAAGCGGCCAGAAAAGCTTCCGAGGCAGGATACAAAGTCGCATTTCATTTTGATCCCATGATTCACTATCCGGATTGGGAAAAAGGTTATCAGGATTTAGTTGATCAAATACTTGACGCTGTTCCTGCAGACAGAATTGCCTGGATCAGTTTGGGCACTTTACGTTACATCTCTTCGCTGAAATCAGTTGTTGATGAACGTTTTCCAAATAGCCGTATATTTTTAGGTGAGTTTGTTCCAGGAGAAGATGGAAAAATGCGCTATTTAAAAAAAATACGCCAGCGTCTCTTCAGGAATGTTCAACAGAGAATTGAAAAATTGGCACCACAAATACCAACATATCTTTGTATGGAAAAAAGTTCCCTCTGGGAAAAAACAATGCCGTACCAACCACAAACTGCTCCGGAAGTGGAAGAAAAGCTGGTAGCCAGTCTGCGGAAGCGTTATCCCGTGGAGGCCTGATGTCAGCTGTAAAACTGACAGATACCATTGCGTTGTTTCCGCTGCACGGTACAATATTGTTGCCCGGTTCAGTTCTACCCCTGCATATTTTTGAATCACGTTATCGTCAGATGGTAGAACACGTTATGGAAAATGATGACCTGCTGATTGGAATTATCCAACCTGCAGCACAGGATTCTAAAAAGCTGTGCAAAATCGGCTGTGCAGGATCGATTGAACAGTCACAGCAACTGCCTAAAGGAAATTATCTGATTCAACTACATGGCGAATCACGTTTCCAGATTATTGAAGAACTGGAAACAGATACTCCATACAGAATAGCAAAAGTTGCATATACATCTTTTCCGCATGACATGGAAGATTCCAGCCTCTCTAAAGACGCAGATCTTTTGTATCAAAATTTCAGGGAATATTCTAAAAAAAATAAGTTGAAAATAGAGTGGGAAAAAATAGAAGATATTCCCGCAAATTACCTTGTCAATCTACTCAGCATGAACCTGGATTTTTCCGGAATTGAAAAACAGACTCTGCTGGAATCACCTGATTTAGACACACGGTTGGATGACTTGATTTGCCTGATGGAAATGTCAAATCCGCATGAAGTCTCGGCCGATTCCTCCCCTAACTTTCTTAATTAAATTAGAAACAAAATGAAAATATTTTTATCACGTTCATTGTTCAAGATTACTTTTTTACTAATTCTCAACTCTGTGTTTTTTGCTCAGGCATTTGCGCAAACTTCCGCTACAGTTTATCATCCTAATCCTGTTATCGGAGTAGTAGACGGTAAGCCTGTGACCTTTGAAGACGTACGCAACAAAAAAGCGAATGACCTCAGCCAGCAGCTTTATCAGCAATTGAGTATCCAGTTGATCGAATTTGCCGTTGAAAAACTGGCGGAAAAACATCCGGAGATCGAACTGACATCGCAAAAGGAAATAACCCTCAAAGAAATCATTACTGTTTATGAGCAAAATAATCTGCAGGAACGCGGAACACTGGATCAACTCCGGCCCCAGATTGAACAATATTTGGAACAGCAGGTTCGTGGTCAGCATCTGATGAATCAATACTCATTGGCACTTCAGCAAGGTTGGATCGTTTCCCATCTGGAAGCACCTTCAGACTTTTTGCTCACAGGTAACATAAAAACCGCATACATGAGGGGCAACAAAAATGCTTCGGTCATTCTGCTCGAATATTCCGATTTTCAGTGTCCGTTTTGCGGAAAGGTGCAAAACACGATTAGCAAGCTGATCGAAAACTATCAGGACCGTGTTGCATTTGGTTATCGACATTTCCCGCTTGCGTTTCATCAGGAAGCAGACGAAGCGGCAATTGCTGCTGAATGCGCGCGTGAACAGGACAAGTTTGAAGAAATACACCAGCTGCTTTACGAAAACCCAAAAGCACAAACATTGGACGATCTAAAAGAATATGCACGTGAAATTAAAATTAAATCGCCTGCTAAATTTGATCAATGCCTGGATAGTGAAAGGTACCGCGGTTTAGTAAATCAGGATATGAAAGATGGCGCAGAGCTGGGCATTACCGGGACTCCGGGATTTTTTGTAGGCCTCTTCGATTCCAAATCCGGAGAAATTCAAGGTGAGGTACTTTCCGGAGCGCAGCCTTACAGCACGTTCAAACAAACCTTAGATAAATATTTAAGTCGCCGTTAAAAATAATGAACGATCCAGATCTCCGCCGGGCACTTGAGAAAATAGTTTCGCCGCGCATCCTTGTCGTAGGTGACCTGATGCTGGACCATTACTCATGGGGTGAAGTGGATCGTATTTCTCCGGAAGCACCGATTCCGGTAATGCGTGTACTCCGGGAAGATCAACGCCTGGGCGGAGCAGGTAATGTAGTGATGAACCTGTCCACCCTTGGTGCGGAAGTTCTCGTCTGCGGTGTCACCGGAAAGGACGAAACCGGAAATACAATCCGCAAACTGCTCGCGGAAAACGGTGTTGATTATTCCGGAGTGATTGTTGCTGAAAATTATAGAAGCTGCCTCAAACACCGCATGATTGCGGGACAAACCCATTTACTCCGGATGGATATTGATCCTGATCCGGAAACTCCTTCTCCTCAAAAACAGCTGATTGATTATCTGGAAAAAACTATTCCAAGCTGTGATGCAGTAATAGTTTCAGATTATGGAAAAGGTTTGCTCAGTTCTGCAACCCTGAAAGCAATTGCGGCTTGCGGTAAAAAAAACAAAATTCCGGTAGTGGGCGACCCTCGAAGTACTACAAATTACAAAATCTATCAGAACTTCACTCTCATAAAACCAAACCGTAAAGAAGCTGAAGCGGCTGTTGGTTTTAAACTCAAAGATCAAAAAGATGTCCTCAAGGCCGCAGAAATTCTGCAGTCCGAAGTAAAACTAAAATATCTAGTTATCAGTCTTGATCAGGACGGTTTACTGCTTTTTAGTGGTCCGCAGGATTACCATTTTATGGCCGCGGAAACTCAGGAAGTTTTCGATGTTGTCGGTGCGGGAGATGCAGTCAGTAGTTTGTTGACTTTTATGCTTGCCGGAAAGGCTGAAATTGAACAGGCTGCGTATTGGGCACAACTCGCTGCAAGTATGGAAATTCAACATGTAGGTGTAGTTTCATTTTCCAAAAATGAACTGCTGCAGCGTTTTGATATTGGAGAAACTTCTGCTAAAATTATGACTCCTGAACAACTCTGTCGCTCACTTCCATTGGAACAACCAGTGGTCTTCACGAATGGTTTTTTTGACGAAATTTCTGCTGGTCACTTGAAGTTTCTGCATCAACTAAAGACACTGAAAGGCTTTAATGTTGTCGCCATCAACAGTGACCAGAGTATCATCATGCAGAAAGGGCGGCCTCCTTTGCTGAATGAACGTGAAAGAGCCCTGTTGCTTTCTGCTATTGAAGCAGTTGACAGAGTAGTTATTTTTAATGAACAGGATGCAAGTTCTTTAATCAGAAGCATCCGACCGCAGACTGTGGTAAAAGGAGAACATTTCCGGAAAAAGAAACTTCCTGAAAAAGATGCGATTATAGAAACAGGTGCTAAGCTGGAGTATTTTCCTGAATATTAATCAGCCTGAAGACAGGCTAAATTCATAAAGCTGGTTTTTAGTTCGTTCATAACTAATTACCGCTAAAACAAAAATATCAACGAGAGGAAACTATGAGTGTAAATATATCCGATGTAGTGGAAATTGTCAGTAAGCAGAACCAGTGGCGCGGCAAAGAAGCCATCAACCTGATTGCGAGCGAAAATGTACAGTCCGATGCAGTCAAACAAATTGAGGTCAATGACTTCATGGGCCGTTACGCGGAAGGTCATCCCAACACATCACAAGGGGACAACCGCTATTACGAAGGTACGCGTTACATTGACCAAATTGAAAGTATGGCGACCAGTGAAATTATCAAGCTCGCAAAATGCCTTCAGGCGGATGTGCGGCCAGTCAGCGGTAATGCTGCGAATACCGCGGTTGCTCTGGCAGTTTTAAGAGGTAATGATACTGTGATCGCAAACTCCATCGAAGTTGGAGGGCACATCAGCCACAGTCCAATCGGTGTTGTTGGACGCAGGATTCAGGTTCGCGGAAAAGTTCTTACTCTCGGACGCGAAAATTCCATCAACATCCACTACTGGCCCACGACTGAGGATGGATACCATCTCGATGTACCCAAGTGTGTTGATCTGGTAGAACAAAAATCGCCGAACATGGTCATTCTTGGAAAAAGCCTTTTCCTCTTTCCGGAACCCGTCAGAGAAATTGCAGAAGTCTGCAGGGCAAAAAACATTCCTCTTCTTTATGACGGCGCACATGTACTTGGTCTAATCTTTGGCGGACAGTTCCAAAATCCTTTTGAAGAAGGAGCGCACTTCATCAACGGCAGCACCCACAAAACTTTTCCCGGACCTCAGCGTGGAGTAATTTTAGGCAACATGTCCAGCGAACAAGAAATAAAATGGTGGAACAGCGTCGACCGAGGTGTAATGCCGGGTTCATCCAGCAGTCACCATTTACACACTTTACCGGGATTGTTGATTGCAATTCGGGAAATGGCAGAACACGGAAAAAAATATGCCGCTCAGACAATCGCCAATGCTAAAGCTTTTGGGCAAGCTCTTACAGACGAAGGAGTCAATGTAGAAGCCCGGGAATTCGGCTTCACCGCAAGTCACCAGTTAGCACTCAACGTTACAAATTTTGGTATTGCCAAGGACATTGCCCGTTCCCTGTCGGAAAAGAATAACATCATCACCAATTACAATATGCTTCCGGGTGATAAAGATGCTCGGAATCCTTCCGGCTTACGGATTGGTGTGCAGGAAATGACACGTTACGGAATGAAAGAAGCTGAAATGGGTGAGCTTGCTTC
>JABGPG010000153.1 GCA_018645085.1 Deltaproteobacteria bacterium
TTATCGTTTACGAAGCAGGAACTAAAATCGCGCGGCGCTGTAATTTATGCGCGTGACCTGCAGCAAATATTTCATTGATCGAGTCCAGCGGATGTTGCTCAATAAACGGAGCTAACTGTACTTTTCCGTCCAGCACTAAATCCAGAGCAGCGCCATAAAGTTCAGGTGCGCAGCCCCAGTTTCCGAGGGCCCTTGCGTCAAAGGCCATCAAATTAGAAAGCCGCATTTCCGTTTTTTCCATCGTAAAGCCGAGCACACTCAGAGTTGCACCATGAGTGAGCAGATTAAATGCAGTGGCTTGTCCGGCACCTGTTCCGGAACATTCATAAATAAACCATTCCTGAGAAGGCAAACCTTGTTCTTTAACAAAATCACGAATCTTTTTTTTCAATTCACGCGCATCATATTCTTTTGAGTTAAGCGTGAGCGAGACTCCGTAATCTTTAAGTGCTGACAATTTTTCAGCATCCACATCAATCGCAATCACTGTCGCACCGAGTGCCGCATTAATCTGCACCGCATATCCACCTATTCCGCCGACACCTACTACAATCGCTAAATCACCTTCTCCAACTCCGGCCCGAACTGCTGCCTGATATGGAGTTGTTACCGCATCGGCAATCACTGAAACATCAGCCAGTGTCAGCTTTGCTTTTTCCAAACGTACTTCATCCACCAGACATAAGCCTTTTGCGGGTACAACTATATGAGAAGCAAATCCGCCCTGAATATCATTTCCGGGCATTTTCTGACTCCGGCAAATTGAGCTGCGTCCTTTTTTACAAAGTTCACATTCTCCGCAGGGCATAACTGCGGGAACAATCACCGCACGACCCAGCCATTCTTCAGATCCGGAAGAAGTTTCAACTACGCGTCCGCTTATTTCGTGGCCCAAAGTAAGTGGTAAAGGATGGTTAGTGCGTACTCCATCATAGTAAAAACCCAAATCGGTGTGACATACCCCGCAACCTGCGACCTTTACCAAAACCTCACCTGCTGAAATCTGAAATTCAGCATTGGAAGTCAATGGATCAATTTCTTCTTTTATTAAAGGCCTTCCGACCTCCGTCATCTGCCAATGGAAAAAAGATTGTTTCATATTTATTTTTTATATTTAATTTGCATACAAGTACTTTAATATGTATTTAGACTTGACTCTACATAGCCGCTTAGTTAAAGTCAAGCATAAATTTTAAAAATATGCATATTAATACCTTTTTACATATTTAAAAGAGAGTTAAACATGACATCCTCACAAAGCGGAAAGATTAAACGAATAGCAATTGCAGTCGTCGGCAGCGGCGGAAGCGGTGTAATGACGGTGGGAGATTTATTGCTGCGCTCCGCAGCTAAAGCCGGATGGTATGGAATGATGCGTCGCTCTTCCGGTCCGCAAATTCGTGGCGGAGAAGCTGCGGCTTACGTCGAATTATCAACAAGCCCTCTTGAATCACCCTGTGAATATTTTAATATTTTGCTGGCTCTTGACTGGAAAAATGTTGAGCGTTTTGCCTCAGAAATAGCTTTAGATAAAGATAGTGTGGTGATCAGTGGAGAAGCCGGGGTAGAATTTCCGGAGATGGTAACAGATTCCGGTGCAAAGATTTGGGATGTTGATCTGAAAGCCATGCTGAAAAAACTTAAAGGCGGACGCACAAATATTGCGGCTTTGGGATTGTTGGGAAAATTGATCGGCTGCCCTGCTAACATTGTACGGAATACGTTGGAAAACAAATTTTCGGCTAAAGCGTTGGATCCGGAAGTAAGTTTTGCTGCACTGGAGCTTGGAGTACAGGCTGCTTCGCAAGTCGAATTAATAATGGAACTCGCACCTCCCGCCGCAGATGCAGAGGAGCGCTGGGCCATTACCGGCAATCAGGCAGCGGGACTTGGAGCCTTACGGGCTGGAGTAAGATTCGTGGCCGCATACCCAATCACTCCTGCTACTGAAATATTAGAATGGATGTCACCGCGTTTGAGAAAAGTTGGTGGTTTTTTACTGCAGGCAGAAGATGAACTCGCATCCATCAACATGTCCATCGGTGCTTCCTATAGTGGTGTTCCTGCTTTAACTGCTACATCCGGACCTGGACTTGCCTTAATGTCAGAATCATTAGGCTTGGCCGTTGCAGCAGAGATTCCGCTGGTGGTGGTCAATGTAATGCGGGGCGGCCCATCCACCGGAATTCCTACCAAGTCTGAACAAACTGATCTCAACCTCGCCGTTCACGGTCTTCACGGTGACGCACCCCATTTGGTACTTGCTCCTCATTCGATTCCGGATTGTTTATGGACTACGCAATGGGCAGTAAATCTCGCAGAAAAATTACAAACCCCTGCTATTGTCTTATCTGATCAATCTTTAGGACAGACCCTTGCCGTTACTAAACGTCCGCGGGATTCTACAATAAAGGCGGAGCGTGAGGTTTTAAAGAAAGTTACCGAAAAATATAAACGCTATGCTCTGACCGATTCCGGAGTTTCCCCGATGACTTTACCTGGAACTCCGGATGGTCAATACACAGCAGACGGTCTTGAACACACGCCAGAAGGAACACCATCCAGTATGGTTGAGGATCATGACGCGCAACTAGAAAAACGTGACCGGAAATTGAGAAATTTTGATTACGGTGATGACTGGGCCGAAATCACTGGGGACGGTAAAATCGCGGTTATTACCTGGGGTTCAACCGGTGGGACAGTACGTGAAGCAGTCAGTCAAATTGATCCGGAGGGTAATAAAATCCGGCTGATGGTAATACGCCTGCTCTCTCCGGCGCAACCTGATATTTTTAAAAAAGCACTGGAAAATGCAGAAAGAGTTTTGGTTGTAGAGCAAAGTTACGGTGCGCAGTTTTACCGCTATCTGCGTGGCTATTTTGAATTGGACGAGCGCGCTGAATCCTTTTCCAAACCCGGACCTTTACCCATTTCTTCCACAATGTTACGTGACAAACTTCAAGAATGGACAACTGTATGAATAATATCCTCGTTCCACCGACAATTCCGGTGAATACTTTTATTCCGAAAGATTACAAATCCTCCATTAAACCAGTCTGGTGTCCCGGTTGCGGTGATCATACCGTACTCATGGGCTTCACAAAAGCTATGGCGAAATTGGGTTTAAATCCGGAGGATGCCGTGGTAGTTTCCGGAATCGGCTGTTCTTCACGAATTCCGGCATATACAAAATGCTATGGATTTCACGGAGTTCACGGTCGTTCTTTACCGATTGCCGCCGGAATTAAACTGGCGCATCCGGAACTCTCAGTGCTTGTTTTCAGCGGTGACGGTGATGGCTACTCGATAGGTGGAAATCACTTTTTGCACGCCTGTAGACGCAATATCAATTTAACCTATGTGGTGATGGACAATCAAGTTTACGGGATGACAAAAGGCCAACCATCACCAACAACTGAGCCTGACTGGGACAACGGGATGGCTCCCGGCGGAACAAATCTGCGTCCGTTTCAACCGCTGGTAATTGCTTTAGCTGCCGGTGCTAATTTCATTGCCCGCGGTTTTTCCGGAGATTCAAACGGAACAGCTGATTTAATCGCTGAAGCAGTCACTCATCCGGGATTTTCTTTTGTGGAAATCCTCAGTCCGTGTGTCACCTTTCGTCCGGAACAACGGGCATGGAAGGATATGGTACGGAGCGCACCGGTAAAAACTACTTTCGATAGAGGTCAGGCTGCACGTCATCTGGCAACCGATGATGGTTTTTACACAGGCGTTTTGTTTCGTGACACACGACCGGCTTTTGAACCACCAAAAGCTAAAACGCAAGTTGAAGTCAGTGACTTTAATCAGGAATTTATCGTTTGAAAACTTGATTTGAATAATTCTACTTTTTGTGAGGATTAGCTGATTAAGCAGTTGATCCTCCAGGAGTACTAGTAAACTCACTAAAAAGCGGATAATTCTGTAATCCCTCCGTAATTATCTGAGAAGTATTTCAAATCTTAATCTATAATCAATAAATCTAAAGCAGAAAATATTATGAATGTTATACTACCTGAAGGTTGGGCTCCGCCGATTGGTTATTCCAATGGAATTGCTGTGGATGCCGGACGTATTGTTTTTATTGCCGGACAAGTAGGTTGGGATGCCCAGCAAATTTTCCGCAGCGAAGAAATTGCTCCACAATTTGAACAGGCATTACTTAATATTTTGGCGGTGCTTGAAAAAGCAGGTGGAAAGCCTGAACACATTTGCCGGATTACCGCATTTTGTATTGACAAACCCGCGTATTTAGCCGCACGCTCAAAGCTTGGAAAAATATGGAAGAATGTGATGGGGCGCCATTTTCCTGCAATGAGCATGATCTTTGTCGCAGACTTACTCGATACTCCCGGTAAAATTGAACTTGAAGCAACTGCGGTGATTCCTCAATAAACTGGTAAACAGGAGTAACTTTATTTTTTTGTTGACAGCTAAAGAAGTATGAGCTATCTTCTAAGTTTATTTTTTAGCAGATTTTCCGGACTGTCCGGAAATAATGTATTAACTAACTCAACATAAGGAGAAATGATGAAATTAGGAATATTGGGTACACTTACCCTCGCTGTAATGCTGAGCAGTCAGCTTGCATTTGCAGAAACTGTAAAAATTGGATTTGTGACAACTCTTACTGGTGGAGCAGGTGCAATTGGCAATGATATGCGGGATGCAGTTGAACTTGCACTCGATCATCTCGGCCGAAAAATGGGTGGCTCAGATGTAGAAATGTTTTATGAAGACGACACCTTTAAGCCTGCAGTCGGAAAACAAAAAACAGAAAAATTGGTAAAAAAAGATAAAGTCCATTTTGTAGGCGGTTACATCTGGAGTCACGTGCTGATGGCTTCAAGAAATTCCGCTGTCGGTAAAGGACCGTTTATGATTACCTCAAATGCAGGTCCAGGTCCGGTTGCAGGAAAACTGTGCCACGAAGATTTTTTCTCAACTTCCTGGCAGAATGATCAAACCACGATGGCAATGGGTGAGGTGTTGAACCAGCTTGGAGTTAAGCGACTCTACATCATGGCACCAAATTACACTGCAGGCAAAAGCATGGTCAAAGGAGTTTCCAGTACTTTCAAAGGTGAAATTGTTGGAAAAGATATGACCAAGTTTCCTGCACAACTGGATTTTTCCGCAGAATTGGCGAAGATTCGTGCAGAAAAACCGGATGCAGTTTTTATCTTTTATCCAGGTAAGCACGGACTTCAGTTCTTCAAACAGTATTCTCAGGCCGGTCTGAAAGACACAATTCCATTGTATTCGGCTTTCACAGTCGATTCCTTGAGTCTGCCACGTATGAAAGGACTGGCAGAAGGCAGTTTGATGACCATGTTCTGGGCACCGGACTTAGACAATGCGGTAAACAAACGTTTTGTGGCGGATTACCGTAAAAAAACAGGAAGATTTCCTACATTTTACGCAGCTCAGTCTTATGACACAATCATGTTGATTAACAGTGCAGTAACTGCTGTTGGTGGCGATTTGTCAAACAAAGACGGAATGCGCGACGCCATGCGTAAAGCAGATTTTCCTTCAGTACGTGGACCGTTCAAGTACGGTAACAATCATTTCCCTATTCAAAATTTCTACTTGCGAAAAGCAGTGAAAGACGCTGACGGGAATTATACCACTAAAATTGTGAAAACTGTTTATACCAACCATCAGGATCCATACGCTAAAGATTGCAAAATGTCCTGGTAACATTTCCGCTTATGGAGGGACTCCGAGTCCCTCCATTTCCTTTTCCTGCCGTCATGATGAAAATCTGAAAATTACAGCAAAATGTAAAATTAGCTGAATTTCACTTTCAGCTGATAAAGGTCTTTTAATTCTCTGACTTTTCTGTAAAACTTTGGTCAAACAGCAGATAAAGCCGTTAAAGACTGATCTGTAAAACATCAACAAAATTTTTCTCACCTAGTGCAAATAGGTTCATGTGAACTGGATTCTGCTTTTGGAGCAAACCCTTAACGGGTTTCAACTCGGTATATTATTATTTCTGCTGGCAGCCGGCTTGACGCTGATTTTTGGTATCATGGATTTGATCAACCTGGCCCATGGTTCACTGTACATGATGGGTGCCTACTTTGCGGCGACTTTCACCCAATGGACAGACTCATTCCTGCTCGGAGTTTTACTTGCTCTTCCGGCTTGTATGTTGTTTGGAGTAATTCTCGAGAGAATCGCCTTACGTACACTTTATACACGCAGTCACCTTGATCAAGTGCTGGCGACCTTTGGGCTAATTCTTTTTTTCAATGAATTTGTCAGACTGATCTGGGGACCGATCGGTCTCGACATTCCATTGCCTGAGCTACTCAGCGGCAGCGTTGAACTATTCTTCGGCATTCGTTATCCTGCGTTTAGACTGGTCATTATTGCGGTAGGAATCATGGTGGCCTTTTTACTTTACCTGCTGGTTTCGAAGACAAAAATTGGGATGCTGATCCGTGCGGGAGCGAGTAATCGTCAAATGGTGAGTGCACTTGGAATAAACATCAACCTGCTGTATACAGTTGTCTTTGGACTTGGCACCGCCCTGGCAGGATTAGCCGGAATGATGGCCGCCCCGATAATGACAGTTGAAATTGGCATGGGTGAAGGAATCTTGATTATTACTTTCGTGGTAATTGTAATTGGTGGTGTGGGGTCTATAAAAGGGGCATTTGTGGCAGCGCTGATAGTAGGTTTTATTGATACAGTCGGCCGTTCTTTCCTGCCGGACATTTTAGGACTTTTTGTTTCTAATGACATTGCCGACACCGCTGCGCCCGCTATTTCATCGATGCTGATCTATATTTTGATGGCCCTCATTTTGGCAATCAAACCTCAGGGACTTTTCCCGCCTAAAGGAGCTTAGATGAAATTTTCTCCACGTATCAGTATTATCACGCTCTTGATGCTCGGTTTAGCTGCTGTCCCTTTGATAGCTGACAGTATCGATGAACCATTCTACACAGTTCTGTTTTCACGCATGTTGATTCTTTCAATTGGTGCAGTCAGTCTAAATTTTATTTTAGGCTTTGGCGGAATGGTAAGTTTTGGACATGCTGTATACCTCGGAATTGGTTCATACGTTGTCGGTATTGGCACTTTTCACGCAGTTGAAGACGGTGTTGAGTGGTTGGGAAACGGTTTCGTTCACATGGCGGTTGCAGTAGCAGTTTCTGCTCTTGCAGGACTTATCATAGGCGCTATTTCATTACGGACGCACGGAGTTTATTTCATTATGATTACGCTGGCGTTTGCTCAGATGTTTTATTTTATTGCAGTCGGTAATGAAAACTACGGTGGTGATGACGGGCTAAGTCTTTATATGCGTAGCGATTTCTCAGGTTTACTCGATCTATCAAATGACAACTCACTCTATTATCTCAATTTCGGCTTTTTACTGGCAAGTTTGTACATTTCCCACCGTTTGACAAATTCACGTTTCGGCATGGCTCTCCGCGGAACAAAGTCTAATGAACAAAGAATGAAATCTATCGGCTTTCCTGTTTTCCGTTACCGACTGGTGGCTTTTGTGATTGCTGGAGCAATTTGCGGATTAGCCGGAGTTTTATCTGCCAATCAGACTGATTTCGTCAGTCCTGCCGTTATGCACTGGACACGTTCCGGTGATTTGATCATTATGACAGTCCTGGGAGGAATAGGAACACTTTTTGGTCCTGTGATTGGTGCAATAGCTTTTCTTCTCCTGGAAGAGCTTCTATCAGGTATTACAGAATATTGGCAATTGTTTTTTGGTCCGATGCTGGTACTGGTAGTAATTTTCGCACGCGGAGGTATAGACGGAATGCTAGCTGCTTTGGACCGCTGGTGGATTCAGTTTTCCCCCAAAAAGAATCCGGAGGGAGACTGAAATGTTAAAAGTAAATTCTCTTGTCAAATCATTTGGTGGCTTACTCGCCACCGACAATCTTTCTTTTGAGGTTGAAGCAGGAAATATACACGCAGTTATCGGTCCAAACGGCGCAGGTAAAACGACTTTGATCAGGCAAATTACTGGAGAAACAAAACCGGATTCCGGAACAGTTATCTTTGATGGTGAAGATATTTCGGATGTTCCTGTTCATTTACGTTCTGCACGTGGATTAGCACGTTCCTTTCAGATTACAAATATATTTCCTGACATGACGACCTGGGACAATGTCGCTCTAGCAGTACAAGCACAAGCCGGACATTCATTTCATTTTTGGAAAGACGCCAGAAAGGATCCTCTTTTACGCGAACCTGCTTTAGTCTTTTTAGAGCAAGTGGGATTGGCAGAACGTGCCGACATCGTGGCAGGACAACTTTCTCACGGAGAACACCGTCAGCTCGAAATTGCAATGGCACTGGCAACACGTCCTAAAATGCTGCTGCTTGATGAACCGATGGCCGGAATGGGTCCTGAAGAATCAAAAGCCATGGTAGCAATACTTCAGGGACTGAAACGTAAATTGACCATCCTGTTGATTGAGCATGATATGGATGTTGTTTTTACACTTGCAGACCAAATCACTGTTTTGGTCTATGGACGAGGAATTGCGACTGATGCTCCGGAAGCCATTCGTAATCATCCGGAAGTCCAGGCTGCATATCTTGGTGAGGAGGAAGTAAGTGCTTGAACTTAAAAAAGTTGAAACTGCATACGGTCAGAGTCAGGTACTGTTTGGTGTTGATCTGCAGGTAAATGATGGAGAAGTGGTGACATTGCTGGGACGTAACGGCATGGGAAAAACAACCACCATTCATTCGATCATGGGCTTAGTAAAAGCACGTTCCGGAGAAATAATATTTGAGGGTAAGCACGTCCATGAATGGCCTGCATACCGTGTTGCAAGGGCTGGAATAGGTTTAGTTCCGGAAGGCCGACAGATCTTTCCGAATTTAAGCGTAGTCGAAAACCTGGTGGCAACTGCTGCTAACCGCTTAAAAAATCTTCATCCATGGACTCTGGAGCGTGTTTTTGAGCTTTTTCCGCGTCTGCCTGACCGTGCGCAAAACATGGGTAATCAACTTTCCGGAGGAGAACAACAAATGCTGGCCATTGGCAGAGCCTTGATGACAAACCCTAAACTATTAATTTTGGACGAAGCTACCGAAGGTCTTGCTCCTTTAATCAGAATGGAAATTTGGGAATGTTTGAAAGGCTTGAAATCTTCCGGACAGTCTATTCTCGTAGTAGACAAAAACATTGAAGCGCTAACCCGCTTCGCTGACCGGCATTATATAATTGAAAAGGGACGTGTTGTCTGGACTGGTGACTCAAAGCTGTTGAGTACAAACAAAGAAATTCAACATCGATATTTGGGTGTTTAGCAAGTTCTAAAACAGACCTTCAGGCTGGAAATTTTTCACCAGCCTCAAGTCTAGTTCTGCAACAGTTGCAAAACGTTTTGCGGTAACTGATTCGCTTGTGCCTGCATGGACTGACTGGCGGACAGTAAAATCTGACTGCCTGTCAATTTTGACATCTCTGCTGCCATGTCTGTATCACGTATCGTTGACTCACCTTGAGTAATGTTTTCATCTGCAATTCTCAATGAATTAAGATTGCTTTCGACTACGTTTTTCTGGAAAGCACCAATTGCAGCACGGTAAGTTGATATTTCGTCTATTGCTTTATTAATAAGTCGGCCTGAATCGTTTGCACCTTGTTTACTGGTCAAATCAATATCAAATAGACTTCTATATTCACTTTCATTTTCCACTCCTTGCCCCAGATTACTTGTGCGGATGCTCTTAAAAGAGAAACCGGCTTCCATCCCTGGTTCAGGACCTAGATTCACATTTTTTGTCTGTTGAGACAAGTGCACAAAACCTTCGATACGTGGATTATTAGGTGAACCAACTATTTCCGCCTGTGACTCTTCCACAAATTCTGTACCGATCACATCTCCTTGTTCATTTTTTACAGGAACCTCCTTCAGTCCGATTGTACGATCAAACTGTATGGTAATACCTTTTGCCGGCGAAGCACCTTTGATTGCAGTTAAATACTGACCTTTACCATTTGCAACTGTTCCACCAATTCTACCTGCCACATCCAAACCTTCTTCCGATATTTCTGCAACATTTGCATCTTTAGTCAATAAACCTGAAATGTTAGAGGTTACAGAAAAAGAGGAATCTGCGCCAAAACTTTTGTGCCGTATGTAAAATGCTTTTTCCGGAGTTTCAAATGCCTCCAGAGCCAAACCACTTTCTGCAATGCCTGCTATCATGCTTTGCATAACTATTCCACGAATATCCGCTGATGCCTGATCTGCAGGAAAACGTGCTGGATCCTGTCGGTGGTTTGCTAAAAGCGACTCAATGTTTTCTTTTTCCTGACCCATTCTCGTGTCAATTTCAACATTCCTACCACCTTCACTTAATAAGATGGTTACTCCTTCTCCAATATTATTTACTGTCAAAGGCAAGCCACCTTTTTTAAATGCCTGTGTTGCAACTTGTACAATATCAACTTCATAACCTTCTGTTGGAGAATCTTCTGTCCAGGTTTCAGCATTGACGAAACGCACATTATCACCGACTGCAGCTCCGTTTGCTCCTAAACTACCGTCAAGCATACTTTTACCGTTAAACCTTGCTGTATCTACAATTCTATCAAGGGTTGATAGCAAATTATCAACTTCCTGTTGATCTGCAGCCAGCATGGAATCATCGTTTACTGCTTCGTTGGCAGCATGAACTGAGAGCTGTTTCAGATGCAGCAGAATATTGCTGAACTCACTTAAAGCTCCCTCAGCCGTTTGAAACATGGCAACAGCACTTGCGTTATTACTGTGAGCCTGTCTCAATCCAGCTATTTGCCCTCTCATACGTTCAGAGGCAATTAACGAAGCCGGACCGTCTGCGGCACTATTTATTTTTGTTCCAGAACTTAATTTTTCTATGGAACTTTTTACTTTATTTAAATTGTTTTCTGAGTGCCTTAATGTATTCAAAGATGTAGCGTTACTTCGAATTCTCATTTTTTTCTCCCATTATTAATCATGTGTTAGGCTTCCGCAGGCAGTTGACTCTTTTTTTTAACCGGCGGGTAAAACCCTTGTCTAGCTTTTCGGCTCCCTGAAAAAAAACTTTATCATAATTATGAAAAAAATTAGCAGTGTTGTTATTTTCTACAAGACTCCGGCATTAGTTCGACTGTGATTCTGTCTGCGAGCAACATTCCTTTTGCTGTTAAACATAAGTACTGACCTTTCCAGAAAGCTCTTCCTGCAGCACAAAGTTCGTTGACAAGATCAAGCTGCTGTTTTTCCCACTGTAATCCATAGCGCTTCTGCCATTGCTCTATATTAACTCCTTCCGGTTGACGTAAAGCCAGCATCAGGGATTCAGCAGCCTGCTCATTCACCTGCAACTGCTCTTCAAAATCAACCGGCCAGGTATTTTGCTCAAGATGTTTGAGGTAAGTCTTTAGTGAGCGCTTGTTGCCCCAACGGGTTTGACTGAGATAGGAATGTGCACCAACTCCGAATCCTAAATATTCATTTCCGGACCAGACCAGTAAGTTGTTCCGGCCCTCTTTAGTTTTTAAGGCAAAGTTCGAAACTTCATATTGAATTAAACCTGCTTTTTCCAGACGTTCCGTTGCCCACAAATACATATCTTCGAATTGCTGCTGATGTTCTGAGTCCCATTTACGGATCTGCTCATTTTGCCCAAATGGTGTCTTTTCATGAATTTCCAGTCCATATAATGATATATGTGAAGGATAATAAGAAAGCGCTTCCTCAACATCTTTTCTGAACATCGAAATACTTTGTTCCGGAATACCGAACATTAGATCAAGGTTCCAATTATCAATTGCTGAATCAGCAATCGCCTTGAGCGCTTGCCGTAATTCTAAGCCGGAATGAAACCGGCCCAACTTCTTTAAAGTTGCTGCCTGGAAACTTTGACCTCCCAGACTAAGCCGGTTTACGCCTATTTCCGCAAGACCACTCAGATAATCTGGGTTCACATCTTCAGGATTCATTTCAAAGGAAATTTCTAGTTGATCAGAGCAGGGGAAACAATTCCTGACTTGACTCAGTAACAGCTCAATTTCCGGAATCCTGAGACTGGATGGTGTACCTCCACCAAAATATATTGACTCAAGCATTTTCTGTCCGGATAGTTTTGCGCCACGATCAATCTGCTTTTTTTCCTCTAACCATGCTGCACGTCTAGTTATTTCATCAAGCATTCCAAGGATATATTTTTCATGCAATTCCGCTCTGTCGCGTCTAACAGCAAAGGAACAAAAAGGACAAATATGCCTGCAAAAAGGAATATGAAGATAGACGGCAGGCACAGGACTATTTTTTTTTGGCTTTTTGTGTGCTAATTTCATTTTTTTTTACTTTTAATATCAGTAAACTAATTGTTGATCTTTGATTTAACAGGAGAACTTTTTTGTTGATTTTATGAGCCAGTTGAACTACATTATCAAACCCAGATCAAGTTAGAGATTTTGTCAGTATAAGCATTATGGCTGAAGTTCTTGCATAGCACAAATATTCTCTACTGTACGGTTCCAAAAGAGATGTTATCTCACTGATATAACGATTTATATTTATATCAATAGAGCACATGAGCATGTGATTTATTGATAATATGTGAAGCTAAAATACTTAAGTTACAAGCTTTTTTGCGCAGTCCAGGATTGATTTTTCCAAAGGACGGCAATTTATGCAATATTTTCATGATTATTGCATACAGAATACTGGATTAAATTTAAGAATCCGGCCTTTAAGTTTTACGCGTTTAAGTATACTTTAATCAGTGAAGGAAACCATGGATTGGCTAAACTTCATTTTTATTTTATAATACAAAACACTAAAAGGCATACATGAAAATTAAACGCCTCTTCACCATGGAAGGTGAGAGTCCATATCAGTCGATGGAATTTGAAAACCGCAGTTCCATCATCCGCAATCCTGACGGCTCAGTAGTCTCAGAGTGGGAAAAAGTTTCTGTACCAACAGATTGGTCTCAGGTAGCAACTGACATCATGGCCCAGAAATATTTCCGCAAAGCCGGAATCCCCAAACATCTCAAAGTAGCCAAAGAAAGAGGAATCCCCGCATGGCTGCAACCTTCTCTACATGATCAGGCAAAGCAGGAACAGGAAGCCGCAGAAGCAAAAACTTCCGGAGATGATTCCACCACTTCGGAAACTGACGCACGTGAGGTTTTTCACCGGCTTGTCGGCTGCTGGACGTATTGGGGTTATAAGAACAACTATTTTGATACAGAAGAAGACGCCCGCGCATTTTATGATGAATTATGCCACATGCTGGCCAACCAAATGGCAGCGCCAAACTCTCCTCAATGGTTCAATACTGGACTAAACTGGGCGTACGGACTTAACGGTCCTGCACAGGGACATTATCACGTTGACCAAAAAACCGAAGAAGTCATCCCTTCCAAAGACGCCTATACACGTCCACAGCCTCATGCGTGCTTTATTCAGTCAGTCAAAGACGATTTAGTACGTGAAGGCGGCATCATGGATTTGTGGACACGTGAGGCCCGTCTTTTCAAATACGGCTCAGGAACAGGCTCCAACTTTTCTGATTTACGCGGAGATATGGAACCACTGTCTGGAGGAGGTGTATCTTCAGGACTGATGTCATTTCTCAAAATTGGTGATTCTGCAGCCGGCGCGATCAAGTCCGGTGGAACTACTCGCCGTGCGGCAAAGATGATCTGTATTGATGCCGATCATCCCGATATTGAAAAATTTGTTAACTGGAAAGTTCATGAAGAGCAAAAAGTCGCAGCCCTGGTGGCAGGTTCTAAAACGATTAAAGAACTGATTAACGAACTATTCACTGCGATTCACAGCTGGGGAGTTGAAGCTGAAAAGTTTGACCTCAAGTTGAATAAAGACCTGCGTAAAGTCGCCAAAAAAGCCCGACTGGCACAAATGCCTTTCAGCTATGTTCACCGTATCATCCATTTGGCACAGCAAGGTTACACAGATGTTTTGTTTGAAGAATACGATACAGACTGGAATTCTGAAGCATATCAAACTGTTGCAGGACAAAACGCCAACAATTCAATCCGTCTTAGTAATGACTTCATGGAAGCAGTTGAGCAGGACAAAGACTGGAGTCTTTTCTGGCGTGTTGAAAAAGTAAAAGCCAAAAAGGAAGGTAGAAAACCTGTTCCGTGCAAGACACTCAAGGCAACTGAACTCTGGGAAGAGATTGCCTATGCGGCCTGGGCCTCAGCAGATCCGGGGATTCAGTTTGATACAACAATCAATGAATGGCACACCTGCCCCGCTGATGGACCGATTCGGGCATCAAATCCCTGCAGTGAATATATGTTTTTGGACGACACTGCGTGCAACTTGGCTTCCCTGAATTTGATGCGTTTCCGTGATCCTAAAACCGGCGAACTTGATATTGTAAAATTAAGGCACGGTTCAAGGATTTGGACAATTGTTTTAGAAATAAGTGTGCTGATGGCGCAGTTTCCAAGTAAGAACATTGCCAAGCTTTCCTATGATTTCCGAACACTCGGTTTAGGTTATGCAAATTTGGGAACGTATTTAATGGTTAACGGAATTCCTTATGATTCTCCGGAAGCCCTTGCTATTTGCGGTGCAGTGACTTCCATCATGCATATGACTTCTTACTCAACTTCCTCGGAAATGGCAAAAGAGTTAGGCACATTTGCCGGTTATGAGAGAAACAAAGAGAATATGCTGCGGGTACTCCGTAATCACCGGCGTGCCGCTTTTCGTGCTCCGGACAGTGAATATGAAGGTTTGACCATCAAACCTATCGGAATCGACAGTCAACATTGCCCTCCTGAATTACTCAAAGCAGCTCAACAAGATGCAAATCAGGCTTTGAAACTCGGAGAAAAACACGGTTTCCGTAATGCACAGGTCACTGTGATTGCACCCACCGGAACCATCGGTCTGTTAATGGATTGCGATACAACCGGAATTGAGCCGGACTTTGCGCTGGTTAAATTCAAAAAACTGGCCGGCGGTGGTTATTTCAAAATCATTAATAATTCCATCCCATTAGCTTTAAAGAAACTTGGCTATACAGACCCAGAAGTTGCTGATATTGTGCATTATATCAAGGGCTATGCACGTTTAGAAGGAAGTCCCTGCATCAATGCAAATGTTTTGCGCAGCAAAGGTTTTACGGATGAAGTACTCAAGCGCATAGAAGAACAGTTAGCAACCGCATTTGATATCAGTTTTGTTTTCAACCTCTATACACTTGGAGAATCATTCTGCAAGGAAACACTGGGTTTGACTGATGAGCAGCTTGGAGATTTTGATTTCAGCATCCTCAAGCATCTCGGATTCACTGGCAAGGAAATAGAAGCAGCCAATGATTATATTTGCGGAACTATGACCAGTGAAAACGCTCCGCATCTCAAACAGGAACATTACAGTATTTTCGACTGTGCAAACAAGTGCGGACGCAATGGTAAGCGCTTTATTGCAGCTGATGCACACATCCGGATGATGGCGGCTGCGCAGCCTTTTATTTCCGGTTCGATATCTAAAACCATCAACATGCCGGGCGATGCTAATGTGACCGATATTAAGCAGGCATTTTCCACTTCCTGGCACAATGGTTTAAAATGCAACGCACTTTACCGGGATGGTTCAAAACTCAGTCAACCGCTTAACGTCAGTGTAGAAGAAGATTTGTGGGACGAAGACGAGGCAGAGGAAAGTATCGCAGCTGTACAACCGGCGCAAATCAGAATTGCGGAAAAAATTATTCACCGCTACATCGCCAAACGCAGAAAATTACCGCACCGCCGTAACGGCTACACACAAAAAGCGGTGATTGGAGGACACAAGCTCTACCTGCGTACCGGTGAGTATGAGGACGGTACAATAGGTGAAATTTTTCTCGATATGCACAAAGAAGGTGCGGCGTTCAGAAGTTTGATGAACAGTTTTGCGATTGCCATTTCACTAGGACTGCAGCATGGTGTGCCGCTGGAAGAATTTGTGGAAGCCTTTATTTTTACCCGTTTTGAACCAAACGGGATGGTTGCCGGAAATGATAATATCAAAATGAGTACTTCCATCATTGATTACGTTTTCCGTGAACTGGCAATTTCTTATCTGGGTCGTAACGATTTGTCACATGTCAATTCAGATGAGTTGCAGGCAAGTGCTGTACATACCCAGAATGAGTCTGAACCTGAGTTTGACAATGAACAGGTGGTTTCAGAAAGAACTCTCAGTACTGAAGAAAGCCAGGCCTTTCTGGAACAGGAGGACAAAGATTTTAAAGGAGTTGATTTTGCACTCTTGAAAAATTCAGCACCGGAAACAGAACAGGCACAGGCGGATTTTGCGGGCAATACAGATTTTGCTGCAAATTCTTCCAGCGAAAGTTGGGAAGCACAGGAACGCTCCACAACCAGCCTTGTTCAGGAAGCACGGATGAAAGGTTATGAAGGTGAGTCATGCCACACCTGCCAGCAGTTCACTATGGTACGTAATGGTTCATGTCTCAAGTGTGCCTCTTGCGGTGCTACCAGCGGTTGCTCATGATCATGATCATGATACTGGCATTTTGAGTTTGTTTTGCTTTACGCCATGTAGACTGAGGTTGTTATAAAAAATATGTGAGGTAGTGTCTGCCGGGAAACAAAATATCGTTTCCCGACAGACTCTTGCCTTTTTTAAGACATTTGCTGCTGTAAACTTTGATCGGCAGGTTGAAATGTAAAAGCCTGTCTTCAAAGCATTAGTCATGTCTCACCTCCCTGTGTCCCCACCTTCTTCCTCAAAGACAACTTCACAACGTGGAATTGCCTTACTGATTACTCTGGTTATTTTGGCTCTGCTTGCGGTTTTCATGACAGAGTTTTCTTTTGAAACCAAACTTGAAACTCGGGGAATTCATAATTACCAAGCTTCATTCAAAGCTAGAAATGCCGTTAAATCCATGTTCAAGGCAGTTTTAGAAGGTTTAAAAGGACAGGATGAGGTAAAATTTTTCACAGTATATTTAAAGGATTTATTAAGACTGGGTGCTACAAGCAATGAGATATCTTTTTTGAATCCACCCCAACCTGTTGGCTTGCCTGCAGGAGTAATTGCAGATTTTCCGGAAGTTTCTTTTTATACACCGGTCATCCGACCTATTGATCATCTTTATAACCTGAACCGGATACAAACGCCACCGTTTAGAACAGTTAATCCTGAGATGAAAGGGGACGTCCGGCTGGCAAATCAATTCATTAACATTCTCAAAAAGTGGAATAGCGCAACTACATATCAGCCTGGAAGCAGTGTTCCATCATATAATATTCAATTAAACACCAATGATATCCTGCCAATTTATGCGGCAATTTTCGATTGGCTGGATAAAGATGAGGAAATTTATGATTCATCCATCTACGGTACAATAGGTGCGGAGAAAAATTCATATATTTCAGCAGATCCGTATTTTGAAATAAAAAACGGTTTCCTCGACAAGTTGAGTGAAGTCCAACTAATCAGCGGGGTTAAAGGTAAACGGATTCCGCTCGATCAATGGAAAAAGGGATTCACCACCTTTCCTGTAGGTAACAAGTATGAAACTCAGGCAGATTTTTCTAAAATTAAACCACGTATAAATGTCAACTTGGCGACTTTTGAAGAAATTGAGCAGTTCCTTGAACAATTTGATCAAAACACAGCATATTTTATAAACTACTCAGCAAAAAGCTACGATGATATTTATGCACAGGATTATTTTGAAAAAAGAGAAGAAATTGCGGCAGAACTTACAAAACAACCACGTTCTAAATTGACAAGTGAAGACATAAAAAATAAGCTAAGCAATATTACTCAATACGACAGATCCCGTGATTTTTTCATTCCCTACAGTTTCTGGTATGAAATCTTGCTCATGACTGAAATAGATAACGTGAAAGCCGAAGTGAGAGCTGTGGTCTCAGTTGACAGAAATGCCGCAACCGGTAAAGTTACAAATTTAATTATTCACAATTTCTTCTTACGTTAACAGAATGTCTGAAACAATAGGCAAAAGAATTATACGTCTGAGCGAAGTTGGTTCAACAAATACATATTTGAAAGACAATAGTGAGTTGCTTAAAGAGCACGGATTGGTTGTCATTGCAGAAATGCAAACTTCAGGACGAGGAAGAGCCGGAAGGAAATTCGTATCACTTCCGGACAAAAATGTAACCTTTTCGGTTGTCCTGCATCCAGGCTTAGCGCTTGGAGAAGTGCAGGTATTTGCTTTACTGGCCGGAATTGTAGTCGCTCGTGTTCTAGAGAAATATATAAACGGAGTCCGCCTTAAATGGCCGAATGACGTACTGGTGAACGGGAAAAAGATCTGTGGAATTTTGCTTGAAACAATCACAATTCCGCAACAGAATTTTCCTGTATTGATCCTCGGAATAGGCTTAAACACTAAAGGTTTTCTCAAAGAATATCCGCAAGAACTACAGAAAATTGTGACTACTCTGGAAGCAGAAATTTATCAAAACTCAAATGTGATTAATGGAACAGAAGATCAACCTGCTCTTGAAAATGAAACAGTATTTCAGTTGCTTTTAAGTGAATTGGAATGTTGTTTTGCAGAATTCAGTAATAATACTACAGCAAACAGGGAAGCTGGCTATCTAATAAACGCACGCAGCGCACTGCTGAATGAATGGTTAAAACGCTCGCAGGCAAAAGGCAGGAAGGTACGTAGTTTGAATAACATAGAAGAACAGACAAAAGGCTCAGGAACTGTAGGTACTATTGTAGGATTAACGAAGGAGGGATATTTGCAGATCCGGACAGAAACAGGAGAGATCATGACGCATGTTTCCGGAGACATTCTTGAAATAAGAGAGGAAGAGTAATGATTATAGCCGTAGACATAGGTAACAGTAACGTAGTACTTGGCTTAGTCAAAGATTCAAAAATATTACAGAGTTGGCGCCTGCATACCGGTATTCATCAGAGTGTCGATGAATATGAAATACTTGTTCGGGGTATGCTTTTCGCATGCGATTTCAGTTTGCAAGAGGTGCAAGTCGCAGTGCTTAGTTCAGTAGTTCCTGAACTGACAGAAGTTTTTATGATACTGCTTGAAAATTTGACGGGAAAACCTCCAATCAAGGTCAGTCACGAACGTAATCTTGGTATTGAAATAAATACTGAAACACCGGCTATGGTCGGTGAGGACAGACTGATTAATTCCTCAGCCGCATACCAGCAATATAAAACTTCACTGATCATCATTGATTGTGGTACTGCAACTACACTGGATGTAGTCACTGCGGAAGGAGTTTTTCAGGGAGGTGTGATTTGCCCAGGATTATTAATTTCTGCTGATGTGCTGTTTTCAAAAGCCGCACAACTGTCTCAAGTAAATCTTGAAATGCCGGAAAATGTAATCGGAAAGAATACGACTGACAGTATTAAATCCGGTCTAATCTACGGTTACGGCGGAATGATAGATTCGTTGATTAAAAGAATAACAAATGAAATAGAACAACAAGGCCAACCGACACCGACAGTTGTAATCACCGGTGGTTTGGCTGCAAAAGTTTTACCGATTCTGTCAAACGTTATTTATCATGAAGATTTGACTTTGCGTGGTTTATACCTTTTCTATCTGCTCAATAAAACAGATACTAGTGGGAAGTAGCTCTGATTTGCTAAAACAGGAAAAATTAATGCACCAAAAACATTACAACTGCAAGTGAAACATGGCTGAAGAAAAAGTTGACGGACTGGAAGGTCTGGACGATTTTGGTGACGATTTTGGGGAGCAGCTCGACTCTTTCATGGAAAATGATGGAGAGCAGGAGAGTGACAGTGAATTGGATTCATTTTTCGAAGATCTTTCTACAATCGATGATCTCGAAGGTGACGATGACAGTGAGGCAGCAGAAGATAAAAAAGAAGAGGAAAAGACTGCTGAAGTAAAAAGTGATGATGATGACGATGAAGAAGATGGATATGTTGATGAGGAGGAGGATGATGACGATGATGATGATGAAACTGAAGAGGATCAGGAGGATGATGACGATTACGATACAGCACTTGAAGATGAGTCAGAGGGTGAGGATGATGCTACTACAAATGATAAACAGAAAAAAAAGAAAGGTCTGTCACTGAAAAATATTCCCTTAAAGCCGCTTATTATTTCCAGTGTTACAGGTTTACTTTTGGGAGTTATCACTGTTGTAGTACTTTATTTTTTTGCAACTCCTGCTGAAACAGATTTACCTGAAACAGTTGTAGCAATTCCTGCTGAAGCTGTCCCAACACCAAAAGTCAGCAAGCCTGAACCAAAAAAGCCAAAGAAAGCTAAAGCTAAACCCAAAACAACCAGCTATTACGTACAGGTTGTTTCCTGTATTTCCCATGAATGCGTTGACGAAACTCGTCTTCAATTAAAAACTTTAGGTTATAAATCACGTGTCCGTTCTTCAAATGAAAGTTCCGGAATATCGGAGGTGCTTTCCACCAAGGTTTTTGGTGAAGAGCATTCTGCAAGAATGGTTAAGATAATTAACAACAATAATCCGTTGGCTGGTCATGCTTTTCGCAAATCAATGGAAAATGGATACCAAGTATCACTGGGTTTCTTTCCGGAATTAGAAACTGCAAACAGAGTTAGAACTTATTTAAATCAGGCTTTCAAGGAAGAAATTTTCTTTAAAATTCAGCGTACTACTCAGAAAATTCGTTTTCAGGCTGTACAAATTGCGGGCTTTAAATCAAGAAGAGACGCAGAAAAGTTACGTGATAAATTGAGGAAGAATAATCCCAATTTTAAAAGCGCATTTGTTAAAGCAGTTGTAAAACCTTAACCCATATTTAAAGTGGTTTTTCGCAGGAAAATAACTTACAGCTTTTATTAGCGTGGACTTCTGAAAATGTTTTTTCTTAATTTCACAAATTTAAGTTTGGCTTTTGCTGATTAATAAAATAAAATTAATGCTCAAATTCATAGTATAACCATCATTAAGCGGAGCATTTATGGGACTGAGTTGGACAATAGTATTTATCGTTCTGGTCATAGGATTCATCATCATTCCAGGATCAGTTTTCCTGTCAAACATTAGCCGGATCCGCAAAGAAAAAGCACAATAACTGCTGCTTTGCACTGAGCATATTTGCTATATTGAGAGTTTTCCTAAGGTCTTCAGGGAAAATTTTTCGTCTTGTCCAATCAAAGTTTAAAAGCAAATAGTCTATTTATAGTTCCCCACATCAAACTCTCTGTAAGAGACTTCGTGTAACAGTCAGTCAATCATCTTTGTGAGATATTTTGAAAGTTAAACTCTGCCTGTTGCCTGCAAAAGGCAGGACTTTTTTTCTCTACAGACTGTGCTCAGTCAGTCTCTTATCACTCATCCTCTTCTTCTCTGTAACTCAGCTTTATGCAAAAGATAATTCGATTCCTGCAAAATCACAATTTGATCCTGCACTGACTGCTGTTGCTAAAGTTGAAAATTCAATTCCTAAAGCAGATTTTTCAAAGATATTCAGCAGTTATGCAGTAGTTACTGCTTCTGCATTAAATTTACGTTCCAGTCCCAACACCAAAAATCCTCCCATAAACGTTCTCCACAAAGGCACACATTTATTGAGTTTATCAGCACCGCATAAAAAATGGCTTAAAGTTAAATTACCACAAGGTATCCAGGGCTGGGTAGCTCAAGCACATGTCAAATTTTATCTACCTGTAGGATTGCCTTATTATGCAGGAAAATTTAACTCGACACCCTTCACTTCATCACTGGAAGCAAGTATTCTGCAGTACATGAAAGAAGCCTATACCAAAAACAAACTCAAGAGAAATGATAAACTTTCAGTCGTTGTGCAAGATCTTACAACTGGTGAATTACTGGTTTCTTTAGGATCTAGAAAAAGTGTTAAATCAGCCAGTACCATCAAGGTGCCAATACTTCATGCATACATGATTCAGCGTTTTAAAGGCAAGATCATAGAGACCCCAAATCACAAAAAGCTGATTGAGGAAATGATCCGTTTCAGCAGCAATTCCAGCACAAATACTATTATTGAATTGTTAGGTGGTACTGAAAATATTCAACGCATACTTAACAACACAAAATTGTATAAAGAATTGCGTTTGCTAGAAACTATCCCGGAAGACGGACGTACATACAGGAATAAAATTTCTGCTGCAGATTTAAATCAGCTATTGCTCAAGATTTGGTTTAAACGTGTAATCAGTGCTAAATACAGTGCGCAAACAAACAAAGTTGCGGCAAAGGAAATGCTCTATCTACTTGGCCTTCCCGGTCATGCCTGGTTGAAAGACAGGATTAAAGCGGGCACCTGTTTTTCGGCTAATAAATCAGTCAAACTATGGGACAAAACCGGATTTGTAAAAGGCGTAAACGGCAACGCAGGTATTGTAGAAATTGATACTCCTCATGGAAGAAGAGCTTATACACTTGTAATATTCATGGAACGTGAAGATTATCTAACAATCGAAGGAGATGCATCCAGCTGGTCTGAACGTATGAGCCTGCATATGCGTAAAATTTCTGAGCTTAGTTACGCTTTTATTTCCAACCGCTACAATAGTTACAATGAGTGCGGACATTCACAACTCATTCGTTATACAAAACTGGCTCTCGCACCGCGTCCTCTACAAGCCTCTCTCTAGTTTTATTCGGCTGAAAAATAGTATGTCAGCTAATACCAGTATTTATCAGTCACTAATAAGCACCGAATTATGAACCTGGAAAAACGTCTACAATGGTTTTTTGAGCGAAAGTTGATCATGCTCTTTCTCTGTGAAGAACGTTTTTTAAACCCTTTGATTGCTGATGAACTGCAGCGCTTAACAACTTCGGGTCTGCTTGAAGATGAGCAAATTCTGCTGGTGTTGGATGAAGTTCTGCCTGAATTTATAACTCAGTTGCCGACAGGTATGTATTTCCCTGTGCCTATCTCAAGAGCGCTTAAACAGGAAAATGATTTTACCAGCGAACTAGCAATGCGCTTTCACTATGACTTTATCCAGGTTGATCAACATCAAAAATGGAGTTTGCGTGAAAAATTTATCAGCGGAAAGGTATTAGCACTTTTTGAATCAAATCTGTTTTTTGAAAAAGAAACTGAACTTTATTTTGTTGAGTATTGGAGTGATAACCGCTGGGACAAATGCTACCTTGAATGTGAAGTGACACCGATGCGGGCCTTGGCCTTAGAGCAAGTTCAAGAGGAATTTAAACTGCAGCTTAATAATCAGCAAACTGATTCACTCGATCTCCAAAGCTTCCGTATCGATAAAAAGGAGAGATGTTTTGTGCATTCCCAAAACTATGGCGAAGTCATGCTTGCGGATGCTCCAAGATTTTGGCTGTTGAATCATTTGGATGATTCCGGTTCATATTTTGTGTTTGGCGAGAAGCATTTTCCACTGACTTTTTCCGGATGAAGTGACTCATACAAAAAACATCACTGGTTTATAAATTTTACGACAATCCTCAATAAACTCTTCAGTAACTTACAATTCAGCTAAATTCTTTGATAATACAGTAAATTTAGGCTATGATAGTTCTTATTTTTTACGGTAAGTGGAGCTGACGTTTTTTTAAAATGAGCAGACTCAAGCAGTTTAGGGGCGTAGTTCAAACACATAACCGTAAGTTATGGAGTATCTTTCTCCTTTATGAGAAATATTACGGGAACGTGAATATTCAACTTGCTGCATTATTTCCTGGCGATTTTTTTCACTTCGCTTTTCCGGACTTTCAATTGATTCCAGACGCAATCTCTTTTTTGCCTCTAAAATAGCACGGCGGGTTGCGGCTAGTTCTTTAGCGTATTCCAGAGAAGAGTCTGTACGCTCTTTGATAAAACATTCGTAACGGGCTTGTACAGATACGTTGCAGGCAATGTTTTTCGCAGTTAATTTTTGAGCTGAGGCTGAGGTGGTTCCCAAAATAGCAGACCAGCAAATCATCATAACAGGCACTAAAAAGCTGAAACGAGGTCGTTTCAACAAACTTGCTTTTGCGCTTTTGCTAATGTTCTGTCTCTGCATATTTCAATTAAATTTAGGATTTGCTCAAACTGAAACTACCAATACTGAAGAAGAAAAGAATAATCAAGATCCTGCTGAAAACAACAGCTTAACTAATGAGACTAAGGATCAAAAAAACGAAAGAGTGCTTGTGATTACGGCAGACAACGAATCAATCATAGACCCTCAAGAAGAAAAAATCAGGCGAAAAGCAATGGCAATGATCCTGAATATTTCTAAGGCTAACAATCCTTTGACAAAAACACAGGCTGCTTCAAGCTTTAACTTGAATGAACAAAAGCAGAAAGACCGGAAAAAAGGCAAACGTGAACTTGCAGCTTATAATCAAAGAAACGACAAGAAGATCAATGATTTTTTTCAACGTTTCCAAAAGAGACGTTATCAATCCGTCAACTACAGCGGCAAACATTACGATTACACAAGTTACATCCAAAACTTTCAGGCAAACAGCAGTCGATAACAAATAATTCTGCAGAATGTATTTTTTGTCTACTAGATCCTTAACTGATTAGATGCAATATTTATGGCACGTGTAGCAATGGCGATGAGCGGCGGCGTTGATTCGTCAGTTGCCGCTGCTCTGTTGAAGGAGCAGGGTCACGAAGTTATAGGGCTTCATATGAAACTTTATCACGGTCCTGAGAATGAATCGCGACAAAAAAGCTGCTGTTCACTTGATGAAGCAATCGACGCGCGTTCCGCTTGTCATCGGCTTGACATACCTTTTTATGTGCTTGATTATCAAAAAGAATTTAGAGAAACAGTGATTGATTACTTCATCAATGAATACTCAAACGGTCAGACACCTAATCCGTGTGTGATGTGCAATAAAAAAATTAAAAGTGATTTATTGTTAAAAAAAGTAGATGAACTGGATTGTGAATTCCTGGCAACAGGACACTATGCCCGGGTTTATAATAATCCGGAAAACGGACGTCCACAATTAGCACGTCCTCAGGATTTACGTAAAGACCAGACTTATTTTCTACATGGTATTCCGGCAGATGAACTACCGCGTTTGATGTTTCCTTTGGCAGAAATAATTAAACCTGAAGTCAGGAAGATTGCCGGCAAACTTAATTTGTCCGCCGCAAAAAAACCTGATAGTCAGGAAATATGTTTTGTACCAAAAGATTATAGAACTTTTTTGAAGCAGGAAATGAAGACTGCACCTGTACCGGGTGAGTTTATCAGTCTTTCCGGAGATGTCCTGGGAGAGCACGCAGGTCTGCCTTTTTATACAATTGGTCAACGCCGCGGACTTGGACTCAGCGACACGACACCATATTATGTTGTAAAAATAGATAAAGCCCAAAACAGAATTGTGCTGGGCAAAGAAGATGATTTATATTCACCAGCTATTCAGGTTTCCGGCGTGAACTGGGTGTCAATACAAGCACCCGAAAAACCGATCCGTGTATCCGCAAAACTGCGTTATGCACATCAGGGCGCGTTTGCCACTGTTTTTCCCGAGCCCGGAAATCAAGTCCGGGTGGAATTTGACTCTCCGGAACGTTCAGTAACACCCGGACAAGCTGCTGTATTTTATCAGGATGATATCCTCCTCGGAGGAGGACGTATCGAGAATTCACCTTGAACATTTTTAAAATCGACCTCAGACAATGAATATCCTTTTGACTGGCTTTATGGGTGCAGGAAAGACCACAATCGGGCGTAAGTTAGCCAAATTGTTGGAATATTCTTTTATTGATACCGATAATGAGATTGAAGAAGATCAGGGCTGCAGCGTCACAGAAATCTTTAAATATGGTGGCGAAGAGTGTTTTCGTGAAATGGAAACCCGTCAGTTGGAAAAATTAAAAAGTGTAGATAATTCTGTGATTGCAACCGGCGGAGGGATTATTTTACGCAAGGAAAATCGGGATATGCTTCAGGAAATAGGCAAAAGAGTTTATTTGAAGGTACCTCAGGCAGAATTGCTGCAGCGTTTGAAAAACGACCGTAACCGTCCATTATTGAAGGAAAAAGATCCAGAAACTGTCTTAAATGAGATGTTTGCAGAACGAGGTTTGCTTTATGAGCAAGCAGAGTGTATTATAGAAACAGGTCAACAATCTCCGCAACAAATTGCTTCAGAAATAATACGCCAACTATGCAATGAAGACGCAGACCACAACTTTTGAATCAGCACTACAAAAACTTGAAGAAACGGTTGATAAGCTGGAAGAAGGAGCTATCCCTCTTGATGAAGCATTAACCACTTTTGAATCAGGTGTTCGCTGGAGTAGGGAATGCAACAAATTCCTCGAAAACGCAGAGCAACGTATAGAAAAAATATTAAAGAATGAAAATGGTGAGTACGAACAAAAAGAATTTGTACTCGACTGAAGAACACGGTTTGCGGAAAATGTCCGTAAATCAAAACTAATATTTCAGAGATGTTCTGTCTCCCCTTGATGGAAAGAAAGAATGGGGGATGCTGATTTCTGATTACTGAATTCTAGAAAATAAAACTGCAAGTCTACGCAAGCTCAAGCGAATGCTGGGTTGTACTGTTCAATGTATAAGTAATTGCGTCACTACGGTTCCTCTTTTCGATTTCTGATCTGTAAATCAAATATTTGTCAGAACATCCTGATTTTAAACTCATAAAAATCAGGTAAAAAATGACAGAAGTAGATAATAAAATCCTCATCAATGTAGAGGATGACGAAACCAGAATTGCGTTATTACACGGCAATAAGCTGGATAACCTTTACATTGAACAAACTCACCGCTCCCAAAAAGTTGGTAATATTTATTGCGGTAAAGTAATAAAAGTACAACCTTCCTTTCAGGCGGCCTTCATTGATTACGGTGAAGAACGTCACGGTTTCCTTTCCCTTTCCGATATAAACTTCCAAGTCTATAAACCAAACCGTGAAGGACGCGGACGGCCTTCCATCACACAGGTTCTTAAACCCGGACAAAAAATTCTGGTTCAGGTAATCAAAGATGAAATTGGACACAAAGGCGCGTCAATAACCACAAACATTTCTTTGGCGGGACGTTTTCTTGTTTTTATGCCGGACAGTGACCGTGGCGGTGTTTCCAAAAAAATTGAAGATGAAGACCAAAGGGCGCGTTTGCGTCACTTACTGAAAGGTCTCGGAAGTGAAAATTCATCAGCTATTATCCGTACGGTTGGAGTTGATCGTTCGCTCACTGAATTGAAACGTGACTACACGATTTTACGCCGTACCTGGAATGAAATCAAAGACGAGTACGAAGAGCAATCAACTCCTGGCATACTCTATCAGGAAGAAGACGCGATGCTGCGGATGATCCGTGATTATTACAATGACAGTATTTCGGAAGTTGTGATTGATGAACCGGTTGCATTTCAACATGCCTTGGAGTTTTTTAAAACTCATATGCCGGCAGAACAAAATAAGCTGCAGCTTTATCTTGGCGAAAAATCTCTTTTTTCAACTTATGATATTGAAGGCCAAATTGAAGTACTGCATCACCCGCAGGTTCCTTTGCCTTCAGGCGGTTCATTAGTCATCATGCCTACAGAAGCACTTGTGGCAATTGACGTCAATTCCGGAAGATCCACTCAAGAAAGAAACGTTGAGGCAACCGCATTACGTACAAACCTTGAGGCTGCAGATGAGGTTGCAAGACAGTTACGTTTAAGAAACCTCGGTGGTTTGATTGTGGTGGATTTTATCGATATGGAAAACTCTAAAAACCGCCTTGCTGTAGAACAATTAATTGAAGAAGAAATGTCTTCAGACAAGGCCAAGACTTCGTTTGGCATAATTTCCAAATTCGGATTATTGGAATTAAGTCGTCAGAGAATTGCCAGCAGCTTGTCACTTAATTCTATTGAAATCACTTTAGCAAACAGGATTTTACGGAAAATTCATGATTCCGCAATTGAACAAAAAGTGATGCAGATTTACCTCAGACTGCCTTTAAAATTGGCGACCCATCTGCTCAATATTAAGCGCCAGCGTTTAACTCAAATGGAAATGGATTACGGAATCCGCATTTCAATAACTCCTGACACTTTACTTGGAGTTGAAGAAATTCCGGAAATGGAAGTTACTTTAAAAGGACAGAGCGGAGGAGAAACCAGAACATCCGTGCCAATTTCCGCCTCTGATATGCGTGACGATAAACCAGGCAGGAAAAAAGGTCGTGCTAAAAAAGAGCAGGACAAAAAAGAGTTTGATAAAAAGGACGATTCCGTAACTGTTAAAAGTTCTCCGGAAAAGAAAACAGCGGATGAACAGCCCAAATCAACAGAAACTCCTGCAAAGACTTTGTCGAAAAATGAAGAGCTAAAGTCCGCTAAAGAGTCCAGAGTGAAAACTGAACTTCCGGATACAACTGCTGAAGCGAAAAAGGGCGCTGAAGAGTCATCAATAAAGGATCCGCAAAAAACTGCTGAAACCGATAAAAAACCAGCAGGAATCAGCAAACCTTCAACAGCAAATGCAGAAAAAACAGAAGAAACGGTAGTACTTTTTAAGAGTAGCCATGAACCTGTAAAAGCAGAGGTTGCTCCGAAAAAGATCATCTCAACTCAGGAAAAAATTGCTGAGAACAAGGACGAACCTACTGTTGCAACTTATACAAGTGTTCACCTCGAAGATCAGCAGAATTTAACAGAGAAAACTAAAATTGTTGCTGCTAATAAAACAGTAAAAGAAGATACTGCAGAAACACCAATGTTCAGTAGTGTTCATTTAGGCGATGCAGAAAAAAAAGCCAAACAGCTTGCTGCAAAGCAGGACTCTAAAGCTCCGGCAGCAGCAGATAAAACGGCGCCAGTTACGGATAAAAAGTCTGTAAAATCTGCTCCGCGTAAATCAACTGCAAAAAAACCTATCGCTAAAAAGACGGATTCCGCAAAAGTCTCCACAAAAGCACAACCCAAAAAAGCGAAAGTAGATTCTGCTGAAAAGTCCGTAGCAAAACCTAAATCTGCTCAAAGCAAAGTCTCTGCTGCAAAAAAGGATTCTGCAAAATCAGCAACTCCAAAACGTGCAGAACAGGATAAGAATTCTCCTGCGAAATCGCTTAAAACCACAAAACCTAAGCCAAAGGCAAAAATTCCTCAGCAGCAGCAAGATAAGCCCGTAACACCGGCTGCTGCTCCCAAAGCAGAAGAGTCTGCTGCTTAAGGCCACTGATAAAGTTTCCAGGGCATAATGTCTTACCAAAACCTTCCGTCCATCACAGAGTGTGATGCGTTTCTCAAGGAACAAAAGCTCCCTCACGGCAAAGCAGTCAGGGAGCAGGTAAACATCGTGCTGGATCAGCTACGATCAGAAATTTCCAAAAATCCACACAAAGCTGTTTCAACTGCCAATGCAGAAATATTGGAGCGTGTTGCAGCACAAGTCCGCAATCAATCTCAGACCACCCAAAGAGTAATCAATGCAACCGGCGTTGTAGTACATACTAACTTGGGCCGAGCTCCTTTGTCCGAAGTTTTGTTACGCAAAGTATTACCCGGCATGAGTTCCTACTCTACCTTGGAATTTGATCTCAGCACGGGAAAACGCGGTTCACGCGATGCAAAAATCCGCAAACTGCTGCGTACCCTTTCTGGTGCAGAAGATGCGATGGTGGTTAACAATAATGCCGCTGCTGTGTTTTTAATGCTAAAGGCATTGAACGGAAATGAGACTGAAAACAAAAAACCTGAGGTTATTGTCTCCAGAGGAGAGTTAGTAGAGATTGGTGGATCTTTCCGGATTCCCGACATAATGCGTGAAGCAGGAGTCAAACTGGTAGAAGTTGGTACGACTAACCGCTGCCGGCTTGCGGATTATGAACAGGCCCTCACAGAAAACACCGCTGCTCTGTTAAAAGTACATCCTTCAAATTACGAAATCCAAGGCTTTACGGAAGAGGTTTCCGTTGAAAAAATGGCACAGCTCGCACACTCAAAAGGTCTGCTTTGCTTTCATGATTGGGGAAGCGGCAGTTTTTACAAGTTCCGCCAACGTGGTTTGAGTGAGTATTCAACTGCGGAACAGGAACTCTCAGCCGGTCCTGATTTGCTGGCCTTCAGCGGTGACAAATTGCTCGGTGGAATACAGGCTGGTGTGTTACTTGGAAAAGCTGAAAATATTCAAAAACTGCGTCAGCATGCTCTCTATCGAGCATTACGTTTAGACAAAGTGACACTTGCTTTGTTTGAAGCAACTTTGGAAGCATATCTTGATTTAAAAACTCTAGCGGAAAATGTGCCTACTGTCGGACTGCTTGAACTGACACGCGAAGAAATTCGAGAACAAGTAAATGACTTTCTTAAACTACTCAACTTAGCTGACAATACAGCCTGGACATGCGAACTCCGCGAAACTGAATCACGTACCGGAGGTGGAGCTTTACCGGAACTTCCAATTGAGTCGGCTGCACTTGTTTTGTCACATCCGGAAAAGTCCGCAAATGAGTTACAGAATTGGTTTAGATCACAAGCTGTCCCCGTTATCGTCAGGATCCACGAAGATCAAATTTGGCTCGATTTCCGCACAATTCTTCCACAGGATAAAGAAGTACTGCTGAGGGTCCTCTCGCTACTGATTTCTAGCTGAACATTAATTGTTTATCAGCACCCCCAACCTTTTTTAAGTTAAGCAAATTCCTGTCTGTTTAAGCTACTCCTGTACAAAGCTCTAAAAGGTCTTTTTCTTGCTTGGTCAAAGAAGCATTAAAAGCTTCATCAAGAAATTATCAAACTTAAGCTCTAGTCCTATTTTCAACATTCAATTAAATTTTTCCTGCAGTATGAATTTGCCATTGTTTATCAGGAAAGTGTTCCTGCTCTGTTTCAGTTTTCTATTTTTTAGTTCTGCAAGTTGGTCTCAGTCCAATAATTATCAAGGAAACGGCAGCAATTTAGAACTGACACAACTCAGTGGATTCAGTGATGATGAACGGATAAAATTATTATTACTGAACCTCCTTCCTTCAGGCATGACTGAAACTGCGGCAGTTGAAATTGGGAAAGCACTCCAACTAAATATCTACAACACTAACCATTTTACAGTGGTTGGTCCAGCAGAATGGAACGTGGAAATCAGAGATCAGGATCCCACACTTGCGGACTGCCATGACATTGCTTGCGGAGCAATGATCGGTAAATTATTTCATGCAGACAAAGTGTTGGTCGGCACCCTTCATTCAGAAATAATGCTTAATGAAAACGCTGAAGAGGAATCGAGTTTTGTGCTTTCCATCAGAATGGTCGATACACGTACTAACATCACAGATTTTAGCGATGAAGTTCAATTCACTGATCTGCAAATGCATGATGAATTATTCCGTTTGGCGGCAAGGGTTTCAGATAACACCTTGTTAGTTGCGAATGTACTGAACACAAAACCTTCAGGAATCACCCTTAATTTAGGTCGGGCACAGGGAATAAAAACCGGACAACAGCTTGTTATTTCACGGAGGACATCTGTTAAATCAGTATCTGCAGATAAGGTTCAGCAAACAATTTACCAAAATATTGCCTTAGCAGAAGTTGTTCAAGTGAGTGATTTGTCTGCAGAGGCAGTTATTGTGCAGAAAATTTCTTCAGTTGCACGAGGGGATCAGGTTCAAACGTACATTGATAAAGAAAAATTAATCCGCCTGATCAGTCAAACCCGCAAGGAACTTGATACTCAAAAAAGATTGAAGCCCAAAAAACGTGTCATCCGCTTAGAACCGAAAGTAGGAAAGGTGAGTACAGATTATTCACAATGGTCCTACCGCTATCAACAAACGAAAGCACAGCACGACCGTTGGCTTTTTTCTACTGCAGGCGCCGGCGGAGCAACTATCCTGTTTCTCAGTGGAGTTATCCAGATGAGTGGGGTTTTGAGCGTTTTACCATGGATAGCTGGTGCCGGAACAGTTTACAGCGGAATCCGTTATTTCCATTATCGTGATTTGATGAGTGAACTTTCCACTGAAGGCCGCTCCCAGGGTTTTATTTCCAGTTCACTCACACCTCAACCTTCAGGATGGCAGTTGAATCCTGTGCCTAAAGGATTCCAGCTAAACTGGATAAAACGTTTCTGAAGCTGATCGTATAACTTCAAATCCACTCCTTCTCAATGCTCTTACTTCCTGCTGCAAATATCTCCTCTGCAGGATAAGTTTTTCTTAACTCAAATAGCTACACCACACTTGGTGTTGAATTATCAACTTGAGTTTAAGCCTGAAAACTTGGAAAATGTGTCACGTCTTTCTTGCGTTAACTTAAATTTCACAACTGAAATATTATCACAATATATTTCTGCATAATTGCATCAACCCCTCTAAACTACAGTAATATGACGAAGGGTCATCCAATCATCATTTGTTTGAAAAAGCAGCTTGAGGAAATTTTCTCTGAAATAAAAGGTTAAAATGTCTGCGGCTGAAACACAAGAGCAGCTTTTTTTTGCGCTTCAAACTTTCACGGAAGTTAACCGTATCATTACTTCATCTCATAATTCTGATGAGACACTGGCGAGGACCGCCACAATGATAGCAAAGCGGATTAAAGTTGATGCATGTTCAATCTATATTTTTGATGCAGACCAGTCAATTTTGATCCTCAAAGCAACTCACGGACTTGATCCATCGACTATTGAGAAAGTACGGATGCTGCCTTCAGAGGGTTTGGTGGGCTTAGTACTTGAGCGCTCTGCTCCTGTTCAGGAGTCAAAGATGCAGGAGCATCCACGTTTCAAAGCATTTCCACAAACTAAAGAAGATTCCTTTTCATCTTTCCTGGGAGTTCCGCTGATCGAGCACCGCAAATCTTTCGGAGTACTGGTAGTCCACACAATTGAACCACGTACATTCTCTCCGGAAGAAGTGCAATTACTGAGTTCGATTGCCACTCAAATCTCCAGCCTTGTTTCAAAAGCTCTGTTGCTCAAACAACTTGATACAGCAACTCAGGAACCTGTCACTCAGCCTAAAAGCGAGGGTAGCTCACTTCACATGACAGGTCAACCTGTAGCATACGGTGTAGCGCTTGGAAAAGCAGTTCTCCTCAAACAATCTGATATAGAAGTTCCTGAAAAGACAAGTTCCCGGACAGTTGACCTGGAAATGTCGGACTTTCAGGCTGCAATGGATCATACAATTTCCGATACTTTGAAATTGATCGAAAAAGTCACGGATCGTGTTGGAACAGAGGAAGCATCTATTTTTCATGCTCACTTAATGTTTTTGGAAGATCAGCATTTTCAGGATAAAATCAAACTGCAAATAGAATCCGGAAATACTGCAGCATGGTCAATCTACCATACAGTTCACGAATATCTTGGAGCCTTTGAAGAAATTAAGGATCCTTATCTGAGTGAAAAAGGTGCTGATTTAAAAGATGTAGGTTACCGGCTTTTACATTATTTAGGACACGAGGTCCTCTCTGTAACCAAAAAGACAGGCATACTTATTGTCAGGCAACTCCTTCCCGGAGACATCGCTAGACTGGATACAACACGCATAAAAGGTATTATTCTGTCTAGCGGAGGTATTGTTTCGCACGCCGCTATTCTAGCTCGTTCCCTGAGGATTCCTGTTGTTTGTCTTGAGGATCATGAATTAGATCAAATAAAGGACGGTTCACCAATCGCCATAAATGGTGATACCGGCTTTGCGGCAACATATCCGAATAAAGAGGTTCTGGCGGAATTTAAGCAATTGTTGCTCAAGCAACATACTTATTATGAACACCTTGAAGAATTCCGTGATATTCCATGCAAAACCAGTGATGGCGTTCGCATAAATTTATTGGCTAACGTTGCTCTTGGCGGTGATGCAATTCAGTTGATCAGCTATGGTGCGGAAGGAGTTGGACTGTTCCGTACAGAAATTTATTTCCTCTCACTCGACCGTTATCCTGACATTGATGAGCAGTCAAAAGTATATCGTGATTTACTGGAAAGTATTCCAGAAGATAAACCAGTGGTTTTCCGGACGCTCGACGTTGGTGCAGACAAAGCTGCGCCTTACATGGGTTTTCAGGATGAAGACAATCCGTTTCTCGGTTACCGTGCTGTACGACGTCAGTTGAAAGAAAAAAAAGTTCTCAAAGAACAATTATGTGCATTGCTGCAGGCTACCGGAACACGCCCTAACGTACGCTTACTTTTTCCGATGATTACAAATGTAATTGAAATCAAAAAAGCCAGAGCATTATTTGAAGAGTGTAGAAAAGAAATGGAAGCAAGCGGAAAAACGTTTGCAAAAATTGAAGTAGGGATGATGTTTGAAGTTCCAAGTGCCTTTTTGATTTGTGAAAAATTTATGCCGGAAATAGATTTTTGTTCTATCGGCAGCAATGACCTCACTCAGTACGTGTTGGCGGTTGACCGTAATAATCCGCAAATTTCAGAGCTATACGACCCTTTACATCCTGCAGTTCTACAATTAATACACAAGCTGGTCAAAACTGCGGCTGAGCATAATAAGCCGGTTGAATTGTGCGGTGAAATGGCTTCTGACCCTGACGGTTGCGTGATTTTGGTTGGACTTGGAATCGACTCTCTCAGCATGAACGCACCTTTAATTCCAGTGGTGAAAAAACGTCTGTCTGGAATTTCACTTGCCGATGCGCAATCTCTTGCCAAAAAAGCGCTGGATGCTTCATCACCAGTAGAGGTTCGTAACATTATTCGTGAATGTTTTCCAGATTCTCATTCAAAAGAGCAACATAAGACATGACGAATCAAAATCTTCCTCATAAAATCTGCTTGATTTACGGTAACCAGCAATTATTGGTGGAAGAAACTACTAATAGTTTAATAGACCAGCGTTTGGAAGGTCGTGAACATGAGTGGAGTCTGGAACGCTTCAATGCGCAGGAAATGCTTAAACCGAGCGGTGACTCGGCTAAAAACTGTGTTGATGATTTTTTGATCAGTTGTGAAACATTACCGATGCTAAGTGATCGTAAAGTAATTCAACTGGATAATTTTGAACTGATTAAAAAAGCAGTTAAAAAAAATGACAATTCAGCAGCAGCCAGGCTTTTTGAAGCAGTGCAAAATATTATAAATAAGCCGCCGGAAAGCTTATGGTTTATCTTCACCAGTCCGGCAATGCGTGAGCAAGATTTCAGCAAACCGCTTTTCCGAAGCATCAAGCAAGGCGGTCGCATCCAAAAGTTTGTTGCCTACGATAACAGTTCACCTTTTAACTGGGTTGTTCAACGGGGAGAAAAAAAGGGTTTGCCGCTTTCTGCAGATGCTGCTCGCCTGATGATAAATATCGTTGGTAATGATCTGACAGATTTAGACCATGAACTGGAAAAACTTAGTCTCTACTTGTCAGGAGCGCCTATTACAGAAGAACTGATCAAAGAACATATACGCGGTCACAAACATTTTTCTGTTTTCCGCATGACGGAAGCCCTGTCACGTAAAGAATTATTACCTGCGCTGGAAATTCTTGATCAACAGCTTCAGGCTGCTCCACGTGAACATGTTCGGCTCTTTGCACTCATTATCATGCAGTTTAGACGGCTTCTCATCATTCACAGTATGCTGTCACAATTCTATAAAGAAGCAGAAATATTAGCTAAAATATCTCTACCACCTTTTCTAGGCAAACAGGTTCTGGGCCAGGCCAGAAATTTCAGCAGTCTTGAAATGCAAAATATTTATGCAGAACTTGCTAAACTGGATTTACGGGTTAAATTTAAAAGTTCACTTGCTCCGTTACTTCTTCAAGACCTCTTTCAGCGTATTTGTAACGGACAGTTTAAAACGACTGCTTGATCAACTTCTGCGTAGATTGAAAATAATTTTCCAGCCTGCAACATGTTCACAGGTGTTTCAACCGTTTTTCCACTTTTATTAGGATGAGTAAAAACGAATATTTCCCCCAGCTTTTTTCGCCAATTGAAATTCGTGGCCACACGCTGCGTAACCGTATTGTTTTTGGAGCACACACGGCCAACATGTCAGAGCAGGGACTTCCCGGTGAAAGGCATCTTGCTTATTACCGTGAACGGGCAAAGGGCGGTGCAGCAATGCTGGTCATCGAACCGATGCCTGTGCATCCGGCGGCAGTTTTGACACGCGGAAATTTCCGGCACAGTACAGATGAAGTCATTCCCCACTTTAGGAAAATCACGGATGCGGTTCATGCTGAAGGTGCCTTGATCCTGCAGCAGCTTTATCACGTGGGACAGCACGGTGATTCTGACAATTCCTATCACGCCAATTGGTCACCTTCCGGATTACCGAGTTACCATGATTCGGACGGTAGTCACACAATGCTCGAAACGGAAATTGAAGAAACCATCGAAGGTTTTGTTCAAGCGGCCAGAAGATGCAGGGATGCTGGTTTTGACGGTGTGGAAGTTTGGGCAGCTTATCACGGACTGGTAGATCAGTTTTGGACTCCGTGGTCAAATCTGCGTACTGACCGTTGGGGAGGGTCCCTTGAAAACCGCACCCGTTTTTCAAGAGAAATTATCACCCGTATCCGGAAAATATGCGGTGAGGATTTTATTGTTGGTATTGCGGTCAATGACGAACCGGATTTTGAAGTTGCACTTCAACGTGAATCGCTTGCAGAAATTATTTCAGCACATGACAAAGATCATCTGCTTGATTATGTAACCTGCGGTACCGGAAGCTATTTCGATTTCTACAAACTTATGCCAACCTTCCTCTACCCTGAACGCTTGGGTGCAGATTTGGCGGAGGTACTGAAAGGCGCAGTCTCACATGCTTTGGTAATCGCGGAAAGCCATATCCGCACTCCGGCGAATGCGGAAGCCGTACTTTCCGCTGAGCAGGCAGATCTGGTTTCCATTGTGCGTGGACAAATCGCGGATCCGCATTTGTCAAACAAAGCTCTTGAGGGACGTGCTGAAGACATCCGTCCCTGCCTTTCCTGTAACCAGATGTGTTGGGGAAGACGTGGCCGTGACTATTGGATTTCATGTCTCGTCAATCCTTCTGCAGGACGTGAATTTGAATGGGGTGGAGATCGTTTTATAAAAACAAAATCACCCAAAAAAATACTTGTAGTAGGCGGAGGCCCTGCAGGTCTGGAAGCCGCAAGGGTATCAGCGGAACGTGGACACGAAGTTACTCTTGCAGAGGCAGGAGACCGTCTCGGTGGACAATTCAGCTTAGCCGGAATGCAGCCCAGACGTGGACAAATTATCGATCTGCTCGACTGGTACGCCAGGCAGTTGTCTCAACTTGGTGTAGAGATACGTCTAAATGCTTTCCTTGAAGCAGAAGAAATAATAGAATTTGCGGCCGACAAAACTGTACTGGCAACAGGTTCATTTCCAACTGATACAGGATTTCAGAAAGCAATTCCGCATGTTGAAAAACTGCCCGGAATTGAACTTGGAGGTGTCTTTTCAGCTGAAGATGTGATGGCACGCAGGGCTCGTCCTGGAAAGCGTGTAATCCTGCTCGATGAGGGTGGAAACTGGAAAGGCTGCGGAACCGCCTGGAAACTGGCTGAAGATGGTCATCAAGTGATTCTCGTCACTCCTGATCCACTCATTGGCAAGGAACTTCAGCGCACTGCTGCAGACTATCCACTGCGGCAGCGTCTGGCAAAACTCGGTGTGCGTTTCATTTTGGAATCCGCAATTACAAAGTGGAGTAAGGAGGGTGCGGAAATTCTTTGTTTTCTCGACGGAAATACACAGTTCATTGAGGCAGATTCACTGGTGTTTGCTACACCAAACATTGCTGTAGATTCTCTCACTCTTGAACTTCAGAATTCCGGACTGGACCTAATCAATATCGGTGACAGCGCGGGACCGCGACAGGCACCTTTCGTCATCTACGAAGGACGACGCA
>JABGPG010000200.1 GCA_018645085.1 Deltaproteobacteria bacterium
GTATAAATCATATTTCACGCTTTGTAAGCAATGACACGTTTATATGACTTTTTACAGCTTCATCATTAAAGTTGAATTAGTAAGAAAGCTGAAATTCATACTGAGCCAAAATATCCGCTGATTATTTTAATTTCCAGATTACGAATTTAGGTACGTGAAGGACTTGAGACTTTTGAAAAGACTGATAAAACTTAAGGTCGGAGATATTTATTTGAAGGCCTAAAAACCATCAACTGAAAAGTAAACGGTTTTTAAGCTTCAAGCAGTATATTAATGGTGCCTAGGGCCGGACTCGAACCGGCACGGTGTTACCACCGAGGGATTTTAAGTCCCTTGCGTCTACCAGTTCCGCCACCCAGGCAGGGAAAAAATTGGAACTGGAGGCGACGAGCGGATTTGAACCGCTGTACAAGGTTTTGCAGACCTCTGCCTAACCACTCGGCCACGTCGCCTCTAACCATCTAAAATAACCGAAAATAGGATGCAAACACAAGTTCAAAAAGTGACAATTGAAAATGCGATTGAGAAGGCAAAACTCTATGGAATGCTTAAATATTTACCTGACGGGCAGCTAACTCATGCACCGTTTTCACTGAGTCCATACGCTATTTCAGCAGATAGTTTACTTGAAATGACTGAATTAACTTCACATTTTAGTGAGTTGATGATTCGTGTTTCTCAGGATTGGTCATTTTTAGAGCAACATCTGAGTCCAATTTCCAAAACCGATCCTTTCTTAAAAATGTTACTGGACTTAAGAGGTCAGGAAGTTACACAGAGTAAACAATTGCTTGTGCAGCGTAATGATTTCTTTTTGCTCAAGGATAAAGTAAGCAATAGTGCACAGCGCTCTTCATCATCCGTCGGGCTTAGTTCCGCTTCTGCACTACGTCAGGTTGAACTTAATACAGTCTCAGCCAGTTTCCCGTTTTTAATAACTCAACTTGCACGTTTGCACCAGAATTTAAATGAGCATAATATGCTGGAGCAAATTGTTTCAAATAATCCGCTGGTGCCTGTAGTTGATGCTTTCGCAAAAGCAGTACAGGATTATGGCTCAACTGACGCGGTTATGCTGCTGGTTTCTCAACCAAACGAGACTAACCGTTTTGATCAACTTGGTCTGGAACAGCTATTGTGGGAAAAGTATAAAATTCAGACTGTGCGTAAAACATTAACTGAAATATATGAGAACGGCAGTCTACGTGAAGGGCATCTTGTACTGGAAGGTAAAAAAGTAGCCCTTACTTATTATCGTGCCGGTTACACACCAGATGATTTTCGCAGCAGCGAAGCATTAAAAGGCCGTCAGCTCATAGAAGCGTCATCGACAATTCAGATTCCGGATTTGCCGATGCAACTTGCCGGGATGAAAAAAATTCAACAGGTACTGACACGTCCGGAAATCCTCTCTGCTTTTGTGTCAAAGGAAATTTCGCAACGTTTCTTAAAAACTTTTGCCGCCATGCATTCCCTGGATGAAATCATCGAAACTCCTGACGGAGCGCTAAGAGCTTCGGCATGGGCTGCTAAGAATCCGGATAAATATGTGCTGAAACCTCAACGTGAAGGTGGCGGCAATAATTATTTTGGCAAGGATATTCCAATAAAATTGGCGGACATGCAGCCGGAAGAACAAGATGCTTATGTCTTAATGGAGAAAATCGAGGCGGAAACTCATCCCGCGATTCTTGTAGTTAACGGTTATGCCGAAACACTGACTTCTGTTAGTGAGGTCGGACGTTACGGGATTTGTTTTGCGGAAAACGGTGTAGTGGAGAGCAACGAAGATGTAGGTTACCTGGTACGTACCAAAGCAGAAAATGTTAATGAAGGAGGTGTCTGCGCCGGATTTGCCTGCTTGAATTCGTTGACAAAGGCTTAAAAAAGGAAGCTGGACAGTTTTAAAACTTAATCCAGCTTTCTGTTGTTTTTTAGGAAGACAATTCGATTGTGGCGAGCAGGTCTAATTCATCGAGGACTTTTCCTGTTCCTGTCGCAACACAGGTGAGTGGATCATCAGCATGAAAAATTGGTAAGCCGACTTCAGCACGCAGCAAATCATCGATTCCGGAAAGTAAAGATCCGCCTCCGGCTAAAACAATCCCGCGGTCAACAATGTCTGCAGCGAGTTCTGGAGGTGTTGATTCCAGAGCATTCCGAATGGTTTTTACAATTTGTGCACAAACATCACTTAGAGCTTCCAGTACCTCTTCTTCACCTAGAACCAGTGTCTTTGGAATACCGGTTACCAGGTCACGTCCACGTACTTCATAGGATTTTGGTTCTTCTTTGATGAAGGCGCTACCAATATTTATTTTAATATCCTCAGCGGTTCGTTCACCGATCAGCAAATTATATTTTTGCTTGATGTACTCAGCAATACTTTCGTCCATTTTATCACCGCCAACACGTGCGGAATCACTGTAAACTATTCCTGCAAGCGAAATAACTGCGACTTCTGTTGTCCCTCCACCGATATCGACAATCATACTTCCGCTGGCTTCTGTCACCGGTAAACCTGCTCCAAGTGCTGCGGCCATTGGTTCCTCAATTAAAAACACTTCACGCGCACCTGCGGATTCTGCTGCTTCTTTGACTGCACGTCGTTCAACTTGAGTTATTCCAGACGGTACGGCCACTATAATTCGTGGTTTGAAACGGAAAAAAGAAAATTTACTTTGAGTCAGACGGATGAAGTGACGCAGCATTTCCTGAGTTATATCAAAATCTGAAATAACACCATCCTTCATGGGACGGATTGCCGTAATCGAACCTGGTGTACGTCCCAGCATTTGTTTGGCTTCCTCACCTACAGCTAGCACCTGGATCCGTCCACGGTTGTCTTTTTGTACTGCTACAACTGATGGTTCACGAATCACGATCCCTCGTTGTTTGGTGTAAACAAGAGTATTCGCTGTTCCTAAATCAATCGCTAAATCCTGGGAAAAAAAACTGGCAATTTTACTAATCATTGAATTTTCCTATTTTTTCATCTTACTGAGTCAAGCCAATGTCATGCATTAGCATTACTAGGGTATTTATTGAAGCACTGATGGTAGGAATTTGCGTAAATATAGTCAGTAAAGACTGACATTTTTGGAATTTGTGCGTCCCGGTAGGCTATACAGAAGTAATGCCAAAACTCAAATGTGCTTCATTTATTTATTGAAATTTCTGTACTTTCTGAAAACACTCCTAAGATCTCTTTTTTGCAACAGAGCAAAAATATCGGAGTCCAATTTTTCTGTTTCGCCTCCGGTTTCAGGTAGCACAGACAAAGTGCCGACGAAGTAAGCGAAATATTTGTAAAATACAGACTATTAATTCTAGTCAAGGTATGACCAGAAAACAAGAGGAAAAGCTGTTTGTTGCTTTAATAAACGTATTTCCGCAACACTGGAAAAGCTGAACTACGGGGGAAGTAACATTCAGCCAATTCTCTTTTCCGGTAGACCGCCTGCAGACATCTTCACCGCGCAGAACTTTACTTCCGGAATTTTACCAAAAGGATCGAGTGCAGATGTAGTAATCAAATTGGCGGCGGATTCGTTATAACCGAATGCCATAAAAAGATTTCCAGGTTGAACGCCGAGATCCTGACGTGCATAAGTTGAAATTTTTCCGCGTCTTGATTCAAGAGTTACTGCATCACCGGCTTCTACTCCCAGCTTTTTCAGGTCATCCGGATGAACATGAACTACCGGATACGGTTCAATCGCGTTCAGGACAGTCGCGCGGCGTGTCATGCTGCCTGTGTGCCAGTGTTCGAGTTGACGTGAGGTGATGAAGACAAATGGGAATTCTTGATCCGGCATTTCATCAGCATGAGTATATTTTGCAGGGACAAAACGTGCTTTTTTGTTTTCTGTGGGAAAACCGTTTCGAAAAATAATCGGCTCACCTGGGTCACCTTCTTTGGTACAGGGATAAGTTACGGAATGTTCTTTTTGTAAACGCTCCCAAGTGATTCCTGCCATGCTCGGTGTGGCTTTGCGTACTTCAGAAAAAATATTTTCCGGACTTTCATAATTCCAGTCCAGACCAAGACGTCGACCAACTTCCTGAATAATCCACCAGTCCTGACGTGCATCTCCCGGAGGATCTATGGCCTGCCGTCCAAGTTGCACCTGACGGTTGGAATTGGTAAAAGTTCCAGTCTTTTCCGGAAATGCAGACGCAGGTAAAATCACATCCGCAAAACCTGCAGTTTCAGTGAGAAAAATATCCTGTACCACTAAATGGTCCAGCATCGCTAAAGCACTCCGGGCATGGTTCAGGTTTGGATCCGACATCGCGGGATTTTCACCCTGAACGTACATGCCTTTGACACCACCTGTATGCACGGCATCAATGATTTCCACTACCGTTAATCCTTTTTTTGGATTGAGGGAAGTACCCCAGAAATCCTCGTACCATTTTTTTATTTCCGGATCAATGACGGATTTATAATCCGGAAAGAACATTGGAATCAGTCCCATATCGGAAGTACCCTGAACATTATTTTGTCCACGCAGTGGATGCAATCCGGTGCCGGGACGTCCGATCTGACCAGTCATCAGCGACAAAGCGATCAAACAACGTGAATTGTCTGTACCGTGAATATGCTGTGAAATGCCCATGCCCCACAAGATGATGGACGATTCTGCGGTTGCAAAAGTGCGGGCAACTTCACGCAGGGTTTCTGCGGGGATTCCGCAAATCGGCGCGACAATTTCAGGACTGTATTCCGCGACATTGGCTTTTAATTTGTCAAAATCGGTTGTGTGTTCTGTGATGTATTTTTCGTCGCATAAGCCTTCCTCGACGATGACGTGCATCAGTGAATTGAGCATCGCCACATCTGTGTCCGGTCTAAACTGAAGACTGTAGGTGGCATGACGTGCCAAATCTGTCCTGCGTGGATCCATCAAAATTAACTTTTTACCATCCTTAACCGCGTTTTTCATAAAAGTAGCAGCTACCGGATGGTTACCGATTGGATTTGCTCCAATCAGCAAAATGACTTCCGCGTCAGTCACATCCGTGAATGGATTTGAAACTGCTCCGGAACCAATACCTTCCAGTAAAGCACTAACCGAAGATGCATGACAAAGCCGCGTACAGTGATCAATATTATTAGTTCCAAATCCGGTACGTACAAGTTTCTGCAGCAGATACGCTTCTTCGTTACTACCCTTGGCACAACCGAACGCTGCCAGAGCATCCGGGCCGTTATTATCACGGATATTATTGAAACCTGCGGCGGCAAAATCAAGTGCCTCCTCCCAGCTTGCTTCACGGAAAACTTTATGCCAATCTTTAGGCTGTAGCAGTTCTGTGGTTTTTGTAACGTCTTTTAGCCGTATCAAAGGTTTTTGGAGACGATCAGGATGATGTACATAATCAAAACCGTAACGTCCTTTTACGCATAATCTTTCCTCGTTCGCCGGACCTTTGCGTCCTTCAACTCTGATAAGTTTTTTGTCTTTTACATGATAGGTCAGTAGACATCCTACACCACAGTATGGACAAACCGATTCTACTTTTTTGTCAACTACCGCTAAACCCACATTATTTGCCGGCATCAACGCACCAGTCGGACAGGCCTG
>JABGPG010000156.1 GCA_018645085.1 Deltaproteobacteria bacterium
AAACCATCAACTTTGTACAGGAAATGATAATACAAGCAGAGTCTCTCAAACGACTGGTGGATGCTATCATCAAACAAGGAGGTAGCAGTGACGAAGAAGCGCAAGTAGTAGCCGATCATCTAGTACGCTCAAATTTGGCCGGACACGACAGTCACGGAGTCGGCATGCTGCCTATCTATTTACGCATGCTCCAGACTGATTTGCTCAAGCCCAATCAAGTTCCGGAACTTTTCAAGAGTGACGGTTCCATTATGATGTTTGATGGTAAACGTGGCTACGGTCAGGCGGTTGGTAAAATAGCAATGGAAAAAGCTATTGAAAAGTGCCGTGAAACCGGATTGGTTTTGATGACGCTGCGTAACACACATCATCTCGGACGCATCGGTACTTACGGAGAGCAAAGCATTGCCGCAGGCATGGTTTCTTTGCACTTTGTGAATGTAACTGACCATCCTCCACTTGTTGCGCCTTTCAGAGGCTCAGACGCACGTTTTTCGACTAATCCGATTTGTTTCGCCATGCCCGGATCCGAGAAACAACCACCCGTGCTGCTTGACATGGCGACCAGCCGTATTGCACTTGGAAAAGCGCGCGTCGCTTTTAACAAAGGTGAAGTCCTTAAAGAAGGTCTGCTCATCGACCATCAGGGACAACCCAGTACCGATCCCGCGGTGATGGCAGGCTACTGTTTTCCGGAACGAACCGACAATCCTCCACTCGGCGCACTTACTCCACTCGGTGATTATAAAGGTTACGGACTGGCCATGTTTTGTGAATTACTTGGTGGGATGCTCAGCGGAGGTGGAACGATTCAGCCTGAACACGAACGCCAAAACAGTATCATCAATAATATGTTCAGCATTATAATAGATCCTGGAAAATTGGTGGATGTACCCTGGATGCAGCACGAAGTAGAAGCTATCGCCGCACATGCCAAAGCTTCTCCTCCGGCCAATCACGAAGAACCAGTTTTGATCGCAGGTGATCCGGAACGTATCTCTTTAAATGAACGCCTGGCCAAAGGCATACCGCTCGATGATGCAAGCTGGGAGCAAATATTAGTTGTAGGAGAAGCGCTCGGTCTGAAGCGGGAAGCTATGCTTAATTTAAGGTAATTCGAGCTCGCCTGCGATAATTTATTTTTAACTAACATCTCTGCTTTTCTAGCTATGCAAATAGAAAAAATCCTCTATTATCTCGGTATCGGCGCAAATCCTGTTTCCCATCTCGAAAAAATCATTTCCGGAATTGGTGGTTTTTTATCTATATTTTTAATTATTTATATTAGTAGTTTGTTTGTAGGAGCAGAAGAAGCGGTATATATTGTCCCGTCAATGGGAGCCTCTGCTGTACTTCTTTTTGCAGTACCGCACAGTGCGCTTGGGCAACTTTGGAACGTAATCGGCGGACATCTTATTTCAGCCGCTATCGGAGTGGCCTGTGCTCAGTGGCTGCCCGGAGGAGGAATCGCAGCTGCAGCCAGTGTGGGACTAGCAATAGGAGTTATGTATTATGCCCGTTGTATTCACCCTCCAGGAGGTGCAACCGCTTTAGCAGCGGTGATCGGAGGACCAAACATTCATGCTTTAGGATATGAATATATCCTGACACCAATTGCCATCAATACAGTCACTATCCTGCTGGTAGCACTCTTGTTTAACGCTCTCTTTCGCTGGCGCCGCTATCCTGCTTTTTTAATAGCTAAAGAATCCGGACTCGACTCTGCACATCAAGCTTATGCTCCTGTCGATCATGCGAATTTTGTTTACGCCCTCAGTCAAATGGATACTTTCATTGATGTGACTGAAGACGATCTACTGAAAATATATCAGTTGGCAACAGGAAGAGAAGTAAATTCAAATTCTGAGTAATTTAGCTGATTTTTCTTTTTTTTACAAATAGGAATTCAGCGTATTATTTTTTACTGAAGAAAGAGATCCTGAACTGGTACAGCAGACAATTAGCTTTTAAACTAATGCTAGCTAAACTAGAATAGCTAAAGCAAAACACCTCCTTGCTGTCGTCCTTATTTAAAACTGTACAGCACACATTGAGTTGATTATTTATTTAACCACAGATAATAGTTAGCAAATGAACTCTCCACAACCTACAAAACAGGCAATCACACTTCGGAATCACGTACGCTTCGTTACCGCGACAAGTTTGTTTGACGGACACGATGCCGCAATCAACATCATGCGCCGGATCATGCAGTCACTAGGCGCTGAAGTGATTCATCTCGGCCATGACCGTGGCGTTGAGGAAATTGTCAATGTCGCCGTTCAGGAAGACGCACAAGGCATTGCGGTCAGTTCTTATCAGGGCGGGCACATGGAATATTTCCGTTATATGGTTGATTTGCTCCGTGAAAAGGGAGCCGGTCATATAAAAATTTTTGCAGGCGGCGGAGGTGTAATAATTCCTTCTGAGATGCAGGAATTGATGGAATACGGTATGGAGCGTGTTTACTCGCCGGAAGACGGACGGGAACTTGGTTTGGTGGGCATGATTGCTGATATGCTCGAACGCGCTGATTTTCAGGTATTACCGGACAATTTTGAACCGCAGGCAGAGGAATTGGCTGCAGGAAACATCCAGCATATTGCACGCAGTTTGACATGGTTAGAGCAAAACACGGAAAATCCTCAAGTTGCGAAAAAAGTCTTTGATCAACTTTCCTCATCTGAGGTTCCTGTAATCGGCTTGACCGGAACCGGAGGTGCAGGAAAGTCTTGTCTAACCGATGAACTGGTACGAAGCTGTCTCGTTGAATTTCCGGAAAAGCGAATTGCAATCGTTTCCGTTGATCCTTCAAAGCGTAAAACAGGTGGTGCTTTGCTGGGTGACAGGATGCGGATGAATGCGATCAACGACTCACGGGTTTTTATGCGCTCACTCGCAACACGTCGTTCCCATTTGGCAACTTCAGCCGGGTTGGACGGTACGGTTCGATTGTTGAAAAGTTCCGGATTTGACCTTATTTTTGTTGAAACGGCAGGTATCGGTCAAAGCGATTCAGAAATTTCAGACCTCGTCGATTTGAGTGTTTACGTGATGACGCCTGAATTCGGAGCGGCTACGCAGCTGGAAAAGATTGATATGATTGACTTTGCGGATTGCATTGTGATCAACAAATTTGACAAACCTGGTGCAGAAGACGCTCTGCTCGCGGTACGCAAACAGTATCAACGCAGTCATCTTGAGTTCGAGTCTGAAGCGCAAACAATTCCAGTTTTTGGAGTCGTCGCAAACCGTTTCAACGATAGTGGAACCAATTGGTTTTATCATCAGTTGATTGAAACACTGATCAGGAAAAAGTCTCTCAACTGGACACGCAGTCACCAGGCAGAATTTGCTGTTTCCGAAATGACGGAGCTAATTCCGTCTGAGCGCAAAGAATATTTGCGGCAAATCGCCACCAGTGTACGTAACTACAAAAAGGAAGTCCGCGAAAATTCAATCCTTGCAGCGGAATGCGCACAACTGCATGGAACAATTCAGCAAATGACAAGTAGCCTAAAACCGGCAGAGCTTACAGAAAAACAAGCAGAAAGCTCACAACTGCAGGACAGTAACGGACTTACTCAGTTTGAAATTGAGGAAGTTCCGGAAAATTTACGTCACATTGCGGAACTTTATAACGAAAAACTACACAAACTTCCGGCAGCCATTCGTCATCAACTGAATGAATTCAACGCAAATCGAAAAGCATATTTGGGTGATGATTTTAGCTTTGATGTACGCGGCAAAGAACTGAAAATCTCAAATCACAGCATCAGTCTTTCCGGACTTAAAATTCCTAAAATTGCGACGCCTAAATTTAAGGATTGGGGTGAAATTACGAGTTGGCTGGGTTTGGAAAATTTTCCCGGAAGTTTTCCATTCACTGCCGGAGTTTTTCCGTTTAAACGAGAAGGTGAAGATCCGACACGCATGTTTGCCGGAGAAGGCATTGCGGAACGTACAAATCAACGCTTTCATCTGCTGGCGCAGGGACAACCCGCGACACGCCTCAGCACCGCATTTGACTCGGTTACGCTTTACGGTGCAAATCCGCATGAACGCCCGGACATTTACGGAAAAATTGGCAATGCCGGAGTTTCGATCTGCACGGTTGATGATGCAAAAAGGCTTTATTCCGGATTCGATTTGCTATTACCGAACACATCCGTTTCGATGACCATCAACGGCCCCGCTCCAGTCATACTGGCTTTTTTCATGAATGCGGCAGTGGATCAACAAATTGAAAAACATTTACGTGAAAACGGGCGTTTGGAAGAAGCGCAGAAAACACTCAGTAAACACTATGAAAAACAAGGACTTGCGGTTCCTGAATATCGAATGAATCGTCCGGACAATCACAATGGATTCGGATTAGATTTGCTGGGAATGTCCGGAAAACACTTTGTGAACGCGGAAACTTACGGAACAATTAAAAACTCTGTTTTGAATAATATCCGCGGAACTGTTCAGGCCGATATTTTGAAAGAAGATCAGGCGCAGAACACTTGCATTTTTTCCACTAATTTTGCCCTGCGAATGATGGGCGACATGCAGGAATACTTCACCGCCAACGATATCCGCAATTTTTATTCAGTCAGCATTTCCGGATACCACATTGCCGAAGCCGGAGCTAATCCGATCAGTCAAGTCGCTTTCACGCTGGCCAACGGATTCACGCTGATTGAATACTATCTGGCGCGCGGATTATCGATTGACGATTTTGCGCGTAATTTAAGTTTCTTTTTCAGTAACGGAATGGATCCGGAATATGCTGTGATCGGCAGAGTGGCGCGGCGGATTTTTGCTGTAGCCTTACGTGATTTGTACGGTGCGAATGAACGTTCGCAAAAATTAAAATATCATATCCAGACATCCGGAAGATCACTGCACGCTATGGAGATCGATTTCAATGACATTCGGACTACTCTGCAGGCTCTTTACGCAATTTACGACAACTGTAATTCACTCCACACCAATGCATACGACGAGGCAATCACCACGCCCACAGCGGAATCAGTGCGCCGCGCTTTAGCTATTCAACTCATCATCAATCGTGAGTTGGGGCAAGCCTCAAATCAAAATCCGCTGCAGGGTAGTTTTCTGATTGAGGAATTAACTGATTTGGTGGAAGAAGCCATTTTGACTGAATTTATACGTATTTCCGACAGAGGTGGTGTTTTAGGTGCAATGGAAACGATGTATCAGCGTAATAAAATTCAGGAAGAATCGCTTTATTACGAAACTCTCAAACATTCCGGAGAGTTGCCAATCATGGGCGTTAATACATTTCTCAATCCAAATCCTCCGCAAGAAGACTCAGAAATTGAACTAGCACGTTCCACAGAAGAAGAAAAAGCTATGCAGATTCGTGATCTGGAACAATTCCACCAATTCCACGAAGCAGAACAAAATACCATGATGCAGCGACTCAGTGATGCCGCGCTGGATAACAGCAATCTTTTTGAGGTTTTGATGGATGCCTCACAGGTCTGTTCGCTGGGACAAATCACCCAGCATCTTTATCAACTCGGCGGCAAGTATCGCCGAAATATGTAATCA
>JABGPG010000091.1 GCA_018645085.1 Deltaproteobacteria bacterium
CCTTGTTTCATTTCCGGAACCGAAGAAAGCAGGAGCCGCGTGTAAGGATGGAATGGCGGTTGAAAAACTGCGGACTTTGAACCCTGCTCGGCAACCCTTCCGGCATAAAGTACCACCACTTGATCGGCGATACTGGCCACGGTATCAAGGTCATGGCTGATGAATAAATAGGTCAACTGCAATTCATGCTGAAGCTTCTGCAGCAAGTCCAGAATGGCCTTGGCGACAATTGTATCAAGTGCGGAGGTTACTTCGTCACAAACGATCAATTCCGGTTCTGCGGCTAAGGCACGTGCAATACAAACACGTTGCTTTTCTCCGCCTGAAAGTTCGTCCGGAAGACGGTCAATGTATTTTTCAGATAACTCAATTTGTTCCAGCAATTCAATGATACGCCGTTCCTTTTCTTTTCCACGTAAACCGAGGTAAAAACTCAAGGGGCGTCCAATTACATCACGGACACGTTGACGTGGATTCAGGGCAACATCCGGAAGTTGGTAAATCATCTGGGTTTTCTGGAGTTGCTGCTTTGTGCGCTGAGCCAAGGCCGCTGGAAGAATGTCTGTTTGAAAACGGATATCTCCGGAACGCGGAGGTAACAGTCCGGTGATTACGCGTGCCAATGTGCTTTTTCCGCTTCCGGATTCTCCAACCACCGCTACAGTTCGTCCACGTTCCACAGAAATTGAGACCTCCTGCAGTATGTCCGGACCTTTACCATAGCCTGCAGTAATGTTATCAATGCTGAGTAGAATTTCCGGATTAGAAATTTGCGCAGTTGTTTTTTCATGGCGGGTGCGGGCATCCAATAAATCGCGGGTATATTCTTGTTTTGGTGCTTCGAGAATTTGGCCGGTGCTGTTCACTTCAACTAGATTTCCGTAGCGTAACACCATCAATTGGTCAGCAAGTTGAGCGACCACCGCCAGATCATGGGTGATGTAAATGGCCGCGACATTGCTGTCTACTACAATTTCCTTGATCGTTTTCAAGACTTCAATCTGAGTGGTGACATCCAGTGCAGTTGTCGGTTCATCAAAAACAATCAAGTCCGGACCACACGACATCGCCATGGCCACCATCATACGCTGCAGTTGGCCTCCGGAAACTTGATGCGGCCAACGCTCTCCTATGTTATCCGGATCCGGCAAATCCAGACTCCGATATAGAGCACGCCCTTTTTCTTTTGCTTCCCTTTTGGACATGACGCCATGGTCTACAGGCCCTTCTGCGAATTGCTCAAGCAGTCGGTGAGCGGGATTAAAAGCTGCGGCGGCGCTTTGAGCAACATAAGAAATTCTGGTTCCGCGGAGTTTTCTCTTTTCATTTTCAGGTGCGGAATGCAACTCGATGCCATCGAAAATAATTTCTCCGGCTGTGATTCTGCAGCCGTCACGCGCGTAGCCCATTGCCGCTAAACCGATGGTTGATTTTCCTGCGCCGGACTCTCCAATCAAGCCTAATATTTCTCCACGTTTAAGCGTTAAATCCACTCCGCAAACAATTTCCTGCCAACCTTTTTCAGAAAGTCCCTCAATCCGTAAACCCTTCACTTCCAGTAATGTGGAGGAAACTTCTTTGTTAGAATTTTTATTTGTATCAACCAACATCTTTTAGACCACTTGATTTGTGCAGCATCCAATCTACTACGAAGTTCATCGCTACTGTCAACAAGGCAATTGCTCCCGCAGGCAAGAGCGGGGTGATGTCGTCAAAAGCAATCAGTGTCGCGTTATCCCTGACCATCGATCCCCAATCCGCCGTGGGAGGCTGAATTCCGAGTCCGAGAAAACTGAGTGCGGAAATGAAGAGAAAAACAAAACAAAATCGTAAGCCGAATTCAGCGAGTAAAGGCGCAGTAATATTGGGTAAAATTTCTTTACGGATAACCCAACCCAGTTTTTCACCACGGAGTCGCGCTACTTCCACATAATCCATTACAGCCACATTCATGGCAGTGGCACGAGCCAAGCGGAAAACACGGGTTGCATCAAGAATGGCAATTGTTCCTATCAAATAAGGCATTGCGGTACCGAAGATGGAAAGAATAAGGAGTGCGAATATAAGTGATGGAATGGACATCAGTACATCTACAATTCGACTTAATACTTGATCCACCCAACCTCCGAGTGCAGCGGCAATCATACCGGTCAGACTGCCAAGCACAAAAGCTATTAGCGTTATTGACAGTGCTAGACCAATGGTGTTGCGTGCACCGTAAATCAGCCGCGAAAGCATGTCACGTCCAAGGTTGTCTGTACCCAGCAGGTGCTTGTCAGACCACACTTCATAGGCTCGGCCAAGGAGTTCAGTCTCTCCGTAAGGGGCAATGAAAGGAGCAAAAATAGAAATAACAGCATAGAACAAAATTACCACCATTCCAAATTTGGCGCTCCAGGGCGCTGAAGAAAATAATTTGAGAAAGTTTGACATCAGCGTGGGTGCAGCAAACGTGGATTAGTTACAATGGAAATAATGTCTGCCGATAAATTCAGCAGAATATAAACTGAAGCAAAAATCATCGAACAAGCCTGCACAACCGGAATGTCACGTTTGGATACGCTGTCTACCATCAACTGGCCGAGTCCAGGGTAAACGAAAACTACTTCCACAATAACAACTCCCACAACCAGATAGGCCAAATTCAGCGCAATCACATTAACAATAGGAGCAAGCGCATTTGGAAGAGCGTGCCGCAAGATGATTCTCATTGGACGAATTCCCTTGAGCTGAGCCATTTCGATATAAGGGCTGGCTAATAAATTAATAATGGCGGCCCGTGTCATTCGCATCATGTGGGCCACTACCACCAGAGTAAGTGTGGCCGCAGGAAGTAAAGTTCGATAAAGTTTATCACCCAGCGAAAGATCAGTACTGACGTTGGAAATTCCTGGAAACCAACCCAACTTGATGGCAAAAAAGAGAATCAGAATGTAAGCGACAAAGAATTCCGGAAATGAAATGGAGGTGAGGGTGAAGGTGTTGACGGCTCGGTCATAAAGACTATTGCGGTAGAGAGCAGCAAGGATACCGAGGAACAAAGCCAATGGAACTGCAATCGTCGCGGCAAAACCACCAAGGAAAATGGTGTTGGAAAGACGGAGTCCGATCAACTCAGAGATCTCACGCTTGTTGGCCAGCGAAACTCCCATGTCACCTGTAACCATACCACCCAGCCAGCTTAGATAGCGTAAATGCGCCGGCTTGTCCAGGCCGAGTTCAGTGCGGAAAACTTTTACTGTTTCAGGCGTCGCACCCTGGCCAAGAATTGACTCCGCCAAATCACCAGGCAGGAGTTCCACGCCAAAGGTAATCAGCAACGAAATGACAAAGAGGGTGAGAAAACCCAGCACAATACGCTGGGCTACAATTTTGAGGATGTTGGCCAATGAAGTCTCCAGACTACAGGTTTCAAGTTTCAAAGTACAAGGTCCAAAGTTTAATTTCCTCTGAACCTTGCCACTAATTTCTTGTTACCTGATCAGGAATACCACCAGCGTTCGTGGAACTTGTCACCGTCCAAATCCCAGTTACCGGCCATCTTACCGTGAGCGATTTTGTCGGTTGTGCCAAAGACATAGTTAGCAAACATTGGAACAACAACACCGCCTTTATCACGTACTATCTGTTGCATTTCATAGTACATTTCGCGGCGTTTATTCTGTTTCGTTTCGGCACGTGCTTCAATGAGCAGCTTATCGAAACGGTCATTCTTCCAGAAAGTGTCGTTCCAGGACGCACCACCCTGATAGGCAGTTGAAAACATCCAGTCCTCTGTAGGACGACCACCCCAGTAACAAGCACCCCAGGGCTTTTTCATCCAGACGTTTGACCAGTAACCGTCACTCGGTTCACGCACAACTTCAATATCAATTCCGGCAGCAGCAGCATGTTCCCTATAAAGCACGGCTGCATCAACTGCTCCTGGGAAAGCCGCATCTGCCGCAGAGAGCTGAACTTTAACTCCACCAGCTTTTTTAGCATAAAAACGGGCTTTATCCGGATCGTATGTACGTTGCTCCAAAGTAGCAGCATGGAAAGGATTTGAAGGTGCAATCGGATGATCGTTACCTACCACTCCATGACCAAACAAAACTTTATCAACAATCTCATCACGGTTTATTGCGTGCTTGAGCGCGAGACGGAGATTATTGTCGTCAAAGGGCGCAGTGTCTGTGCGCATCGGGAAGGTATAGTGCTTCGTACCGGTAGTTTCTTCAACCTTGATTCCACTCTTGCGTGCAAGCAGGTGGGCGGTTTTCAAGTCAACACGGTCAATGACATCGACTTCACCTGTTGTCAGGGCATTGCTCCTAGCAGTAGGATCTACGATTGAAAGCATCTCCAGTTCGTTAAACCAGCCGCGGTCATCTTTAAAATAATTGGGGTTGCGTTTTCCGAAAAAGCGCACACCCATTTCAAGTTTATTAAGTACATAAGCACCGGTTCCGATACCGTCTGTGGGATCGATCTTGCCGTCTTTTGAGGGTTTAATCGCAATATGATAATCAGATGCAACAAAAGGGAAATCGGCGTTTCCTCCAGTCAATTCAAAGACAACAGTGTATTTTCCATCCTTACGAATACTGCTGACCTGCTTGAGTAGTGATTTCGCAGGAGACTTGGTTTCACCCATGTGATGCTGAAACGAAGCAATCACGTCGTCGGAATCCAGTGTCTTCCCATTGTGAAATTCCACTCCTTTACGCAGGTTAAAGACCCAGGTTTTGGCACCGTTCTGAGGCTCCCAACTTTCCGCTAATTCCGGAGACATGTTGCCGGTATGATCCACTTCGCCAAGATGACTCTGGATAGCGTAGTTGATTTTACTCATGAAACCGTTTTCATAAGTTGCTGGATCCAGCGAATCTGTGGTTGAACCATGAGCAATTCCTGCACGCAAACGTCCACCGCGCTTGGCACCAGCCTGTGCTTTATCCGCCCAAGTCAGCAATGTGCCTGCACTTGATCCGGCAATACCCAGTACCATTAAGCGCTGCGCGAATTCGCGACGCGTCATCCTGCCGGATATTAGTTGTTCCTTGATGTGGTCAATCTTATTATCCATACTATACTCCAATGGGAGGAATTGGTTCTCAGCTCCGTGATTAGAAAGTTTAACCAATTCGGTTTAGTTGAAAAATCAACAATTTCGAAAGCGGCACCTCTGCGATTGAAATCTCCTGAAATGAAAACACCTGAATAATTTCAAAGCTTGTGTCGTAATTCGTTTCTATGCGGATCACACTCAAATAACTTTTGAACAATCGATCTGCCTGCTGGAAAGTAGCATGGATCAAAAGAACTTGTCAACCTATAAACTTAGTTTATGCTGAACAAGTACCTTTAGTTCTGTGTTACATCTATAATAATTTGTAATTACTGAATATTTTAAAATTATACCAGATATTTATGTTTGAAACCTTTTGCCAATGCTAAAGGAGAGTTTGAAAAATTTCAAAGATGATGCACTGGTAAAAGCACAAAAACAGTGTCATTGCTTACAAAGCGAGAAATCTATTTTATGATACCACTCTAATATAATTAAGATTT
>JABGPG010000270.1 GCA_018645085.1 Deltaproteobacteria bacterium
ACTTCGATTTCAAAATTACTTGAATCCAGCAACTCTTTTGTCACACCGTCTTCGTGCGAAACATAACCCATACCTAGGCAACTTCCGATGGTGTGACCGTACATGCCGGATGTGAGGTCACCGACTATTTTCCCGTCGCACCAAATTGGTTCATTGTGATAAAGCAGCGGTTCCGGATTTTCCAAAGCAAACTGTACCAAGCGTTTTTGCAAGACTGCGTTTTTCGTTTTGGAAATTTCCTCCTTTTGCCGCAACAACGCCTCGCGGCCAATGAAACCTCCGGGTTTATCAAACTTAAGCGCAAATCCGAGTCCGGCCTCCAGCGGAGTGTCTTCGTCCGCAATGTCGTGTCCCCAGTGCCGATAAGCTTTTTCCAAACGTAGTGAATTGAGAGCATGCATTCCTGCTAACCGTAAACCGTAATCGCTTCCGGCCGTAAGAATTTTATCGTAAATGTCCTGAGCAAATTCAGTCGGCACGTAAATTTCCCAACCCAATTCTCCAACATAAGTCATGCGCAGGGCGAGGGCACTACCGAAACCGATTTCGATTTCCTGCGCGCTGCCGAACGGAAACGCTTCATTCGACAAATCCGCCGGAGTGAGTTTGGCCAGTAAATTACGTGATTCCGGACCCATCACGCTCAACACGGTATATCCGGAAGTTACGTCTGTGACAGTGACATGCGCATCGTCAGGAATATTTTTCCGCAGCCAGGCAATGTCACGAATTTGACTTGCCCCCGCCGTTACTACCATAAAAACATCCTCACGCAAACGAGTCACCGTCAAATCGGATTCGAAGCATCCGCGTTCATTTAGCCACGCAGTATAAACCGCTTTTCCGCAAGGTACGGAAATATCATTGGCACAAATCCGGTTCAGCACTTTTTCCGCATCGCGTCCCTGCACCATGAATTTCGCAAAGGACGACATATCAAACAGCGCTACTTTTTCACGAGCCGCATGATGTTCCGCGGCAGAAGCCTCGAACCAGTTTTGACGCGCGTAACTGTATTCATAACGTGCTTCCATGCCTTCCGGTGCAAACCAGTTAGCACGTTCCCAGCCGCACATTTCACCAAAACACGCTCCGGCTTTTTCCAGCCGCTCATGCAAAACGGATTTGCGCACGCCCCGGCTGGTTTCCGGCTGGCGGAAAGGCCAGTGCATAGCGTAAAGCAAACCCAAAGTTTCTTCGGTACGTTCCTTCAAATAACTCGCATTGATCTGAAACGGATGAAAACGGCGGATGTCCACGTCCCACAAATCAAGTGGCGGATGTCCGTTAACGATCCATTCAGAAAGCACTTTTCCCGCACCTCCACCGGACTGAATGCCGATAGAATTGAAACCTGCTGCGACATAAAAGTTTTTCAGTTCCGGAGCTTCACCTAAAATGTAGCGGTCGTCCGGAGTAAAACTTTCCGGACCGTTGAAAAAAGTCTGAATTCCCGCATCTTCCAATTTCGGAATACGGTGAATCGCGTTGAGCATAGCCGGTTCAAAATGATCCCAATCTTCCGGAAACTGACCAAAGGAAAAATCTTCCGGAATTGTTTCTAAGGGACGCGGTTTTGATTTTGGTTCAAAACAGCCGACGAGCATTTTACCGGCATCTTCCTTGGCATAAATCCAATTCTCCGGATCACGCAAAACAGGAAGTGTCGGCGGCAAACCAATGTCATCGGTGACAATATAAAAATGCTCTGCCGCATGCAGCGGTAAATGTGCTCCGGCCATCAATCCAACTTGCCGTCCCCAAAGTCCTGCGCAGTTGACGACGATCTCCGCGGATATTTCTCCAGTTTCTCCGTTTTCCATTTCCCATGCTACTCCGGAAACCTGTTTCGCACCGGACGTTCCAGCGTTTTTAGTTTCGATTCCGGTAACTTTTACATTTTCAAATATTTTCGCACCACGCATTTTCGCGCCTTTGGCCATGGCCTGTGTCACATCAATCGGATTCGTCTGTCCATCTTTCGGTAAAAAAACCGCGCCTTCGAGGTCGTCAATGTTCAGGAGCGGATACAACTCCCTTGCTTCACGTGGAGAAATCACTTCCACTTCCAGTCCAAAACATTTTGCCATCGACGCACCACGTTTTAGTTCCTCAAAACGTCCTGCATTCGGTGCAACAGTGATTGAACCATTTTGTTTGAAACCCGTCGCCTGTCCTGTTTCCTCCTCCAAGGTCGCATAAAGTTCGCTCGTGTACTGCGCCATTTTTGTCATATTTTTTGTCGCCCGTAATTGACCCACGAGTCCGGCCGCATGCCAGGTTGTGCCGCAAGTCAATTCCCTGCGTTCCAGCAAAACGACATCTGTCCAGCCGAGTTTTGTCAAATGATATGCCACACTGCAACCGATTACTCCGCCGCCGATGATCACGACTTGTGCTTGCTTCGCTAATGTTTTCATATAGTTTTTCGAGAAATAAATGGAATTGATTGCGTCTTTGATGAATTGCGAGAGAATTAGTTTTACATCTTTGAGAATGCAGGGTCAACCACATATTTAACTGAATGAAAAATTTCTGACAAGTTGTACGTCATGATTCCTTGTCTTCTTAATTGCGTCTTGTTGAGCTAAAATAATCCTGTCATAATAAGCACCGTTAAAATAACTCTAAACAGAATAACTACAAGCCGCTTCAAAGCATAAGTTTCTACTAAATGTCCCAGGAAAAAGCAGAGCAAATCATCGTCATCGGTGCTTCAGAACACAATCTGAAAAATGTCAGTCTCAAGATTCCACGTGACACATTGACTGTTTTTACCGGTGTCAGTGGTTCCGGAAAATCATCGCTGGCATTTGATACTATTTTCAAAGAAGGTCAGCGCCGTTTTGTTGAATCACTTTCGGCCTATGCGCGTCAATTTCTCGGACAATCTGACAAACCAAAAGTCGAGCATATTGAAGGACTGAGTCCGACAATTTCCGTAGACCAAAAAACCGTCAATCGAAATCCACGCTCCACTGTTGGAACAATCACGGAAATTTACGACCATTACCGCCTCCTTTTTGCACGGTTGGGAAAGCCGCATTGTCCGGAATGCGGAACTCGCATCAGCTCACAAACTCCGGAACAAATCACAGATTACGCCTATGTGGACGCGCTGAACGAACAGTGTTTGATCCTCGCGCCAATGGTACAGGAACGTAAAGGTGAGTACCGTAAAGAACTTGAAGAATGGGCGGCTGATGGATTCGTGAGAGCCAGAATCGACGGAGAAGTACGCAGACTTGATGAAGAAATTCAACTCGCACGTTACGAAAAACATACCATTGAATTAGTCCTCGATCGCTTGACAATAACTCCGCAGGAAAAAAGCCGTTTTACGGAAGGTGTTGAAAAAGCGCTCTTGCTCGGAAATGGTCTGGCAATTTTACATTATGCGAAAAAAAGCGCAGAGCAAGACCCGGAAAATAAGCTTGAACAAAGTCAGCAAGAAGATCATTTGTTCAGTCAATTGATGGCGTGTCCCAGTTGTCAGATTGCCTTACCGGAAATGGAACCGCGTTTATTTTCTTTTAACGCGCCGCAGGGAGCATGCCCAACCTGCAACGGTATTGGTCACACCAGCACTTTTACTGAGGAGAAACTGTGCGATCCTGAACTTTCAATCGCTGACGGTGCAATCAAATGCTTTACTGAAAAAGGGAATTTACTCTACACAAAAGTCGATCAGCGCCACATCAGCAGTTTACTGGAAAATTTTGAAATCAGTGAAAAGACTTTATGGAAGAACTTATCCGTCGAGCAGCGTCAATTGATTTTGTACGGTAACACCAAAATGAAACTCGGTGTTTCCAATGTTTTCCGCTTTCCGGCACAATTTCTCAAAAAACTGGAAAAACAGCAATGGGCGGGTTTTATTCCAATTTTGCAGTTCGTCTTTCGCTTCGTTAAAGGTCCGCTTGAAAAATTTCAACATACATCCGTCTGTCCTGACTGCGCAGGTAAGCGACTCAACAAGATGGCTCTCGCAGTCTCTCTGCATGGTCACAATATCTACAGTCTCGCCAACGAACCGATAGAAGCTTCTGTTAGTTTTTTTGAAAATTTACAACTCACTGAAACTGAGAAAAAAATCGGCAGGGACATTTTCCGTGAAATACGGGACCGCCTCAATTTCCTGAATGATGTTGGTGTCGGTTACCTGTCTCTTGACCGTTCGGCCGCAACTTTATCCGGTGGAGAAGGACAGCGTATCCGGCTTGCCTCACAACTTGGTTCCGGTTTGCAGGGTGTACTTTATGTGCTCGATGAGCCTTCGATCGGACTGCACCAGAGCGACAACAAAAAACTGATCCGTACTTTAAAGAAATTACGTGACCGCGGAAATTCGGTTTTGGTGGTTGAACATGACGAAGAAACCATTGAATCCGCAGATCATTTAGTTGACATTGGTCCAGTCGCAGGACAGGACGGCGGACACATCACTGCGCAAGGTTCATTAAAAAATATAATCGAAGCACCGGAATCCATCACGGGACAGTTCCTCTCCGGCGTAGAGCAAATCAGCATTCCGGAAAAACGTCGCTTAGCTTCCGCTAAAAAAATTACAATTCAGGGTGCAAGTTTCAACAATCTAAACAATATAAACTGTGAAATTCCTCTGGGAATTTTTATCGCGGTGGCCGGCGTTTCCGGTTCAGGTAAATCATCGTTGATAGACGGTATCCTCAAAAAAGCTCTATTCCGTCACCTAAACCCCACCAGTAAAGAAGTACCCGGTCCGCACAAAAAAATCTCCGGACTCGAAAATGTGGATCGCGTGATTAAAATTGATCAAGCGCCAATCGGACGGACTCCCCGCAGCAATCCTGCGACGTACACAAAAGTGCTTGATCCGATCCGTGATTTGTTTGCGTTGATGCCGGAAGCAAAAGCGCGAGGTTACAAAAAGGGGCGTTTCTCATTCAATGTCAAAGGCGGGCGCTGCGAGGATTGTCAGGGTGCTGGTTTAAAAACGATTGAAATGCAGTTCCTGAGTGATGTGCAAATCCCCTGTGATACCTGCCGTGGAAGACGTTTCAATACCGAGACTCTGCAAATATTTTATAAAAACCGTACCATTCACGATGTCCTGGAAATGACGGTTAAAGAGGCAGAAAATTTCTTTTCCGCATTACCGAAAATTCACCTTATTCTGCAAACTCTACTCGATGTCGGCCTCGGTTACGTGAAGCTTGGACAACCTTCCACAACACTTTCCGGCGGAGAAGCTCAGCGCGTAAAGCTTGCTGCTGAGTTGAGAAAAACGGCGACCGGTAATACTTTTTACATTCTGGATGAACCCACAACCGGTCTGCATTTCAAGGACATCCGTCTGCTGCTGACCTGCCTGAACCGTCTGGTTGATCAAGGTAATACAGTGCTGGTAATAGAACATAATCTGGACGTATTAAAAGTCGCGGATCAGTTGATTGAGCTTGGTCCGGGCGGAGGCAAATACGGTGGTGAGGTGGTTTGCACAGGAACTCCGGAAGATTTGGCGGCACAGCAAACG
>JABGPG010000271.1:0-2728 GCA_018645085.1 Deltaproteobacteria bacterium
CCAAAGTTTTTGCCTTCCAAGAGTCCGATGAAAGCTTCCGGGGCATTTTCAAGTCCATCAACAATATCTTCGCGGTAATGAAGTTTTCCATCCTTGATCCAGTTGGCAAGTTCTGATAGTGCTTCATTTTCCTGAGATGCAAAATCCCAGACAATAAAGCCCCTGAAAGTAAGTCGTTTAACGAGGATGTCGCGCATCAGCAAAGGAGTCAGGTTTGGCCCGGGAGGCAATTCTGTTGCGTTATACGCAGAGATAATTCCGCAGACAGGAATCCGGGCAAAATCGTTAAACAACGGTGACACTGTTTCAAACACTTTACCGCCTACATTTTCGAAATACACGTCAATTCCGTCAGGACAAGCAGCTTTGAGTGCTTCAGCGAATTCCGGACTATTGTGATTGACGCAAGCATCAAAGCCGAGTTCCTCTGTGACATATTTACACTTTTCCGCAGAACCGGCAATTCCGACGGCCCGTGCGCCTTTTATGCGTGCGATCTGTCCCACGACCGAACCGACTGCTCCGGACGCGGCGGCCACAACCACCGTTTCACCTTTTTTAGGTTTCCCAATGTTCAGCAAACCGGTGTAAGCCGTAACGCCAGGCATTCCTAAAACACCAGTCGCGGTAGAAATGGGAGCAAGCTGCGGATCAACTTTTTTCAATTCGGTGCCATTTTGTACCCAAAACTCCTGCCAACCACCGTAACCGAAAACAAAATCACCCGCGTTGAATTTGGAATTGTTAGATTCAATTACTTGACCGACTGTACCGGCACCCATAACTTCATCAATTTCTACCGGTGGAGCATAGGACTTGCCAGCGTTCATCCGTCCACGCATGTAAGGATCAAGTGACAAATAAATAGTTTTGCATAAAACCTGTCCATCTTCAGGAACCGGAATTGCGGTTTCATCCAGACGAAAATTAGCGGATTCCGGTTTTCCGCTTGGACGGCTGGCTAGAACAATTTGACGATTCATTTGCTGAGACATAATAACTTTTATTAGGATTTAAAAGGATAATTGAAATTTTAATTTCTTTAAGAATGATGAGTTAGACTGTCAATAAAACAATAATAGTTCAAACTATTTTTGATGCTTCATAAAACTTGTCATAGTAGGAAAAACGGGGATCCGGTAACTTGCAAACAATTTAGTTAATTGTCCATGAGCTGATCGGCAATAGTTTGCCGTTATGGGGGGAATGACAAACCAGGGTGGATTTCAGATTTATTGAAAGAGCAGCAAATTTTCTATCTCACTTAGCATTCCTGACGATCAACTGACTGTATGGATCACAGCAGTATTTCTACGCTAGGCTGTATTGGATCAGTTGGTATCATAAACCTCATGTTTAAGACGTTCCGCTTCGGCCTGGAAACTTAGCATTTCTGGCGCGAAATCTTCTTCACAGAGTGGTTCCGGAAGGAAATTCCGATAACGGTCTTCTCCTCGTACTAGAGTCGCTGACTCGTGGTCTGTGTGTTTCTGTCTAACTCGTGGAGCAAGATATTGCAGGGAAAGCCCAATTCGCCGTTCTGCAGAAAAGTTCGGGTGAGAGGCATGAGCGACCCAGCCATGATGAAATGAGACCTCACCGGCTTCAAGCTCTACACTGACTGTTTGCTCTTCGTCAATTTCAGCACTCAATTCCTGTCCACGGTGAAGTATATTATCTTTGCTATAGGTACTTCGATGCTGGTGTTTACCTTTGTGATGTGATCCTGGCAGCATTTTCATACAACCGTTTTGAGTCGTCACAGTTGAGAGTGCAACCCAGGCAGTCACTAATTCGTCGCCGTCCAAACCCCAATAAGTCAAATCCTGATGCCAGGAAACATACTTGGTGTTATTTGGTTCTTTGATGATATAAGCTGAATCCCAAAGCAAAATGTCCGGCCCTAAAATACTTTCTACTGCATCCAGCAACACTGAATTATTTGCAATCTCCGCCGCAGATTTCATCAATAAGTAAGGTTTGATTTTGTAGTGCATCGGACCATATACCGCCTCCAGGTTTTCTAATTGTTCTCTGTGGTCTGCCGCTTTTTTAGTTGAAAAAATACGTAGAGGAAAGAAATATCCGTCATGTCGATATTGTTGCTGATCAGCCTGGCTCAGTTGTTGATTGATAGCCTTCCTTTCCGTTGTGTCAGTTTTCATCATCATTCAAACAGGTTATGTGGTTCGCTGATAACACGTCTTAGCATGGATTCGAAATGTTCCAAAGGCAAGGTGTCGTATTCTGGATCAAAAGAACATTGATCCCATCGTTGACAGAAATCAACACAAGCCTGATAGTGCGGATGATCCTTGAATTGTTGGCGGATATTGCGGTCTTTGTTGGTGTGGTGCAGGTAGTAGTAGCCTTGGAACAGGCCGTGGTGCTGGATTATCCAAAAATTTTGTTCGCTGATATAAGGTCTAAGAATAGCGGCGGCGACCTGACTGTGATTGTCCGGAGCAAGGAGATCTCCGATATCATGCAGCAAAGCACAGACAATCGTTTCTTCATCTGCTCCATCACGTTCGGCCCGTGTGGCGGTTTGCAGGGAATGTGTGTAACGGTCCACCCTGTAGCCTAAACTATCCCCCTGCATTTGCTTGAGCAAAGTCAGTAACATGTCCGCAACACCATCCCGGTACTGATAGTATAGTGAGCCAAGGAACGCATATTCCTCAGCCGTACCGTCTTCCATTTTTGTAAAACTGACTGTTTTCATCAA
>JABGPG010000271.1:2828-5429 GCA_018645085.1 Deltaproteobacteria bacterium
CATATTCCTCAGCCGTACCGTCTTCCATTTTTGTAAAACTGACTGTTTTCATCAATTCCTCAAGAATCTTTTTATGATCAACTTGTAAAAGGTCATCATGACACCAATGTTTGTCATTCCCGCGAAAGCGGGAATCCATTATTTCTGATATTTACAAGTTCCTGGATTCCCGCTTTCGCGGGAATGACAACTAATTACGAAGGCATCCTTTTATGATGAACCCTTAAAATTAAAAAAAAGCTCAAAATTTGTTTATTCACAGAGAACACAGAGAATGGTTTTTATAATATTTACGCTGATAAATATGAGGATCTGTGGTGATTATCATCTTAGAAGTTTTCATGAAATCGTTAAAAATAAAGGTTTACAATCTATAAGACGGTTCCTCTTCATCAAGAATGGCTTTGAGTTCTTCAAAATGTTTTTCAGCGTATTCCGGATATTTTTCCTGTTCACATGCAGTTTTTTCCGCAATTTCATCAGAGAGGACACGCAATGCTTTTCCGGTGCAGAGCGCTTTTATGTAGGTTTTTGCAGCACGTTCAAAATAATAAAGTCGATTAAAAGTGTCTGCGACATTTTCTCCAATTATCAGTATTCCGTGGTTGCCCATGATCATCACCTTTTTTTCTGGATCATTGAGTTGAGCAGCGCAGCGTTCTCCTTCGCTTTCAAAAGCAAGTCCGCCATACTCTTCATCAATGACATAACGCCGGTAAAAGCTCACCGTAGCCTGATCAATGGGTGGTAAATTGCTGTCTGCGAGACTTGCCAGCACGGTGGAATAAACAGGATGCACGTGCATAACGCAGCGTGCATGCGGACAGTTTCGGTGAATAGAACCGTGCAGTCCCCAGGCGGTAGGATCAGGAGCGGCAGGATGTTTCATGGTTGCTGAATCATTTGCATCCAGCAAGAGCATTTCACTGGCTCTGATAAGGCTGAAATGACGCAGATTCGGATTCATTAAAAACCGCGTGCCTTCTTCGTTGACAGCCAATGAAAAATGGTTCGCAACACCTTCATGCATGTCCAACCGCACTGTCCAGCGGAAAGCGCAGGCCAGGTCTATACGTTCATTTTTATACATGATGTCTAGCTTTTCTTGAAATGATATTGTTTTAAGACTGTTTAAAGATTCACATTCTTTAACGTTTTTTCAAACCGAGTTTTTGACGCGCTTCTGCGGGAGTGAGGATTCGTCCTCCAAGTCGTTCTACGATTTCTACGGCTCTTTCTACGAGTTGTCCGTTACTGGCGAGCACACCTTTTTCAAGATAGAGATTGTCCTCCAGACCAACCCTCACATTTCCACCAAGAATCATAGCCTGCGCGACCATCGGCATCTGCATACGTGCAATTCCGAATCCGGCCCAGATTGCGTTTTCGGGCAGCATATTCCGCAGCGCGAGCATATTTTCTGCATTTGCTTCCGCCGTCCAGGGAATTCCCATGCAAAGCTGAAAAAGCGGTGGTGCGTCAAGCAAACCTTCCTTGAGCAATTGTTTGGCGAACCAGACATGTCCAAGTTCAAAAACTTCAATTTCAGGTTTAACTCCGCAAGCCTGAATTTTTTTCGCCATTTCACGGAGCATTTCCGGAGTGCTGACGTATGCGCTATTGGAGTAGTTTTGTGTTCCGACATCAAGGGTACAGATTTCCGGCAGCAGTTTTTCAACATGCCCGAGGCGTTCTGCGGGAGTTGCCATGTCAGTGCCTGGACCGCCGATTCCAGGATTTTCCGGATGCGGAACATAATCTCCGCCCATTCCGGCAGTCAGGTTAATGATGACATCGGTTGAACTGGCACGAATGCGCTCCACGACTTCCTCGTACCATTCCAGCTTGCGCCCCGCCGCTCCGGTTTCCGGATCACGCACGTGAATGTGCGCAACCGCGGCTCCGGCGTTTGCCGCTTCGATCGCTGCAGTTGCGATTTCTTCCGGAGTTTTCGGCAGTTGCGGATGTTTTCCGGCAGCGTCTCCTGATCCTGTAACCGCACAGGTTATAATAACATCGTAATTCATTTTCTTCTTTGTTTGTTATTTCAATTTTCGCCAAAGATGACTCAGAATAACAGAGTTTTGTCTTAAGAATTTTTTCTCTGTGTCCTCTGTGGCTCTGTGGTCCGATTAATTTTTTGTCACCTTTACAAGTGTGATTTTAAATTCCGGATGCCCTTTCCTCCATAATCCGGAACGTCTAAATTTTGATGTCCCTGCCATATTTTTTCAAGTTTTTCGTAGAGTTTTTTCCCAAATGGACAAGCCTTGCCAGCTTCTGTATCAACATGCAACAGCATATGTTCAGCGGTCGCCAGCATATCTCCGGATGAAGCTTTACTCATTGTATGAACAATCCGGAGACGTTTTTCATCAAAACCAAGCAGTTGTGTTTCCACAGTTAGCGGTTCGCCGCCCGCGACTTCAAGTAGATGCCGGATGTGAGTTTCAACTGTGTAGACCGAAAATCCTTGTGTCCGGTATGTTTCGTCCATACCAGCGAAGTTCAGCAGTGCGTCAGTGGCATCTCCGAAAACCTGGAGGTAACGGCTTTCTGTCATGTGCCCGTTATAATCCAGCCACTCAGGCAGAACTTCAG
>JABGPG010000272.1 GCA_018645085.1 Deltaproteobacteria bacterium
CTCATGTCTAAAATCCGTAAACCTTTTAAAGGGCCTGTATTAGTTGTCATGGTTTGAGTCTGTTTATAGATTTAAGTTTTTCAAAAGAGTTTTTCAGGCAATTGTATTTTATTGAAAGAGGAACGTCGAGGATATCATCTGTTCGGAGTTTTTTTAAGCAAATGTTCCTTTACCATATGCGCCATTTAAGGTTTTACCTGTTTCAAATCGTTTCATGTCATACATGTCAATAGGAACACGCGGTTTATTACCAAGGATTTGTTGCGCTAAAGATTCTCCGACAGTGGGCGCCATTTTGAAACCATGACCGCTAAAACCAACCGCTACATGCACTCCATCAAGTCCAGGCACAGAACCGATGATGGGGTTCCAATCCGGAGGAATATCATACGGTCCTGTCCAACTCCGTACCAGTTTTGCCTCAGCAAAGGACGGCATCCGATTTGCCATGCGTTTACCGATTCGTTCAATATGCTCTGTTTCCACCTCGTCTGTCATCTCATCCAAGTTAACTACAGCGTCGCCTTGATCACCGGTTCCAACCAATACCACACCATTGGAATCAGGACGAAAGTAAATTTTTTCCGGAGTCAATAAATCTTTCACAATCGGCCAGTCCTCTTCATACGGTTTATCTATTTTCAAAGTCAATACTTTGTGCTTACTGATTTCATAAGGAAATTTAACTTCAATCATTTTTCCCAAAGCGTGAGTCCAAGGCCCCGCGGCCAAAATTATTACTGGTGTTTCAAAATCATATTGCGGCGTTTCTATAATTTTATTTGTGCCATTGATTTGAATCCCATTTACGGGAGTTTCCGTGTAAATAGTAACTCCTAAATCTTTTGCACGCTGTGCGTATGCCGTAGTGGTCAGGTAAGGGTCACAATAACCTGATCTTGATTCAAAGCCAATTACATCCACATCTTCGAATTGCAATAAAGGGTGAAGATCACTTGCTTCTGCAGGCGTCAGTGTTTGTGTTTCACTACCGTATTTGTTCTGAGTTGAGAATACACTCTCCATCAGTGGGCGATATTTTTCCGGTCCTAAAACAATTTGACCGGTTCTTGTAAATCTTGGATCACCACCAATTATCTCATCAAAGTTCTCAAAAATTTTTATACTTTCAACTGCGTGATGCACATTCGCTTCGATAGAATAATGACTACGGGAAATTGCACATGACTTTGATGTACCACCAGAGCAAATTTCACCCTTTTCCAAAACTACCACATTTCTAGCACCTTGATTGGCTAAATTGTACGCAATGCTGCATCCGATAATTCCACCGCCGATAATGACAAAATCTGCTGTCTTCTTTTGTTTCATTTTGTATTAGAGTCGTTGAAATATAATTTGAGAGGTTTAGAAGATTAAGGGAATCTAATCAGTCAGACAAAAGTCTGTCTGCATTTTCAAATTCAATCTTAATAAAAGTATTAAGTGATTTGAGGATATTGTAGCAAAATATTTACAATATTTGGCTTAAAAATTCTTTGGTACGTGGGTCTTCAGCTTTTTCGAAGAATGTTGCAGGCGGTCCATGTTCCACAATAACTCCACGATCTGTGAAATAAATATGATCAGCCAACTCGCGGGCAAATCCCATTTCGTGAGTTACCAAAATACAGGTCATTCCTTCTGCAGCAAGATCTTGAATCGTGACTAACACTTCTTTGACCGTTTCCGGGTCAAGAGCGGCTGTCACTTCATCAAAAAGCATTACATCCGGATTCATGGCGAGTGAACGTGCAATCGCGACACGCTGCTGCTGTCCTCCGGAAAGTTCACCAGGATAACTGTTTTTTTTATCATCAAGACGAACCTTGCTGACCAGGGCTTCTGCTTTGGCAAGTACTTCCTCTTTGGACTCTTTCAAAACCAGCATAGGAGCCATCATGATATTTTCAATTGCGGTCTTGTGTGGAAAGAGGTTGTACTGTTGAAATACCATGCCCACATTTTTACGTAATTCAAGTTTGTTCAGATCTGGATCATTGACTTCCAATCCATGAACTTTAATGGAACCTGAATTAATGTCGTTGAGAGCGTTTATGCAGCGAATCAGCGTTGATTTTCCGGAACCTGACGGCCCGATAATACAAATTACTTCACCCTTCATCACGTCAAAGCTGATACCTTTAAGCACTTCCAACTCTCCGAAAGATTTGTGTACATCTTTTACGGATACTATCGGTTGTTCCGGTGTCCAGTTGTTAGTTGTCATGTAAATCTCTTATAATTTAACAGAATATCGTTCTTCAAGTTTCAAAGTCCAACGTGCAATTGGATAACAATAGGCAAAGAAAATCACTAGTGCAAAGCCGAAAAAAGGAATTAATAACTCCGGATGATTGTCTTCAGCTTCCATCGCCTGTCGCGAAAGTGTAACTATTTCCTCAACACCAAGCAGCGAAACCAGCGGTGTAGCCATGGTCAAAATTGCATACCAGTTCATCCATGGAGGAATCATCCGTTTGAAGCATTGCGGTAAAATTATTTTCCAAATTGTCTGCGAACGACTGTATGCCAAAGATTCAGCAGCTTCCCATTGCCCTGTGGGAACGGACTGCACAGCTCCCCTGACTACCTCTGAGATATTGGCCATGATGGGCAGGGAAAGTCCGAAAACCGCTTTCATCCAGTCTGGAATCGGAATGATACTGTCGCCTATTTCGATTTCAAAAGGGAAGGTCAACATCACAATAAAGAGCAATACTAACCAGGGTGAATTACGAAATAGTTGGGTGGTAAACCAAGAAAATTTACGAACCGGTAACAAAAGCGAAATCTGTCCCAATCCCAGCAAAACACCAGCCACGGTACCAAAAAGCATCGTAAAGAAACTGATCAGTAAATTCATCACGAATCCACTGCCGACAACAAAAGGTAGCCAGCGCCAAAGTGTGGAAAATGCATCCTCGAGTGTGTATTTTGACTGTGCCATTACCACCATTGGGTAGAGGCTAACTAACAAAAATAACGCAAACATTAACCATGGTGAAGATGAAGCCAGCCAGCGGCTGAAACGTAAATCTACGGGATCTCCAGATGAACTTGCCTGATATGGCAACAAGACCGCAAAATCTGTTTGCTGTGAATTTGTTGAAAGACCAGGAATGTTGGGTTGTACAAACATTTAAGCTCCGTAACCAGGTATACGAACACTGCGTTCCCAACTGTGTATTCCAAAAACTAAGATTGCTACCAAGGTGATATAAACCACAAACAGTAAGAGCATTGAAGCATTCATAGCCGTTGAATAATCATTATAAATACTCACCATCTGGTATAGCAGTTCCGGAACCGCGATCGCCATGGCCTGGGTCGTGGTTTTGACAAGGTTTACCAAATTGTTGTTCAATGCAGGTAAACTGACACGGAAAGCCAGCGGTAAAACAATATAACGGTAGGTTTGAAAATGGCTGAATCCCAGTGATTCAGCCGCTTCTTTGGTGGATTCAGGTACAGCTTCTATTCCGGAGCGGAAAATTTCCACATTGAATGCCCCGGCAAAAAATGAAAGAGAAATAATGGCCCAACCAACGTTTGAAATGATCGGAATTTCCAGCCAGCCGTCCGGAGAATATGTTGGAGTGAACTGCCCCAACGCAAAGTAGAAAAATAATAATTGAATCAGAGGTGGTGTGTTACGGAAAAACTGAATGTACCCTTGAACCAGTAAACGTAATATTTTGTTTGGCTGGTTTTGCATCCATGCGCCGACAACTCCTATGACTACACTTAAAATTACACAAATCACTGCAAGCTCAAGAGTCATCCAAAAACCCTCGATGACACGATCTGCCTGTGAAGAATCATAGAAGAATATGAAATTCCATTTTGGATCGTTTTTGTAAAGTTCCAAAAAGAAAATGCTAATAAACTCAGGCATGCTTAAAAGTAATTTGGGGAATAGTGGTAGCGGCCGGAACTCGTTTGATTGAAGCCCAGCCGCGGAAAAGAAAGAGAAAAATGCAGACTGAACGCTTAATTATTAAAGACTAAACGTTGAAAAATTAAGTCCGCTTTTTAATTCATTTGCCTTCCAGCCAGTCTCTGTTACGAAACTTTTGGATCACAAGATAATTTGTCGCTTGGATACCGTGCTTTTTCTCAAGTTGAATCAAACGACCTGACTGATGCCAGTTGTAGGTCATACCAGTCATGAAATTACCAAAAACACAACTAAGCTCTTCCAAAGGAACAGCAAGTCCCCATGGGTTGTCGTCTTCGGAAGTTAAAGGCATTTCGAAATCATCCCAATTTCCGGAAGACAAATCCGACATAATGGAAGAATCGTCATAGACCCAGGCAACACACTTTTTATCTCGTAGTGCCTGTTTTGCTTCAGCGTTTCCTGTAAAAGCTGTGATTTTAGCTCCGTAACGTTCAGCGACTATTTTGTTATAGAATGCCCCTTGCTTACCGCAAACCGGCTTACCGCGCAGCTCTTCCCATGAAGTCAAGCCCAAGGCTTTCGGAGACATAATATTTGTTCCGGAAGTGTAATAGTTTGGTTGTGTGATGCCGACAATTTTACGGCGATCCACACGATCTGACATGGTTGCGATCATCAAGTCGATTTTACCTTGCTCGAGGAACTGCATGCGGTTGGAGGATTGTACAGGAACCATTTCCAGTTTTACCCCCATTGCAGCAGCAACATCTTTGGCCATGTCTATTTCCATTCCAACCAGACCACCGGAGGTATTGCGATAGCCCCATGGTTTGTAATCGGCCTTTACACCAATTACAATTTTCCCACGCTTCATTACTTTGTCCCATCTCTCATTCGTGCATTGACCAGCACTGGCAACACTGCCTAAAGCAAAAACCGATGCCACAACTGCCAGTAAAACACCTTTCCATGTTTTTCCTAACCATTTACTCATTTTGTCTCCTTATCATTTTAATAATTATTTGGTTTGCAAAATAGCAAACCGTCGACATTTACCGGGCGCAAACCACTTGCGTACGGTATCTTGTGAAGGGTACCGACCAGCGCCTTTGTTTGATATACAGGCTAATCATGGATATCCTGAAACTAACACGCTGAACTCCCCTCACACTTTAACCCCCACATACCTAAGCTGCGAAGAGAATGCGAACTGAAGTATTACTCCAGCCACAATCCGAGATATACTTATATGTTTTTTATTTTCATGTGTCAAGAAATAATTGCAATTTAGGGCATCTTTACAATATTATTCTCTAATTTGCAAAGTCGTATTTTATGATTGAGGAGGTTTATTCAGCAAACAGAACAGAGGCTTTTATGAATTTTAATTTTAAAGAGGAGAAAACCACAAAAGGTGTCAGATGTTTTTGCGATTCTTGCTCTAAAAATAAAAAATCCCACCAAAGATTGACAAAGCAAACTCGGGCGGGATTAATTAAATGGG
>JABGPG010000274.1 GCA_018645085.1 Deltaproteobacteria bacterium
TAGCCTCTTCCGGAAAAGTCTTGGCACCTGCAAGTACTGCGTTAAGATAAAGTCGACGCTGCGATAGATTTTCCGCGGCATTTGCTTTTTCTACTAAAGTTTCAAATAAAATTCCTGGTTTTCGTTTTTGTGCTTTCAAAGAAGGAAACAAAGCACCAACCAGTTTCAGCAAAGGTGCGAGTTCTGTCGCTGAACGTGCTCTCTCGATGGCTTTCACCACGCGTGTGGTCAAACCCTGAGTGTCAACCAATAATCCATTCTGCAATGCAGAGCTAACGTTTTCCAGCATTATTTCACGTTTAAGCAGCTCATCGTCTGTTTCTTCAAATGAAGTAAAAGCCAGCTCAATTGTTTCAGGCTGCCCTGTGTCAAGACCACTTTGCTGACGTTCCTGCTGCTGACGTAGAACTGCATCTAGATGAGTTTCAAGAAAGTTGAGCGGAGCTTTGATAATTCCCGCATATTTTTCCTCAGCCGGTACTGGAGATTTAGTTGCCGGAAAGCCATAGATTTTCACCTTGTCACGTGACGCACCAAGCAGTTGTCTCAAATCAACAGCAATATCCTCATTCTCGGCCCATTTTGAAATTTGCTCCAGAAAATCATTTGCCATTTCTTCCTGCAGTGAGAAATTTTCTATCTCTCCGGCTAAACGAATTAAGCGGCCGCGAATTAAAAACTGACTGTCCTGAACCTCCAGTGGATCTTCAATCCAGTCCCAGACGATCTCTTTCAGTTCGTCCATTTCCTCGTTCCAGTCTTCACGTTCACCAAGGATTTTACGTTTTGTGGCTGGTCCATAAGCACCTGCTTCTACGGCAGTTGGATCAGCATTATCCGGAATAATTACTTTAACCTCACGGCCAAGCTCCCATTCTTCCTGATTCTTCCGTACATCTTCATCACAGATATTTTCCGGACAGTTCTCCAATGTTGGTGCTGTGAGCAGTAAACGCTGCAGAGCACTTACAGTATGGTACTGCAGTTCCGGAGACAGTTCATCATAATCATTCAGCAAAAATTCCAACGCATCTTCACGCAGCGCGGATTTAACACCAAAATGCATGATCATTCCATCATGCGATTCCTGAAATCCAAGCTCACCTGTTACAAGATCGATAGTACTGTCAATTACAGTATGTTTTAAATGTAAAGGCCATTCCGGAGATTCGAGCACAGTTTCAAGACGTGAAATACTCCTGTCACGGATATCACCGTCATCGCTTGCAAAAGCGAAAAAAGTCAACGCACGTAAAGCCATTTCACGCTTGCCCGGTTCACCCTGATGTTTTGAAAGATAACGCATCTCCCTTAAAGCGCTGAACTGCTCCTGCAGTGAGCTCTCATATTGACTCTTGAGTTTCTCCATTGAGGAGTCCAGAGCCTCATAACTGAAACTCTGCTCGAAAGTCAAAGAGGTCAATCTCCCCTGCGTGGCACAGCCACTTAACCACATAAATGATACTGCTAATATCAAAAAGGTAGTATTTTTCATGAGATGTTTTGCTTTACGAAGATTGTAATTAAAAAATTTGTAATTAAAAAATAGCTGACATTTGTATGCTGGTACGTTTATCTTCCAGCTCACCGCCGTATCCTCCAATTTCCTGGGAGTACTTTGCGAAATCAACTTTAAAACCGAACAGGTTCATCGACCAGCCCACGCTGTTGTAAGGACCGTTACGACCGACACGCAGTGAGAAAAGATGATGTCCGTTAAACAATCTGTTCCAGCCCATTTCCGCGCCAAGTTTTAAATTACGTGTAGTGATGATGTTGCCTTCGGAAACCAGATCCTGCGAATTAGTTAAATCACGATAATCTGCTGCCAGGATGAAGTCAAAACCACTCAACTCGGATTCCGTACTGACACCAAGATTCATTGTCATCGGTACTTTTCCGGCAGCTTCAAAATCAAGACCGCCTATATTTTGTAGACTGAGCGCGACCTTCGGTTCCATATTATGCACACTGTCAAAATGATAGGTTGCGCCAACATCCGGAGCAAAGGCTGCTTTGTTGGAGAATTTTTTCTCGAGTTTGGTGGTTTTCTTGTCTTCTGTTATTTCAATGATGGCTTCGTCAAAAACATGCAGCTTCGTATCGATTCCTGCTCTGTACACAATTTTTGCACCCAGACCTACGTCAAGCTGGTAATCCATAAAACTCCACGCCATTCCACCGGCGATTCCAGATTGCAGGTAGGCTTTGGTTTCAAGATAAGGGAAAACGGGGTTTCTGACCTGAACGTCCAGCAGTCCTCCTGAAAACAATGACCAGCCGAAACGGGAGTTGATGTGACTCAGGATACCAAGATTACCCTCAGCATAGATTTTTTTACCGGCAATATCCCCAAGGGTGGCGTTGCTGCTGCTGGAATTTCCCAGATCCAGTGTATTCTGGTTGGTGGTAAAATTAAATCCAGCGACTTCATAGATGTTGTAATTGACTGAACGTAAACCTGCAGGATTATAAAAGAACAACATTTCATCGTTGGCCGTTGCGGTAAACGCATTTCCCATCCCACGCGCACGCAGACTTTCACGAACAAAGGCCGGCTCAACTGCAAGAAGCAGAGGTGCGGACAAAATCCATAAGCCCGTTAAAACGCTTAAAAATAGCAATACTCGCAAAAAAACTGCTCGCATATAAATATTGTCTTTGTATTAGTTGGTTTGCCCTGAGGCAAAAAGAGTTTGTGAAAATTCGTTCATGCGCTGTTGAATCGCGTCATGATCTTCTTCCGGATATGTATCTTGGAAGATGGTAAATCCTAACATGTTCCAAGCAACAAGTCCATCTTCCAAATCAAGTTCATTTTCATCCAACAACTCCAGAAAGCTGCGAACGGTTTGTTCAATTTTGATTTTACGCTTTGCGCCATCAAGAATGGACGTTTGAGCTGACATTATTTTCGTTTTTATTAACAGGCGGCTACAGGTTTATTTGCAGTTATCCCTGAGCCGCCTTATATTTTAATTAAGATGCAGCAACCTGAGGCAGCCTTGATAAGGCGTCAGACAGTTTTTGCTCATCATAGTTTTTATCTTCAAGCTTTCCGGAGAAATATTCCGTATAAGCAGCCATATCAAAGTGACCGTGACCTGACAGATTGAAGAGGATAGTTTCTGCTTTACCTTCTCTTTTGCAACGTAAGGCTTCTTCAATTGCACCTTTAACAGCGTGTGATGTTTCCGGCGCGGGAATAATTCCCTCGGAACGGGCAAATGTAACCGCGGCTTCAAAACAAGGAGTTTGATGATAGGCCACTGCTTCCAGTAATCCCAGTTCCTTTGCATGACTTACCAGCGGAGACATACCGTGGTAACGTAATCCGCCTGCATGAAATCCCGGAGGTACAAACGATGAGCCAAGGGTGTGCATCTTGGTCAAAGGCGTCAGGTTTCCGGTATCACCAAAATCATAAGCATATTGACCGCGTGTCATACTTGGACAAGCTGCAGGTTCAACCGCAATTGCTCTGATGCTTTTGCCTCCACGGAGTTGTTCTCCGAGGAATGGGAAAGCAATTCCCGCAAAGTTTGAACCACCGCCGGCACAACCGATGACAATGTCAGGATAGTCACCCGCCATTTCCATCTGCTTTATTGCTTCCTGACCGATCACAGTCTGATGCAGTAGAACGTGATTTAAGACACTTCCTAATGCATATTTTGTATCATCATTCTGCGCTGCGACTTCAACTGCTTCTGAAATTGCTATTCCTAAACTCCCTGGAGAATCAGGATCCTGCTCCAAAATAGCCCTGCCTGTTTGAGTTCTATCTGAAGGTGAGGCATAACAACTTGCACCAAAAGATTCCATTAAGGCACGCCGATAGGGCTTTTGCTGGTAACTGACTTTGACCATGTATACCTGAACTTCAATATCAAAAAAAGCTCCGGCAAAGGCCATCGAAGAACCCCATTGTCCGGCTCCTGTTTCAGTTGTAATTTTTTTGATCCCAGCTTCTGCGTTATAAAAAGCCTGCGGCACGGCGGTATTAGGTTTGTGACTTCCTGCGGGACTGACGCCTTCATATTTGTAATAAATTTTAGCCGGAGTATCGAGCGCTTTTTCCAAACGCCTTGCACGGAACATCGGTGAAGGTCTCCACTGTTTGTAAATGTCACGTACCGGTTCCGGAATTTCAAGGTAGCGTTCACCACTTACCTCCTGCATAATTAGGGACATCGGAAAAAGCGGTGCAAGGTCATCTGGTCCCACCGGCTCATGTGTGCCTGGATGTAAAACAGGTGGAGGCGGTTCCGGGAGATCGGCGATTATGTTGTACCAATCTTTTGGGATTTCAGTTTCGGGAAGCAAATATTTGATCGTATCACTCATAATGACTCCTTTTTAATGAAAAATTAGCAGATGGCTAATTTATGCTAAATCAACCACCACGCGACCCCGCTGACGACCAGCGAGTATCTTGTCAATCTCCGGATCCAGCCCCTCCAGAGTACAGTCAATTGTCAACTTTTGCAGTTGCGGGAATTTCCAGACGTCTGCCAGTTTGCTCCAAATTTCCCGACGCAGTTTTGTCGGTGTAAATCCGGAATCAATTCCCAGCAAACTTACTCCACGCAAAATAAACGGAAAAACTGTAGTTGACAATTCTGCAGATGCGACCAGTCCTGTAGCCGCAACAGCTCCTCCGCGTTTTGTTGCCTTAAGCAACGAAGCTAAAGTCGTGCCTCCCACTGTATCTACTGCTCCAGCCCAACGTTCTCTCAGCAACGGTTTATTTGATTCAGGGTTAGCTTCTTCACGGCTAACGATCTCGGATGCGCCAAGTCCACGTAAAAAGTCGCTTTCCTCTTTTTTACCGGTTGAAGCCGCCACAGTATAACCCAAGTGTGAAAGCAATGCCACAGAAACGCTGCCGACTCCACCAGTGGAACCTGTCACGACAATTTCACCATCTTCAGGTGCAACACCGTGTTTTTGCAGAGCATCAACCGAGAGAGCGGCTGTATAACCCGCAGTGCCGTAAATCATTGCTTCTTTGAAAGTTAATCCATCCGGAAGCGGAACCACCCAGTCAGCAGGAACACGTATATATTGTCCAAAACCACCGGAAGTACCCATACCCAAATCATAACTGGTTACTATTACAGAGTCACCCTCCTTAAAGCGTGAATCAGAACTTTCAGCAACCTCTCCGGAAGCGTCTATTCCGGGCGTGTGAGGATAATTACGGGTTACTCCTGGATTGCCGATGCAGGAAAGTCCATCCTTGAAATTCAACGAAGAATAACGCACCCTTACCAGAACTTCTCCTTCCGGAAGATCACTGATTTTACGCTCAGTTACTTCACGGCTATAAGTTTTTTCGTCAGTTTTACTGACCACTAAAGCACGAAAAACGGTATCACTCAT
>JABGPG010000118.1:0-2690 GCA_018645085.1 Deltaproteobacteria bacterium
AGCACAGGAGAAGAACATAAATAATTTCTACTCCTTTTTTTGGTGTCGTCTTATCCCTGCTTTAATAATGGATTAGACGCTTCGTTAATTATTCATTAATTTCGTCTGAAAGGAAAGTCATGAAAATAATACAAAAAGCGTTCACAACAATAAGCCTTCTGGTGACCCTGCTGGTTTTCAGCTCATCGGCCTATGCAGCCTGTGGAAAAGTGAAACTGGGTGACTTTGACTGGGACAGTGCAAATGTCCATACTGCGATAACTCAGTTTATTCTTGAAAAAGGATATGGCTGTAAAGTTGAAGTAACTAAGGGAAGTACTTCTCCAATCATGGCTGCATTGTACGATCAGCAGTTGGATATTGTTACCGAAGTCTGGCGTGACAATATTGTTCAACAAATAATGGATAATATTGCCAAAGGTAACATTATCGAACTTGGGATAAATACTCCTGAATCCGGACAAGGATTCTACGTGGACAAAGCTACTTCTGACAAGTATGGTCTGAAGCACGTAAATGATATGAAGAGTGCAAAGATCGCCGCCCTTTTTGCTGATCCGGAAGCACCCGGAAAAGGCCGGATGACAAGTTGTATTTCTGGTTGGACATGTTACACAATCAACTTTGTGAAGCACAAAGTTTATGGCTTGGACAAATTTTACACCAACTTTGATCCAGGTTCAGGTGGAGCACTTGACGCAGCAATTGCAGGTGGATTCAAGAAAGGCAAACCTGTCTTCACATATTATTGGGAACCTACCGGACTCATGGGTAAGGTTGACTTGGTAAAGCTCCAAGAACCGGCTTATGAGGCAAAGTGCTGGTCAGAAATGATGGTTGTAGTTGAAGACATCAAGGCCAATGGTCCTGAAGTTTATAAACCAACTTGTGCCGCAGCTTATGTGGATATGGCACTAACAAAAGCTGCATCAACCCGTTTTGCCAACATTCCTGAGAATAAGCCTGTACTTGATTTCATCAGAAAATACTCTATTCCAACTGCACTGGTGAATAGTTCACTTGCTTTCTACATGGATGAATCAGGTGGAGATATGGAAGAGACTGCAGTAAATTTCCTCTCAAATTCCAATATCTGGAAAAGCTGGGTACCTGCAGACGTGGCCAGTAAAATCAAAGCTGCACTATAAGCTGATTTGAAATTACTTAATCTGCCTTTTTAGCTAAGAGCCCGTTCGGGCTCTTAGTATTTCGCATACAGAAATAATGAAAACAAACTGGAAGTACTGGATCCCTATTTGTTTTGTAGCTTTTTGGGGACTGATAGTAATCAGCTATCGTTATGCAAAACCCCGCTATAAGCCGGATAATATTTCGGATCTCTTAAACGATTTTTCCTGGTTGATAAACTGGCCAAAATGGCTGGATTTCCCGTTGATGCAACCTATCAACAGCGGATTTGACTGGCTGATAGTGGAATATGGACTTTTCTTTGAAGGTATTAACAACTTTCTACTTGGTCTCTATACCACCATGAAGGATTCCGTGGTAGCACTACCATGGCCACTTGTTGTGATACTAGTCATCGTCATGACTTATTTTGTCAGCGGTAAAAAAATTAGTACAACTGTACTGGTTGGATTTTGCACATTTTTCATTGGCTTCCTCAGTCCCAGATACTGGGACAAAGCCATTATGACGACCTGTATTGTGCTCATCGGAATATTTCTCTGTTTGGTGATCGGAATTCCGATTGGTATCGCGATGGCAAGAAAACCAAAATTGAGAAAAGCTATCCTGCCTGTCTTGGACCTGATGCAGACAATTCCGAGTTTCTGTTATTTAATTCCAGGTATTTTGTTATTTGGATTAGGAGCAGTTCCTGCCATCATCGCGATTTTTGTATACGCCGCACCGCCGTTGATAAGATTAACAGATCTCGGTATCAGACTGGTGGACGAAGAAGTTGTTGAGGCAGCAGATGCTTTTGGGGCCAGCTCAAAACAGAAACTTTGGGGAGTACAAATACCACTTGCTCTTCCAAATATCATGCAGGGTGTAAACCAGTCTGTGATGATGGCATTAGCAATGGTTGTAATTGCGTCAATGATTGGTACAAGAGGTATTGGAGACGAAGTCCTCCTCGGATTACAACAACTCAACGTGGGTATGGCAACAGAAGCAGGAATAGCAATTGTCCTGCTGGCAATAATATTTGACCGTGTAACTCAGGCTTATGGAGATAAAATCCAGGATAAGACCCGGCCTAAAAATATGAAGAAACTATAATGCCTAAAATCGAGCTAAAGAACGTCTACAAAATCTTTGGAGAAGACCCTCAAAGCGTTCTTCCATTAGTAAAAAAAGGTGCGACAAAAAAAGAAATACTGGCAGAAACCGATCATACGGTTGGTCTTGATAACGTTTCTATCAGCATTGAAGAAGGTGAAACTTTCGTTTGTATGGGTTTGTCCGGTTCAGGGAAATCAACACTTATCCGGCACATAAACCGTTTGATTGAGCCAACCGATGGTGAGGTACTGATAGACGGAGTTAACGTGCTCGAATTCAAAGAGAAGGAACTGCTTGAATTGCGGCGCCACGAAATGAGTATGGTCTTCCAGCGCTTTGGGCTTTTTCCTCACAAGACAGTGATGGAAAATGTTGCCTACGGTTTGGAAGTTCAGGGTAAGTCAATAGATGAAAGAAATAAAATAGCTGATGAACAGATC
>JABGPG010000118.1:2790-5330 GCA_018645085.1 Deltaproteobacteria bacterium
TACGCCTTTCAGCAGTCGGGTAGAAGCCTGTGGAGTAAAAGCCTATATGGTTTACAATCACATGCTCCTTCCTGTGATCTATCGAAGTCTCGAAGAGGATTACTGGCATTTGTGTGAAGCAGTACAGGTCTGGGATGTATCATGTCAACGTCAAGTTGAAATCACCGGTGCGGACTCACAGAAACTTGTCCAGTTGATGACTCCACGAGACTTATCCAAAGCCCAAGTCGGGCAGTGTTTTTATGCTCCGCTTTGTGACGAAAGCGGTGGCATGATCAATGACCCTATTATTATCAAACACAGTGACGAGCATTGGTGGCTCTCGATCGCAGATTCAGATGTAAAACTATGGGCCAAGGGATTGGCCACCGGTTTTGGTTTGGATGCACAAGTTTCAGAACCTGATATTTGGCCTTTGGCAGTTCAGGGTCCCAAAGCGGAGGAGTTGATTTCGCGGGTCTTTGGAGAAGAAATCCGCAGAATCGGTTTTTTCCGCAGTAGAATGTTAAATTATCGTGGAAAAAAGATGCTTGTCGCAAGATCCGGTTGGAGTAAACAGGGTGGTTTCGAAATATATGTAAATGATATGGAACTCGGTGGACAACTCTGGGATGAACTTTTCGCCAAAGGCGAAGACCTGAATGTCGGCCCCGGCAGTCCAAACTTGATTGAGCGTATAGAAAGCGGATTGTTGTCTTTTGGCGGCGACATGGGTTACGACAGCACACCGTTTGAATGCGGACTTGAGCAGTACGTCAATTTAGACGCAGATATCAAAAGCCTGAGCATTGACGCACTGCGCACCAGAAAGTCAAAAACCAGACTCATGGGAATTGTGATGGACAAGCAGCTTAAGCTGAAAGACTTCCGTTTATTCAGCAACGGCAGAGAAATCGGAGTGATAACTTCCAATACATGGTCACCTAAATATCACGTGCACCTCGCCTTTGCAAAGTGTGACATCAACTTTATTGCTGAAAAACAGCAACTTTACGTAATTTCCACAACCGGTGAAGTGCCTGCAAGAATTACGGATTTGCCTTTTAATTTTGAAAACCTTGGATTAAAAAGTTAGCACATTAAATAGCCCCTCCGAAAAGAAGATGCTGAAGAGTAAAAATCTTTGAACCATGACAGCGAAATTATTTTTATGAAAGAAGACTACGAGGCACTTGCCAAAAATCCTGCTAATTTCACAGCCTTGACACCACTCTCTTTTCTGCAGCGCACAGCGGACATTTATGGCGGAAGAGAGGCTATAATTTACGGAGACCGATCTTATACGTGGCGGCAGTGTCATGAACGCTGTTTACGCATGGCTGCAAGTTTAACAGAACTTGGAATCGGCAAAGGAGATACGGTTGCGGTTTTAGCATTCAATACTCCGGAAATGTTTGAAGCACACTTTTTTGTACCGATGACCGGTGCGGTTCTGAATACAATCAACACCAGACTTGACGCCGAAACGCTGGCTTATATCCTGGACTTTGGCGAGGTTAAGGCGCTGTTTGTGGATCGTGAACTCCTGCCTTTGACAGAAAGTGCTCTGCAAATAACAAAGTCTAATCCCACCCTGATTTTGATTGACGACGAAACAGCGTTGCAAAAACCGGCTGTGAAACTTGAAGTAATACATTATGAAGAATTATTGCAAGCAGGAGATCCGGAATTCCGTTGCCCGCCTTTAGAGGATGAATGGCAGGCACTTTCGCTGAACTATACTTCCGGAACAACCGGAAAACCCAAAGGAGTTGTTTATCATCATCGTGGAGCATATCTCATGAGTATGGGAACAGTTGCGGGTTGGGAATTACCTAACCATCCGCGCTATCTCTATTCTGTACCCATGTTTCACTGCAACGGCTGGGGGCACGCCTGGACCATGACACTGCTCGCTGCGACTGTGGTTTGTATGCGTGCGTTCAGTCCTAAACTACTTTTTGACTTATTGGAGCAGCACAATATCACCCATTTCGGCGGTGCTCCAGTTGTACTGAATATGCTGGCTAATGCTCCACAGAAGGAGCAAAAACATTTTGAACGTTCAATCAAAGTCATGACCGCAGGTGCTCCTCCACCGGCAAAAGTTCTGCAAAGTATGACTGAATTCGGCTTTGACGTTTTGCATGTTTACGGTTTAACCGAAACTTACGGACATATCCTGCTTTCCGCAACTCAGGCAGAATGGCGGACAAAAAGTGAAGATCTCAGAGCTGAACTTCTTTCGCGGCAAGGAGTTCGTTTTCCGATGATGGAAGAAGTAAAGGTTATTGATTCCCAAACTCAACTAGCTGTTCCTGCAGATGGAAAGACAATCGGTGAAATTGTGATACGCGGCAACACTACAATGAAAGGCTACTTAAAAAACCAAACTGCTACAGATGAAGCATTTTCCGGTGGCTGGTTTCATAGCGGTGATTTAGCGGTTGTAGATGAAGACGGTTACATCCAGATAAAAGATCGTGCAAAAGATATTATCATTTCAGGTGGAGAAAATATTTCTTCTGTTGAAATAGAAAATGTTTTATATCAACATCCTG
>JABGPG010000277.1 GCA_018645085.1 Deltaproteobacteria bacterium
GTAATAACCAAAGCCAACGGCAATTGCTGCAACAAGAACTATAATAAAAGCTGTGCGGGCTTTGCGGATTTGTTTGAAGGTGAGGATCAATAAAAACAGCAGGCAAAGAACCAGAGTTAAAATTCCATTGCGGCTACCGGCAAGGACAATGCTGTATGAGGCGGCAGCTATTGCTAAACTGGAAAGGATCCATGAATGTCTCAGGTTGGCAAGACTCCAAAAAAACACTCCAACACTGATGACTGCATAAGGATTCCGGTTTTCAAAAAATGATGATGGTGAAGCACCTCTGAAAAACAAATCTATGTGAAGTCCATTTTCAGCCAGCAAAGCGGGGATGTTGGTTTTACCATGAAAATCCAAAAAAGTTAAGGCCATCAAGATCACATAAATTCCTGTAAAAATCTGTCCGCTTTTTTTCAAGGCATCCCGCTCAAGAGCAAACAAAAATGCAATAAACGTCATCAGGAAAATTGAATAGCGTCCGGAATGTTTGAGCGCTATTTTCGGATACTCACTCATGATCGCGCCCAGCCACATCCAGCAAAACAGGAAAGCCAAGACGATTAAAGGCAGCCGAAGTTTTTGCCAGATTTCGAAAGCTCGTTTTCTGTTCCATACCATGCTGAACAAAGCAACCGGAGGAAGCAGCAATGTGTATAGACTAAGCCGGATTGGAAAGGAAAAACTCAACAAACTTTCCAATGTTTGCTGAAGTGCCGGAAGTTTTAAGGGCAGCGAAAACAGAATCAACAAGCCGACCAATAACGGGTTGATCCATGGTTTCAGTAGTTTAAGTGACATTTGCCGGTGACTGTGAAAAGTGGTATTTTAAAATCATGAGGAAGCAGCTCAAGGGAATCAGGGCTTCCGTTATCACTGTGGAAACAGCCGCTCCGGAAGCACCATATTCCGGAATCAGCCAAAAATTCAGCATTACATTGAGCAGCAAACCTGAGGCAGTGATGACTAGATAAATTCGGTTATGATCCAAAGCAACTAAAGATTGAGTCATTAAATAACCCCAGAAAACAAGTGGAATCGCTAGAGCCAATATTTCTAAAATGTCGGCAGAATTTTGAAATCCTGGAGCATAAAACCAACTTATTATCGAATCCGCTAACAGGAAAACAGCTGCCCCACCGGCAATTCCGGACAGAGTGAGCAACACCACTCCTTTCCGGAAATATGCTGAAAAGTGTTTTGCTTGTGAAAGTCCCGGAAAAATGGCGGCCATTACAATTGTTGGAATGAAAAATGTCCCTTCCATTAAATTAAAAGCTACTGAGTATAATCCTACTTCCGTTTCTGAAGCAAGTATACCAAGCATGATCGTGTCGATCCGGAAATAAAACTGAATCAAAAAAAGCACAAATCCCAAAGTAACTGCTTCACGTAAAAGTTGAGACTGCCCCAAGACCAAAGTGTCAGTCTTGTTTTTTTTCAAATTGCCGAGATATTTTTTCCAGATGATTGCTGAAACAAAGATCGTTCCGGCAAACCTTGTCAACATCAAAATTAAAGCGCCAAGCCATGGTTCTGCAATCTGCTGAAAAACAAAAAAAGCTAAAACAGCACATGCTAACAAATTCTGCATGGCCACTGTTAACGACTCCGGGCGTAAATCTTCCAGCCCTCGCAAAATTCCGAACAACGATTGTTGAAGAGTGTTGATCAGAAAAAAACCAAGCACTGTCAGCAAAAGAAGGAAACTGATTTCCATCCACCAACCGAGCACTAAAACCAGAGGGATCAAGCCAAGCGCGGTCAAACCTTTGATGCGGAATGAAAGACCGACGACCTCAGTGTTTCCACGACTAATCCATTTTGTGATTAGTTGATTGAGACCTAAATCCAGTGCTGGTTGCAGAAGAATCAAACCTCCTACAAAAACAAAGGAAAATTCTCCGTAACCTTCTATACCTACAAGATTTGCAAAAACAATGTGAAAAATTAAAAGGCTGACTTTTGCAATCACCTGCCCTAAAAAATTCCAACTAAGATTGGCACGCAAGCTCATAATTTGACGAGAATCAGCGAGGGCAGGCATAAGTTAAAATTTATGTGATTTTTAACGGGAAGTGACTGTAAGATTTTGCTAAGTGAAGTGTGCTACTTATTTAGCGGCATCACACTTCACTTTTGTTTTCAGTCAAACTCCGCCAAGGGCCGTTTTTTGTAAAGGAGTGGCGGGGCTGAGGCCGTGTTTACGCATTTCCAGTCGGTTGAGGGCATTCAGGAAAGCGAGGGCACTGGCAATTACAATGTCAGTATGCGCGCCTCTTCCGGTGATACGCACACCGTCTGTTTCAACACCAACACTCACTTCACCTTGAGCATCTGTCCCGCCGGTAATTGCTTTAACAACGTACGATGTCAGTGTGCACTCCAGACCTGTAATTTCCTTAATTGTGTTCAAAGCCGCATCCACAGGGCCGTCCCCAAAGCTGGCTTTTTTGATTTCTTTGCCATCAATATTCATCACAATTGTGGCTGTTGGAACTGCGTTTGTTCCGGAAGTAACAATGAGGCTTTCCAACGAAAATCTGTCAGTATGCTTGCCAATTCCATGTGTTACTAATGCCTCAATGTCTTCATCAAAAACCTGTTTTTTGAGATCCGCCAGCCGCTTGAATTCCTTAAATATATGATTCAGATCAATGTCATTCAGATCAAAACCCAACTCCTTGATCCGTTCTCCAAGAGCAAAACGGCCGGAATGCTTACCCATCACCAAATTACTGGACTTGATGCCCACTGACTGCGGAGTCATGATCTCGTAGGTCAAAGGATTTTTCAACATGCCGTGTTGATGAATTCCTGCTTCATGAGCAAATGCGTTTGCGCCGACAATCGCCTTGTTCGGCTGAACATCAACTCCGGTGATTTGTGAAAGCAATTTGCTGGATGGAAAAAGCTGCTCTGTAACAATGTCGCTTTCGAAGCCGAAATACTCCTCCCGTGTTTTGAGTGCCATCACTATTTCTTCAAGTGAAGCATTTCCCGCACGTTCTCCAATACCGTTGATAGTACATTCAATTTGCCTTGCTCCAGCACGCATGGCGGCCAGAGAATTTGCTACTCCTAATCCTAAATCGTTATGACAGTGCACTGAAAAAGTGACCTTGTCTGCATTGTATACTTCATTGCGGAGAAAGGTGATTAAGTCAAACATTTCATCCGGAGTGGTGTAACCTACTGTATCCGGAATGTTAAGAATTGTCGCGCCGGCACGTACTGTTTCGGACAACACTTCCACCAGAAATTTTCGATCGCTGCGGGTTGCGTCTTCGGGACTGAACTCGACACTGTCAGTAGCTTTTTTTGCACGTTCGACGGCAGCGACCGCCATCGCTTTCACATCTTTCGGTTCCATCTGCAACTTATGTTTCATGTGCAGATCACTAGTCGAAATGAAAGTGTGAATGCCCCAATTATTGGCGTCACTCAAGGCTTCAATCGCGGAATCAATATCGTTTTTGGAGGCACGGCAGAGTGAAACCACGGTCGAGTTTTGAATTTGCTGTCCGATCTCACGGACGCTCTCAAAATCTCCGGGAGATGATGCGGCAAATCCGGCTTCAATTGTATTCACGCCTAGGCGTTCCAGTTGTTTGGCAAGGGTCAGCTTTTCTGGTGCTGACATGGAACATCCGGGGGATTGCTCTCCATCACGGAGAGTCGTATCAAAGAATTTTACCTTTTCCATACATCTCCTTGCATTGCTTTTAGCCTCTAGGCTACTGTTACAAAACACCTGAAACAACTTATTTCAGGCAAGAAACGCCGGAATGAATTTTCCGACGAAAAAATAAATTTATGAAAATTCCGGATCAACTTCTAAACGACTTGGTGTCGCTCCACTTTGGCCTCCATATTTTCCGGAATATGGTTTTTCTGCAGGCTGACTCATTTGCACAAAAACAATCTGACAAATCCGCACGCCTTTTTTCAAAACAATTGGAAATCCGGATTGATTTTCGAGTTCAAGAGTTATTTGTCCATGAAAACCTGCGTCTATAAAACCTGCGTTTTGCACCTGTAATCCTAAACGTCCAATGCTTGAACGTCCCTCCACATAGGCCGCCATATCGTGCGGAACACGGATTGATTCCGCAGTACTGGCCAGCACGAAATGATTTGGTTCCAGCAGAAATTCATCTTTCTGCACATGTTTGTGTGGGACTGCCTCTCCCAGAGTGATTGTGTTTTTAACCGGTACCGGCCAACTGAAAGAGTCCGAAAGTGTTAAGTCCACACTGGATGGTCCGATTTTTAAGCCGGTTGGTAAAAAACCGTCCTCCACCAATTTTTTAATACCTATATCAGGAATAATCACTTTGAGATTGAAAAGAAAAGTTAAGCTAAATCAAGGCACAATTCATGCGTTTACTGCAACAAAGTTATCATATTAACAAAATACTTGAAAGCAAATGTTAATTTCTGATTTAAAAAAAACTTGCCTAAAGTGTGCTGGCAGCGGATTTCAGGCAGGATATGATGAGTGGGGCAGTATCAAGAGCAACTTACGGAAAGCATGTCCGGCGTGTTCCGGAAAGGGGTACAATCTTACAGATCTTGGAGAGAATTTGTGGAAATTATATCGCCCGATGTTGCAGGAATTGATTCGTGAAGAGTTGCAGAATAAAAGTACGCTTCAGAAATAGTAAATTTCAAAATCCGAAACCGATCCCTAAAAATCCGCTTTCCTGAAGAAAATAGACGAGCAATCCTCCAATACAAAGAAAAGGTGCAAAGGGGATTTGCGTTTGTAGAAGTTCCGGAATATTTTGATTTGACTGTCTTTGTCTGAGCAAAGAAATTCCACCGATTAAAATTCCGCTTAAAGCAGAAATCAGCAAAACTGAGCCCAACCCCTGCCAGCCGACCCACATGCCGATCAAGCCAAGTACAGCCGCATCTCCTTCACCTAAACCTTGACGATGGCGGAAAGTTTCATACAAAAAACCGATCAAATATAAAATCCCTGCTCCTGCCAACAAGCCGGTCAGAGAGTTTAGCATTTGGTGAGGTGCAAAATATGAAAGCCACAACAAACGCAGCAGCAGTGCCAAAGCAACCATTCGGCCTTCGATCAACAGTGTTTTTCTGTCGATCCAGGCAATCCCTACAAGTGCTGAAACTAAAATAAGGTCATTCAAAAGTTCAGGACTCCACTGCCTCCAGACGCAGAGAACAGCAGTCCCAATCGACATTGCCGCGTAAATTCCCAAACGCGCAAAAA
>JABGPG010000262.1 GCA_018645085.1 Deltaproteobacteria bacterium
ATCAGGCCGCAATTTCACTGGATTCACGTGCATCTAGTATCGCGACAAATGCAGTTTGGAGTTCAGTTGGAGTGAGTTCTTCGAGTTCAGTATGTTCACTTTTCAAGGTGCTGTTGATAAACTGGAGTTGCGGTTCTTTAGAGACATAACCTAATTGATTCAATTGTTGGTCTAATGTTTCGAACACTCTCGAACGCAGTTGTTCATTAGTTTTTACATCCTGTTCAAGAATACGCTGTCCATGAAAGTTAGTAGTGTTTATCTCTCCTTTGTAAGACTGCATTGCAAGAGTTTTGTCTCCTTTTAACTCTAATGCGACAATGACCGAAGTGATTATCACAGAAGTCACGCAAAAAATTAGTAAAACCAATTCCATATTTCCTCCATTTGAAGTTTCCAGGATACGGAAACTATGTACGTTCTTTTGTTTTTCTCAAACTTTGAGTCTTAAGTTGAACTGAGTCTACTGCAGATTCGTCAAGAGTATTTTCCAGTCGGCTCTTTTAGACTCCCCGGAGATTATGCAGTAAACAGACCAGTACAAAAAGTTCTCTGTTGAGATTTAGTCTGACAAGTTTTCCGCAAATCAGTCTTAGGGACAAAATTATTCTACAAATAAGTTGTGGCATTTAAAGCATTTTGTACGTTCATAGTGAATGGCGGAACTGCGTCAATCTGGCATTGAACTTGTATTACAAACTGGACATCAAAAGCTTAAAGTACAATCATTTTTATTGATCATGATCAACACACCACTTTTCTCTCGTTCAGGCGCAGTTCTGCTGCATTTTTTTCTGATACTGGTATTTGCGTCACCTGTATGGGCTGTACGTGTGAAGGATGTTGCGGCATTACGTGGTGCACGAGACAATGAGTTGATTGGTTTTGGGATAGTTGTCGGTCTTGACGGCACAGGGGATTCACAGGAAAGTCTGCTTTCCAGAAAACCGATTGTGAACGCATTGGAGAGGATTGGCATAAGTTTACAGAGTCAGGACATCCTTGGACGAAGTATAGCCGCAGTCTGGCTGACGGCGACTTTACCGCCTTTCGCAAAATCCGGACAACGTCTGGATGTAACTGCTGCTACAATTGGGGATTCGGTTTCACTGCGTGGAGGTATTTTGATTATGGCTCCGCTGCGTGGTCCGGATAGACTGGTTTATGCTCTGGCGCAGGGGCCCATCGCAGGTATTCCGAAAGGAGTCAGCCGTGCTATTGCTTTACCGGAGGAGGAACTGGCCAAATTGCCGATAGGCTCACGCATGGTCGCTTCAGTCGGGCATATTATGGGAGGCGCGCTTGTAGAAAGGGAAATTAGTTTAAATCTAAACAGCCGCGCCAGGTTGTTTATGAATTTGCACTCACCTGATTTCACCACCGCTTTTCGGCTGGCCAAACTGATCAATCAGCATTTAGGTTTCCGCAGTGCCCGTGCCCAGGATGCAGGTACAGTTGAAGTTTCTGTACCGGATAGTTATTTGGGAAACACAGTGGAACTTGTTTCTTTTATCGAAAATCTGGAAATCTCACCGGATCATACTGCTAAAGTTGTACTTGATGAACGTTCCGGAACGGTGGTGATGGGAGGTAGTGTGAGGATTTCACCAATTGCTATTTCACAAAATGGCTTAAATATTCAGGTTAAACTTCCAAATGCAAATCAGCAAAGTGAACAAGGTGCTTTAACAGAAGGTGAAGTATTAGCTGCCGGTGTTTTTATGCTTAAAGGTGGTGCAGACTTAAAGGATATTGTGAATGGTTTTAATAAAATAGGTGCTTCAAGCAGAGATTTGATTGAGGTGCTAAAAGCAGTAAAAACAGCAGGAGCACTGCATGCAAAGCTGGTGATACGATGAAATTATCAATGCCGCTGCCTTTGTCTGCACTTACTCTACAGGCGAATCAACTGAAGAAAATACCTGAGACAAAAGGTGTTTCTGATGACGCCAAATTGCGCGAATCAGCCAACGATTTTGAAGCAATTTTTATTCAGCAGATGTTAAAATCTATGCGTAAAACATCTTTTGAATCAGATCTGCTGCCTAAGTCTGAAGGCGAAAAAGTTTTTCAATCTCTGCTGGATGAACAGTATGCTCTGCTTTCTGCTAAGTCCGGAAGTCTAGGACTCGCAGAAATGATTTACCAGCAATTAAAACCAAAGGTAGATAAAAAATAAAAAAACACTAAAGTTTTGTTATTAAACGGCCGATACCTGCAATAAGGTGTTTCAGTGGGAAATCCGGGAATAAAACAAGGAACTTCCGGATCTGCAAATCACCTTAGCTGAGGCCCAAGACTGAAGTGGCAATTTATGCTGTTTTCGGAAGTTAATGTTTATAATTTCCGGAAGCTTGTTATTTAACACGCCCTATGGGTCTTCTCAGATCAGCAGACTGTACCTTTATTGTTGCGCTCGTCTGAGTCTGCGGGTATGCTTGTCGGCTTACACCGGACATTCTCGCGGAATTAGGGAATTGAACATTTAACATCAACAGGTGGATATGAAAATTACAGGACAGCAGCCCCCCGAATTTCATGGAGTAAAGGGCGGTACTGCTAAAGAAAATCAGAAAACCACAGGTCGTTCCGGAGACACGCAGAATACTGCGGAAGCTCCTGATAAGAACTCGACCTTTGTGATGAATAAAATAAAAAATCAGATTTCCGCTGAACCGGAAGTACGTGCCGATCGCGTTGCAGAACTCAAAGCTAAAATCAAGAGCGGTGAGTTTCAGGTAGATACACAACGTCTGGCCAAGGCAATGCTGGAGGAAGCCCTGCATGAAGATACGGTCTGAATTATCAGAGCATAAAATAATTTGCTGTCGGTGACGGCTCTTTATAAGGTGTCATTTAATTATGAAAGAACTGCTGAATATTTTGCAACAGGAAGTCGGACTGCACGAGCAGTTGATTGCCCTGCTGCAAAATGAATCGGAGGGGTTTGGCCGTTTACGCGGTTCAGAGTTGCTCAAACTTCAGGGAGAGAAGTCACGCTGCGTACGTGCCTCTGTCCGGCTTGAGAATGAGCGAATTCAGCTTGTGAATGAGCTAGCAGATTCCTGGAATGTGGGATCAAAAGAGCTGACACTGAGCGTAATTATTAGCCGTGCGACGGAGGAATACACAGCACCGCTGCAGCAATGTTTTGATCAACTGAAGAGTTTAATAAAGCAAATTCACAAAATTGCTGATGAAAACTCTCTTCAGGCTTCAGGCCGTTTAAAGTCGGTTGAGTCTTCGATCCAGTTTATGAGCCAACTCCAGAACGGTCCTCCAACTTATTCCGATGCGGGAAAAATACAAACTGCGACGAGTACAATTTCCCGTGCAGAAGTCTGACGTTTAGTCGCAAAGATCGTTAAGGAACCCTAATTATTTCTGCCTTTTACCATGTCTTCGCTCAATAGTTCCCTAAACTTGGGACAACGCGCTTTGAGTATCAATCAGCGCGCAATGCAAACAGTTGGGCATAACATTGCCAATCAAGAGACTGAAGGCTTCTCTCGCCAACAGGTACGTTCAGGCACTTCTGCACCGGATCCAACTGGTGTAGGAGGCGGTGCCGACGCGCAGCCGACCTCAAGAGTTTACGACAAATTCGTCCAGCACAAAATCCTCCAGGAAAATCCACGCTCCGGAATGTTTAAGTCACGCGGAGAGTTTCTGCAAAAAATTGAAATAATTTTTAGTGAAACAGAAGGCAACGGTTTACACAAAGCATTGAATGAGTTTTGGAACTCGTGGAGTCAACTTTCAAATCAACCTGAATCTGAACCTGCGAGAATGCAGGTAAAGGTACAAAGTGATGTATTGGCAAGTCGTTTTCGAGGAATGCATTCTCAACTCAGCGGTTTACGTAAAGAAATTAATGGGCGTCTCACGGCGAGTGTTAACAAGGTAAATGAGTTGGGTCAGAAAATAGCGGAGTTGAATCGACAGATTAATTCTTATGAAGGTGGACAGCGTGTAGCAAACGATATGCGTGATGCACGAAATCAGGCAATTGAGGAATTGTCGGATTTGGTTGATGTAAATTCTTTTGAAGATCCGAATGGACGTACCACGGTTATCATCGGTCGTGACTGGACTCTGGTTGAAGGCAATAACCACTATCAACTTGAAGGAAATTTGAAGGGCGGTGAGTTGGGTATGCTTAACATAGACGGTGTTTCAACAAACGATAACCGTCGTGATTTGACCAGAACTTTTCGTGAAGGTGAAATGGCCGAAATGTTAAGAATGCGTGATGAAACAATCGTAGAGTACCAGAAAAATCTTGACGAAATAGCTTTCAATCTTGCGGGAAAGGTTAACAAAATTCACGCTTCCGGTACAGGAATTAATTCCGCAACAGAGATGATGAAAAGTACTTTTGGTTTAAATTCAGCTGCACTTAATCAGCCTCTACCTTTCCTGAAAGACGGTATTTTTCAGCTTCATCTGGTTGATCCTCACAATGAAATTCTTGAAACTTATGAGATAGAAATACAGGCAGGTAAAGACACTCTGCCGGATATTGTTAAGCGACTCAATCAAACGGTAAACGATCCTGGACTACTGCAGGCTTCTATTGAAGGAGACGGTTCGCTGCTCTTGCAAAGTGGTACTGACTACAAGTTTATTTTTGGAGAAGATCAATCGAGCCTCGCTCAGGTTCTTGGATTAAACAGTTTCTTTGATACTCTTAAAGGTGCAGAAGATATTCAGTTAAGCGGACATATTCTTGAGAATACAAATAATATTTCTACAGGTAAAGACCTTATTCCCGGAGATAACAGAATCGCGTTGGAAATTGCAAAACTCCAGACAAGGCCGAGCATGAGGGATGAGACCATGACTTTTGACGAATATTACAATGGTTTGCTCACAGGCATGGGACTCAAAATTCAAAGAAATAATACTGAACAGGCACAGCAGGAAAGTATGGTAAAGCAGTTTAAGGAAATCCGCAGTTCAATCAGTTCAGTCAACATGGATGAAGAACTGACAGACATGATGCAGTACCAGAAAGCTTATGAAGCCTCTGCGCGTTTTATCAATACTGTTGATAAAATGATGGAAACAGTTATTAATATGTAAAAATTAAAGCATTTATGATGAACTCCAACAAAGTTATTAAAAGCGCCTTTTTTTGTACTTTCAGGAATTTATCATTTTTGATGGCTTAGTAAAACTCCTAAACTAATTATTTGTCATCTCGAACGAAGAGAGA
>JABGPG010000140.1:0-3639 GCA_018645085.1 Deltaproteobacteria bacterium
TCAAACGTACGATCGTCAGAACGAGGCGCTTTAACTTCTATGCTGGTTTTTGCTTGACCGTTGGCGTTAAGCTGAATTGAATCAGGAAGAGTCAGGTTATAGTAGTCACTTGTCAAAAGCACTGGTCCGGAACGTTTTACCGCATGATCGGAGCCTAAACGGACAACCTGAAAGTGCAGGTTTAGTTTTAAAGTTTTGTTTGCGGAAAAAGACGGTGCGGAGGGTTCAATCCGGAGTTTGAGTTGATTCGGAACAAGAGTCACTTTTTGCGGTAAAAAATCGGTTTTCTGCACGTGATAGAGACGTTGTCCCGCGTGGATTTTAACCGATGAAACTTTGTTAAAGACCTTTACAATTCCGGAAGAAACCGAAATGTTGCTTCCGGTTTTTTTCTTCGTGAATCTAATTGATGAATCTGAAAGTTGTAAACGCAGACCTCCTCCGCCTATTTCTACAGGATTTTTCCCGCGAACAAAATTTCCCCAAAAACTTCCGGAACGCAGCACCAGTCGGTAACGCACCCAGCGGGAGTTGTGACTCTTTCTCGCGCCGATCGTTATTTCCGTTGAGCCAAACAAACGTACTTCGGAACCATCGTTGAAAAAAATTGTTGCTCCGGATTTTTTTTCTGTCCGGACTCGGTACCTGTTACGCAGCATTTTTCCATTGAAGCCCTCGGACATTTTTTTTGCGGGACCAGCATTTACCTCTCCTTTCAGCCGTGAAAGTACTGCCAGCGCCGGAGAAGTTTTTGCCACTGCAGGCACCGTAACTGAGAAGCTCAGCATCAACAAACTGATCGTGAATAAACACCAGCGGAAGAATCGCATAATCAATTAAGGAGTTTCAGTTTGAACGGTCCCGACGGGTAAATTCGAGCAGAGGATTGATAATTAATTCGGAACTCCAAAGACCGTGGCTTTGCAGAACTTTCGGCAGAATGACATATCGACCATATCGCAAACGTTTACCGGCGTCCCGTACAGATAAAAATCGCGGTTCGGCCTTAGCGGTAAAAAGCAAAGTCGCGGTTCCCAGTGATTTTAAGTCGTCACTGAGTCCTTCCCAGTTGATGGACTCTTCCAGTCCCAGCGCATACGCTTCCGGATTTCCCTGCAGAATCAGCTTTTCCTGAGCAGCGGACAAATGGTCCAGAGAATGCCATTGCTGAAGATAAGCGCTCACATTTCCTGAGCGTAACTGCTCCAGTTTTTCTTTGAGATATTTTGCTTCTTCAAGCTCCTGATAAGGTTGCGCACCTATAGAAATCAAGGAGCGGATTCTCCGAGGGAATTCTTTTGACATTTGAAAACCGACTTGTGCGCCTAATCCCATACCCAGAAAAAATGTGTAATCGGCCTGAACTTCTCGTAAAACATCAAGGATGTGACGTATTCTTGAGGCGATTGTGTAATGTGAAGCGTCTTCAGGTGCATCGCTTAAACCTTGGCCGAGAGGCTCAATCATCACCAGCCGGAAATCCTGTTCCAGCTGTTTTACATATCCACCTTCCTTCCAGGCGCTCATCGGAATCAGATGAGGTGTATGCAACAACATCCATGGCCCTTTATCACCAGCCAGTTCATAGTGTATTTTTTGCTTATTTGAAACAACGATGGACATTATTCTGCTTCTCTTATTCAGGTTTTAAGTTTCAATTTGCGGACTTTTATTTTCTGTCCGGCCTGCGGAACTTTGTATTTCGTGTTGCTCCAATTCTTTCATTTTCTGTAGTTCTTCTTCAGTAGGACGGTGTCGCCAGCGGCGGTGAAACCAGGCCCATTGCTGGGGATTTTCGCGTATACGCTGTTCCAGATGCAGATTCATTTTCCTGGTAACTGAATACACATCCTGTTCCATTTCCGGATGTTGTCGGACAAAATTTCCCAGCGTTTCAAATCTCATTCTGAAAGTTCCATTTGGCTGCCGAATTACATTGTAACTCACAACGGATGCACCGGTCTTTAAAGCAAAAACTGCTGCTCCAACCGGAGTTTTTGCCGGAATTCCAAAAAATGGAACCCATGTGCTGAGCACATTTGTGTCCTGATCTATGGCCAAAACGAGCACCTCTTTTTCACGCAGGCAGCTCAGTAATTTTCTGATTGCACTTGAAGTTCCGCGGCGTAGAATTTCCATGTTTCCATGTTCACGCTGACTCTCGATCAACTCGTTAATGCGCGGATCCGGAAAATTCGTTGTTGCCGCTTTCATCTTAAGTCCGGAGCGTTTAGCGTACGCGGAGATCAGTTCCCAGTTTCCAGAATGCATCGCCAAAAGGATCACGCCTTTATCCGCCTGAATTGCGTTTGTCAGCGCCTCTTCATTTTCCACCTCTAGCAATTCAGCTTCATCGCAAACTATTTGCGGTAAGCTTAAAAACTCAAACAGCATTTGCCCAAAATGGACAAAACACTCCTGCGTCCATTGCTTTCGCTGAGCAGCATCCAATTCCGGAAAAATAAGTTCGAGCTGTTTTTCAACAATCCCGCGGTCTTTACGAAGAACTTTATAAGCAAAACTTCCAACCCCGCGCCCCATTTTTTGCAGCTGCGGCAGCGACAATTTTTTGCCTAAGAACAAACCAAAACGAAAGACCGCGTACTCTACACCGCGCCGCAGCGAGGTCGTCCACACAGGACGATTTTTTTTGAATTCATCGTAGGTCGGTTGACGAATCTCAGTTTCAGGCTGTAGACTATCGGAGGTCACTCTTCTTTCAGTTTGCTATTTCCGGAATCAGGGCTAAGGCCTTTAGCTCTGGGCTGCAAGTGTTTCGAGAATTTCTTTCTTGATTCTTTCTGTAACAGCAGGAATCGTTTTAGAATGTGTTTCCAGTTTCTCAAGTACGGCTAACTCCTCCGGAAGTTCCGGTTCAGTACCTAAGGCTTTCCGGACGGTTTCACCAAATTTCGCCGGATGTGCGCAAGCCAGACAAATGACGGGTGTCTGAAGATCAGTTTTTTCTGCGGCTTTTACTCCGACTGCTGTGTGGGGGTCTAATAAATATCCGGTTTGTTGGTGAAAATCCCGGATTGTCCTGACTATTTCTTCATCGCTTACACGAGCGGAAACAAAGTCATTCTGGGCATTTTTCAGCAGTTCGCCTTCAATAGTCAATTTTCCAGTACGATCAAAATCTTCCATCCAGTGCTGGAGTTTCTCTGCAGAATTTCCTGCAAGATCAAAAAGATACCTTTCAAAGTTGCTGGAAATTTGAATGTCCATCGACGGACTATAAGTTTCTTTGAGCTCAGTTCGATGATATTCCCCTTTGCTGAAAAAGCGGTGCAGGATGTCATTTTCATTTGTGCCAATAACCAGTTTGTCAATGGGCAGGCCCATGCGCTTGGCGTAATATCCTGCCAGTACATTGCCAAAATTTCCGGTTGGTACCACAAAACTTACCTGCTCAGAATCGTCCTTTGCCACCTGAAACCAGGCGTAAAAATAATATACAATTTGTGCCAGAATACGTGCCCAGTTGATCGAATTAACTGAACCTAAATAATATTTTTTCTTGAATTCTTGATCATTGAAAAGCGCTTTTACAATCGCCTGCGCGTCGTCAAAAGTACCTTCGATGGCCAGGTTGTGAATGTTTGGATCAAGGACTGTGGTCATTTGCAATTCCTGCAT
>JABGPG010000140.1:3739-5171 GCA_018645085.1 Deltaproteobacteria bacterium
CGAATTTACAGGCGTGATTTCCGGATGACGGAAAGTCTTGTAGCTCCGTTCAATCAGCGGTTTTAGTCCTTCCCGCGGAATTCTTCCGCTTGTAAACAACAGCATAATTTCAAGACTTAAAGCTGTAAAGTCCAATGAACGCCATTCCGGAAGCATGCTCCGTACATCCGGAAATTCAGTTGGAACCAGCAAACCACCGTCATCTGCGAGCCCCATCATTACTGCCTCCTCAAAGAGAAGGTTCTTAACTTGCCCTCGTGTACTTGAATAGCGTGTCATTTTGTTGTATGTTTATACTTGTTTAAAAGTCGGCAGTTTTAGCTTTGTCCGGAATATTAACGGAATAATATAGGCTGTCGGAAATGCTGATTACATCAAAACTTACAATGTCATTTCCAAAACATTTATTATTATTGCTGATTTTCTTTTCGGGAAGTTGTCCAATTTTTGCGGCATCTTTTCCAATACTTCCGGAGGCACAAGTCTATCATACTGTTGGAAGTAGAGGAAGCACTTACAGCACAGGAGCACTTGGTTTGTCACTTCATCTTTATGATGAACCTGAAGGTCCAGGACGTTACTTCCACTTATTGGCTTTGAGTATTCCGGCAAAAACTATCGGTTGGAATAGCAGAGTTGGCGATTTATATTTGAGTGAAAGCGGATCCGGTTTTGAAATTGGTGTGCACGATCAGTGGGTATCGCCTGCCGGAAAAGGCGCTACTTTGTCACTGCGGAAAATTCAGTGGCCTCAAGTACGTCAGGGTGACACAGAATTGGGGGAAGGCTCTTCAGACATTTTGCACATGGGCTGGAGCTGGGTTTCAGGAACGCCCATCATTACTGTGTGGTTGATGGGATTGGATATTGCGAGCCTGAATCTGCCTCATGACCGGAAACTGGAAATGCAGTTTGCGCTGGGAATGCGGACAGCTTTTTGATTTTCACCAGCCAACTGGAATTTAATGACAAAGACTAATTTGCCCGCCAAAAAAGAAGAGTGGTTTTTTGAAAGTTACATTCAGGGATCTGTGATGGAATTTGGCCCTCTTGAGGTTGATGAAACTGAGGTGCTTGAATTCGCTCGACGCTATGATCCACAGCCTTTTCACATAGATCATGAGGCAGCAAAAAAAAGTCAGTACGAAGGAATTATCGCAAGTGGATGGCAGACTTGTGCCTTTGTGATGCGGGCGTTGGTTGATAATTACTTTTCTCCTGTTTCAAGTCTCGGTTCTCCGGGGATTGATGAACTGCGCTGGATACTTCCGGTACGTCCGGGAGACAAACTAACAGTTCGTGCCACCATTATCGAAACCAAACCTTCCCGTTCAAAGCCGGACAGAGGCATCGTGCGTACATTCATTGAAACAATAAATCAGCACGAAGAATTAGTAATGAGTTTTCATGCAGTGAATTTTATGCTCTGCCG
>JABGPG010000183.1:0-16328 GCA_018645085.1 Deltaproteobacteria bacterium
CCGGCAAATGCTGTGCGGTGATAAAGTGTGCCTCCAAATCTACGGAAATCGAGTTTGCCTTCCGGAGTACGGTTAAATGTTACTCCCAGGCGGTCCATCAGGTTGATGACATACGGTGCATGATGGCACATGTCTTTGCAGAGCGGTTGGTGTGCTAAAAAATCACCGCCTTTGACTGTATCATAAAAATGGATGTCCGGAGAGTCACCTTCACCTTTGATGTTGACCGCACCATTGATGCCGCCCTGCGCACAGACTGAATGTGAGCGCTTGACTGGTAAAAATGATACAACCAGCACCGACATGCCAAGTTCCGCCATTTTCATGGTTGCGGCGAGTCCGGCTAATCCTCCTCCAATTACTATAACTCGTTGCTTGCTCATCTATATATCTCTGTTTACCAAATTGCTGACAGTGCGTATAAGGCGCTGGCGGCTAAAATAAAGAAAAGAAAAATGCTGAAAATGCGAACCCGAATTTGAGATTTTGGAGTGAGGGCGATACCCCAGGTCATGCAAAAAGTATTGAGACCATTTGAAAAATGAAAGACCGCTCCAAGAATACCAAGTAGATAAACCGCTTTGGTGATCATGCCTGAATCAGGATCGGAGAAGCCGCTGGAAAGATGTTCAAAATGAGTCCCCCAGGTGCCTGCGATCCATGGACCAAGCTGGGCATTCCATACATGCGCAATTATAAAAAGCAATACGCCAATGCCGCTGATCCGCTGCAGCCAGTATAAAAGATGTGAAAAATATGTGTAGGAAGGTTGTACGCTGGATTCAAAAATCAGCCGTATACCAAAAAAGGCATGAAAGAAAAGTGGTATGTAAACAACAATGACTAAGGCCCAAATCGCTAATGGACTGTCGTAAAAACCATTGATAACTTCATTGTAAACCTCTGCACCGGAATGCAGATACAACTGCAGGTAGAGATGGTACACCAAAAAAAGTCCCACCGGCAGAATGCCAGTCAAACTATGGATGCGCCGACTAAGAAAATGTGAGTCCATATATCATCCCTTGGAATTAAAATACGTTAAATAAACTCTGGAAAATCTCAGGGCTTATACTATCACGAAGGGGAGCCAATTAGAAAGTGGTTTTTTCTAATTGGCAAAGAGAGAGGAACTGCTTAACGCAATATTAAAAGCGTAAATTTAGTTCAGCTTGTTGCTGTTTTTGCCATGGAAAGGGCAAGGCGCGACTTATAACGGGCGCCGGTACGTTTGTGCAGAACACCTTTTGTAACTGCTTTGTCGATATTCTTTTGAACACCGGTATAAGCTTCATGAGTTTGTTCAGTATTTCCGCTTGCCAGAATAACGCGGAATTTTTTAATTACTGTACGCAGGTCCGAGCGTAGTGAACGGTTACGAGCTGCGCGCTTAATGGTCTGTCTAACTCGCTTAAGTGCTGACTTGTGATGAGCCATATGTGTTTCCCTTTTTTTTCTTAAAAAGCGTTGATAAAATGATCAATGTTCGGCGGTTTTCCATCCACCAGTTGTATTGCAATCACGTCAAATCGTGGTTGCATGTGTGTCAGATGCATCAGGCTGAGATAAAGTTCACCCAGTTGACGCAACTTTGCAATTTTTTTCGTTGTCACTGACAAAGACGGATGCGGTCCACCGCGGCCTTTGCGTGTTTTAACCTCACAAAATACAAGAAATTCTTCGTATTCCGCAATAATGTCAAGTTCACCCAGCCGGGTACGGTGATTTCTCTCAACAATACGATAACCCAGCTCCTGCAAAAAATCGCAGGCGATTTGCTCTCCTGCTGCTCCTGTTTGCTGACGTTGCTTAGTCACAGCAAACTCATCTGCACTGGTTTGAGCCGAAATGATCTTCGATGCAGCGGCGTCAATCCATGTTCCGCAATGGCTTCCCTGTGCAGCTTGGTCGGATATCCCTTGTGACGCTCAAAGCCCCATTCCGGATAAAGTTTTGCATTTTCGACCATCAACCTGTCCCGTGTCACTTTGGCCAAAATAGACGCAGCAGCTATACTTTTTGAAAGCGCATCACCCTTAATCACAGCTTCTCCCGGAACTTTTGTCTGGGGGTATTTATTCCCGTCAACGAGCGCATAATCCGGAGCGGGTGCTATTTCTGCCAGGCAGCGGTACATACCAAAAAGCGTAGCCTGCAAAATATTCAACCTGTCAATTTCCTCAGGAGAAATTGAAACAATCTTAAATGCCTGTGCTTCACTGCAAATGAGCTCAAACAAATACTCCCGTTTTTGTAAAGAGAGCTTCTTGGAATCATTCAGCGGATGGCCGGCGTTCCAATCTTTTCCTAAAATAACCGCTGCTACTAAGACAGGACCAGCAAGTGGGCCGCGTCCTGCTTCGTCAACACCGGCAATATTTCTGAATCCACGGCTTGCAGCCGATTCTTCCAGCTTAAGCGTTGGGACGAGCCCTGACGCGTTCTTTGATCCGAGCTGCTTTTCCACGAAGATCCCGCAGATAATAGAGTTTTGCCTGACGTACTTTTCCGACTTTAATGATGTCAATACTTTCAATCCGTGGGGAGTGCAGCGGAAAAATACGCTCAACACCATATCCCTGGGTTACTTTGCGGACAGTGAAAGTTGCCTTGTTGTTAGCAGCACCGCAATGCTTGCCAATCAATACACCCTCAAATGCCTGGATGCGCTCTTTGTTTCCTTCTGTAATACGGTAGTTTACCCGGACACTGGATCCGACTCTTAACTCCGGCAAGTCGCTACGTAATTGCGATTGCTCAACTATTTCCAATGCAGTAGACATTTTTTTCTCTTTGCTTAGGTTGAAAATTATTTTTTACTTTGTTTGTTCCTCTACAGGCAACGTCAATGCTTATGTTTAGAGCAGATCCGGACGCCGTTTTTTTGTCCGTACTAAAGCTTGCTCTTCCCGCCACTCTGCTATTTTTTTATGGTTACCGGAAATTAATTCTTCCGGTACGTCCATTCCCTCATAACTTGCGGGCCGCGTATACTGCGGATATTCCAGCAATGATTGAGAGAAAGATTCCTGCTCTGCTGATTCCTGATTACCGAGGATATTTGGGACGAGACGACTGACTGCTTCGATCATCGTCATCGCGATGACCTCACCGCCTAAGCAAATGAAATCACCTCCTGAAATCTCCTCATCCACCAAACTGCGAATCCGCTCATCAAATCCTTCGTAGCGTCCGCAAATCAACGTCAAAACTGCTTCCCGCTGGCTCAGCTGTTTGGCCTTTGCCTGTGTAAAAGGCTGCCCCTGCGGTGTTACTAAAACTGTGTACGTTTCACGTCCAGCAGCATGATGAAACTCTCTTTGTTCCGCGAGTGTCTGAGCAATTGGCTCAACCCTCAGCACCATTCCAGGACCTCCACCGTACGGTGTATCATCTACCTGAAGATGTTTTCCACGGCCGTGCCTGCGGAAATTCACCAGATCTACCTGCAGGTGGCGCTGCTCAATCGCCCTGTTAATTAAACTCTCCTCCAGAAAAGAAGAAAAAATTTCCGGAAACAAGCTCAAAACCTCAAAGTGCAGCATCACTCTCCGGTGCTAAATTTTCGATCAATCCGGGTAGCGGATCAATGACCATGAGCTGTTTTTCAAGATCCAGTTCCAAAACAACATGCGGAACATCCGGAATCAGAAATTCACTTTCACCGTCATGCACCTCATAAACGTTGTTGGCACCGGTTTCCAGAAAATCTGTGACCTCTCCTAAAAAACGTCCATTTTGATCTTCGACTCTGCAGCCAATAATTTGATGGACAAAAAATTCATCGGAATCTAAAGGCTTCAACTGCTCATCCGGCAGTAACAAACGGCAGCCTTTAATTTTTTCCGCAGCATTGCGCGAATCAATTCCCTCAAAAAGTATGATCCAACCTTTTTTTGAGGACAGGATTCGTGAAACTTTTAAGGGTAGCAACTGCCCTGAATTTTCTAAAAAGAAAAGTTTAACAGACAAATAATATTCAGGCGTTTCTGTAAAAAACTTAACTCGAACCGCACCTTTAATTCCATGTGCGCCGACAATGGTAGCGAACCATGTCAAATCATCATAATCACTAAAGTCACTCAACGTGGCCTTTATCAAAGAAAACGATTAGCACGGCAGGCTAATCACGCGTTTGTTTTTGCCTGCTTCATCAATCTGATGACACGATCCGTCGGTTGCGCACCTACTGAAAGCCAGTGCTTGACACGCTCAGCGTCAATCTCAAAACGGTTTTCAGTAACCATTGGATTGTAAAAACCAATATGTTCAAGATAACGGCCGTCGCGTTTGCAACGTTGATCAGCGACTACAACACGGTAGTAAGGTTTCTTTTTTGTGCCACCTCTGGCAAGACGTATTTTAACCATATTAATAATGTTTCAGGTTTTAGGTTTAAATTTCATTTCTAAGGTTTAAGACTAAATCTCTTTGTATTAAATCTTCTCAGTTAGGCATCATATCCTGCATCATACGCATAGCTTTACCCGGATTGGAGACTTTTAAGAGCTTTTGCATCATTTTGCGCATCTGCACAAATTGTTTCAGCAAGCGGTTTATTTCGCTGACACTTGTACCGCTTCCTTTTGCAATCCGCATTCTCCGTGAACCATTCATAAGTTTATGGTTCTGTCTTTCTTTAATGGTCATTGATGAAATAATGGCATCAATATGGACCAGCTTTTTTTCATCAACGTTTGCGTCCTTCATTGCAGAAGCATTCATCCCGGGCAGCATCCCAATCACGTCTTTCATTGAACCCATTTTACGCATAGAACGCAACTGCTCTCTGAAATCCTCCAGCGTGAATTCGTTGCTTTTCAGCTTTTTCTGCATCTGCAGTGCTTCACGTTCACTGAAAGAATCTTCAACTTTTTCAATCAGTGAGAGCATATCGCCCATGCCCAAAATTCGGGAAGCAATTCTTTCCGGATGGAATGCTTCCAAATTTTCGAGTTTTTCGCCAACCGCAATAAACTTAATCGGTTTTTGCGTAATGGCCCGGATAGACAGCGCCGCGCCACCGCGTGCGTCTCCATCCATTTTGGTCAACATCACCCCGCTGATGTCTAGGCGGTCGTTGAAACCTTTTGCAACGCTGACTGCCTCCTGGCCTGTCATTGCGTCTGCAACAAAAATAATTTCGTGAGGCATGACGGATTCTTTGATCCGACTCAATTCCTCCATCAATTCCTGATCAATATGCAAGCGTCCTGCGGTATCAATAAAAACCGCATCCGCTTCTTCCTGCTTTGCTGCCTCAAGTCCATTCCGAACAATGTCCAGCGGATTTTGATCCGTCGTTGAGGGATAGCAGGAAACCCCTAAAGTCTCAGCCAGAACCTCCAGCTGTCTTATTGCAGCAGGTCGGTAAATATCTGCAGGAATTAAATAAGGCCGTTTGCCTTCTGTCTGACAAAGCCGCGCCAGTTTTCCCACGGATGAGGTTTTTCCTGAACCCTGCAGACCAACCAGCATTGTGATCAACGGAGCAGTTTCCGGTTCTACCAAGCCTGAATTTGCGCCACCCATCATTTCTGTCAATTCTTCGTTGACAATCTTGATGAACTGCTGTCCGGGAGTCAAACTTCCTTGTACTTCTTCTCCAACTGCCCTTGCCTTAACTGAACGTAAAAACGCTTTGACAACCCTGAAATTGACATCTGCTTCCAACAGTGCCATTTTGACCTCGTTCAGAGTTTGACCGACATTGTCTTCGGTCAAACGGCCTCGGCCACGTACCTTACGTAACGAACCGCTTAATTTGTCTGAAAGGGTCTCAAACATAGAGAATATTTTCCTGTGATAAACATATCATTAGAGCAAATTATTCATGTTCTTGTCAAGCTATTTTAACTAAGTATTTGGAGGGTTGCTAATTGGCAGCAGGTATTTTCTCAGGAGGAGTATTTATGACTCAAAAATTTCCGCAATTGGATGCAGTTATTTTGCAGAGAGCAACATTATAGCACTGTCTGGGATATTTTTGGTTTTTTTATGAATTAATCCGCGGTGAGTTTTTATTCCCAAAAATCTGTACGGATTTTCTTTTTTTTATGGCGTGGCGTTTTGAACTTTTCCTCAACGGATTCCGGTGTTGTTTCCGTAGATTCTTCATGCTGTTGCACACGTTTTGTGGGAGGCTGATAAGCAGTTTCCAAAAAAGTTGGTCCAGTACCGGCATTGCGGGTTTCAGACATGGAAAGATTGTAGCGCGGAATGACTGTTTGAAACTGTGTGCTGTATGTCGCAGCGGCAGGTGTGACTTTGTCAAGATTACCGTCGACATAGGTCGGATAAAAATTTGTGGTACCCTTCAAGCGTTTCCAGTCTACTTTAGGGTGTTTCTTTTCTTTAGTCATGCCGGGTTGCGGTTGAAAGTTTTTTGCAACTGTCTTGCTGAAAGATTGATATGTTGTCAATTCCTTTATAAACTAATTAGAGCAAAATGCAAACCATGTTCGTCATTTTAAATATCTATGAATAAAAACAGCTCACAGCCCGTGCTTAATATGGTACTGGCCAGTCCGAGAGGATTCTGCGCAGGTGTAGATCGTGCGATCACTATTGTAGAGAAGGCCTTGGAAATTTACGGCGCTCCGATCTATGTTCAGCATGAAATTGTACACAACAAGCATGTTGTTCAGCGCCTGAGAAATGACGGTGCGGTTTTTGTGGAAAATATTGATGAAATTCCGGAAGGTTCACATGTTATTTATTCAGCGCATGGAGTTGCTCCGGCAGTTCGGCAAAGAGCGGAAAAACGCAAATTAAAGGTGCTTGATGCAACCTGTCCGCTGGTGACAAAGGTGCATGGAGAAGCCCAACGCTATGCTAAGCAAGAACACACAATTATCCTCATCGGTCATCACGATCATGTAGAAGTTCAAGGAACTGTTGGAGAAGCACCGGAACGGATAATCGTAGTAGGCAGTGTGGAAGAAGTTACGGCTTTAAAAGTTGAAGATGGGGACAAAGTTGGTTACATAACGCAAACCACTTTATCCATGGATGATACTGCAGAAATAATTGATGTGCTTAAAAAACGTTATCCAAAAATTAAGGGACCGGCTAAAGACGATATTTGTTATGCAACTCAAAATCGCCAGAATGCGGTTAAAGCCTTGAGTAAGGAAGTAGAATTGGTACTTGTTGTAGGAGCGCAGAACAGTTCAAATTCTGTGCGTTTACTGGAAGTCGCAAAAACAACCGGAGTCAAAGCACGCCGGATTGAATCCGCAGCTGAATTAAAAGCGGAATGGTTGGAAGGCGTCCGGAATATTGGCATTACCGCAGGCGCTTCTGCACCTGAGGATATTGTACAGGGTATTATTACGGAACTGCGGAAAATGTCTTCTTCAAGTCAAGTCCGGGATCTTGAAATAGTCCGGGAAGATGTTACCTTTGCTTTGCCTGCAGCCTTAAGAACTGTTTAAATTCGGCCGCCGCTTTTCCACGTGGTGAAATACGGTTTTTTTCTTCCGCAGACATTTCTCCAAAAGTTTGCTGCTGTCCTGCTGCTTGAAAAATTGCGTCCCAGCCAAAATTACGGGAACCTCTTGGTTCCACGATCAACCCTTTCAACTTTCCTTCAAAAAAATGCATGGTTTTTCCATCATCTGTGAAAGCTAAGCAACAGACTGCCTGCGCGGATTTATCTTTAAACTGGGATAAAGCCTGTACTATACCCTCCAAACCCAAGCCTGTTAAAAACCATTTTATAAGTGGTCCAGGCAATTCATTCCAGGCATCAAAATACAAAGATGTATCTTCTACAATCACCGGAGCATGAAGCTCCTCATAGGCCTGTTGAAGTTTGAATTTCAGCAGTTCATGCAGATCGGTGGTTTGAATTTCCTGTAAATCAAGGGGTACTGAAATCAACTCATGTTCCAGCAGAGTGGACAACTCCCGGAGTTTATTAGTGTTTGAAGTAGCAAAGTGGAGTTTCACGATGGAGAGTCTCAGTTTACAAGCTGGATTGCTCTGTTAACAACTGCTGTTGCTGGAGCAAATAAACATTGAGCTGTTTTTGTAGAGGGATTTCTTAAAGTATAGACTTCAAATATCAAGATCATCAATAACGTCATTGTAACTCAGTCTACCTAGAACTAATCCTGAAACCGCGATGAGGATGGCAACTGCTCCACCCAATAAATAGGCCAGCAGCACAAAACCGCTCAGAACGCTGTAACGGACAAAGCGGTTGTTTTTGAACTGAGTTATGAAATCTTCCACATTTTTCCTGAAAATAAGTCTGCTTACAAACAAGCACTCAAAGGCGCGAGGTTTGCGTTTTTAATAGTCTTTGCATTTGCCAGTGCACGCGGCAAAACGCTCCAGACGTAAAATTCGGTGGTACGCAGCTTATTCCAATAAAATTGTGCTTCCTCATTTTCCTCAAGTAATTCTGCTTGAGAAGCCGCACCATCAAGCATGCTTTTCCATTTTTTCTGGGCAGTCTCTGCCTGCTTTAGTAAATAGAAACAACAGAGTACATCACCCATTAAATCCAGCATATTGACTGCATAAAGTACATAACCGTCTTTGCCTTCTCTTTCTCCTGTTTTTTTCAAACAGGCAATACTTTCCAGCATGAGTGTACGATAAGTTTCCCATTCAGCAACCCAGCCTGCGAGTTCACCTTCAGGCGTATTATTGTCAAACCAGTTCAATTCAGCTACAAGAACATCCAGTAATTGACCCTTTTTGGTATTGAATTTTCTGCCAACCAGATCGAGTGCTTGTATGCCATTTGTACCTTCATAGATTGAGGCAATTTTCTGGTCACGTGCATTTTGCTCAAGTGGAAAATCCTGGGTAAATCCAACACCGCCCAAAACCTGGATGCCTACACGGGCAACTTCAAAGCCCTGATCAGTGCCGAAGGATTTGCAAACTGGAATATGCAGGTCAAGCAGATCCTGGTATTTTTCACGGCTTTCTTCTGGACCATGCTTTGCCATGTCTATGTACCATGCCGTAGTGTACATCAGTGCGCGGAGTCCTTCAGTGACAGCTTTCATCTGCATCAGCATTCTGCGTACATCCGGGAATTCAACGATTAAGGCTTTCTCTCCGGGATGAACCGCTGATGGACCCTGGGTGCGTTCTTTGGCATAAGCCCAGGCATTTTGTACAGCTGCACCTGCACCTGCAAGACCCTGCAAACCGACGAGCAAACGTGCTTCATTCATCAACTGGAACATTTGTGCCATGCCGATGTTTTCTGCTTTCAGTAAATAACCCTGACAATCATTGTTATCGCCAAAAGACAACAGACAAGTTGGTGAGCCATTGATTCCCATTTTATGCTCAATGCTCAAAACTTTTACATCATTCGGTGTACCGTCCAGTCGTATTTTAGGCACAATAAAAAGGCTGATGCCTTTTGTACCTTCCGGAGCATCCGGGGTTCGTGCCAGCAGGAGGTGGATGATGTTATCCGCCATGTCGTGGTCACCGTTTGTGATAAACTGTTTTGTGCCTTTTATCAGGTAATGCCCTGCGTCCTGTTTGGTTGCAGTTGTGGCTGCATCGCCAACTGCAGTGCCGGCCTGAGGTTCAGTCAAACACATGGATCCGGACCATGTGCCACTAAACATTTTTTCGCAAAAATTAGTTTTTTGTTCTGCTGAACCAAAAGTGTAAATCAGATTAGCTGCACCCGAAGTGAGCGATGCGCCGATGGTAAAACCCTGATTGGCCGCCATTTGGGTTTCTTTACCAATGATCGAAATAACTTCCGGAAGACCCTGTCCTCCGTATTCAGGAGGCAAATTCATACTTAACCAACCGCCTTCGCCCAACTGTTTCCAGGCATTGGCAAATCCATCCGGAGTTACGACAGAACCATTTTCAATTCTGCATCCCTGCCGGTCTCCATTTTCATTAAGTGGTGCAAGTACTTGTTCCGAAAAAGTGCTTGCTTCATTGATGATCATCGTAAACATCTCTTCGTCAAATTCTGAAAAATCGGGCAGTTCACACAATTTTCCTGCGTCTAAAGTTTCATTAACGACGAATTGTAGTTCTCTGCGGTCGACTTGATATTCTGTGCTGCTCATGTTGATTTTATTTGGAAGAAGGATGGGGTTGTTTTTTTTGCTTAATTATTGAAAAGCTGCCTGTTTGACTGGCAGGAACTTGCGGGTCTAAGGTTCAGTCCATTTTCTGAAATATTATTGATGCATTAGTTCCGCCGAAACCAAACGCATTTGACATAGCAATACGCAATTCCTTTGATTTACCGGTATTAGGTGTAACGTCCAAATCACATTCCGGATCCATATTGTCGATATTGATTGTGGGTGGAATAAAATTATGGTGCAATGCTTTGATGGAAAAAACGGCCTCGATTGCAGCAGCAGCTCCGAGAAGGTGCCCGGTCATGGATTTGGTTGAGCTGATGGAAATCTGCTGTGCGGCTTTTTCACCAAAAGCCATTTTTATAGCTTTTAGTTCGTTAAGGTCACCGACTGGAGTTGAGGTACCGTGCGCATTGACATAGTCAATATCTTCAGCTGCCAAACCGGAGTCTTTGAGAGTCATTTTCATTGCTCTGGCTGGACCTTCCGCAGAAGGAGATGTCACATGAAATGCGTCCGAACTGAATCCGTAGCCGGTTATCTCACAATATATACGCGCTCCACGCGCTTTGGCGAATTCGTATTCCTCAAGAATTAACATCCCCGAACCTTCTCCCATCACAAAACCGTCACGGTCTTTATCGAAAGGACGGCTTGCGCGCTGAGGATCATCATTTCTGGTACTGAGCGCATGCATTGAGGCAAAACCCGCAATTCCCAGTGGAGTCACGCTGGATTCGGCGCCTCCGGCAATTACCACTTTTGCATCGCCGCGTTCGATCGTACGTGCTGCGGTACCAATTGCGTGATTTGAGGATGTACAGGCGGAAACAGTACAGGCGGTATAGTTCTTCGCTCCAAAGAGAAGGGAGACATAACCCGGTGCTAAATTACTCAACGTCATCGGAATAAAAAACGGGCTGACACGTTTGGGTCCACTCTCAAGTAGAATCTTCGTGTATTTTTCAATACAGCCCAGACCACCGATACCGACACCCATCGAGACTCCGACCTCTTCTTGAATATCTTCAGTAATCTCTAGTCCGGAATCGTTTAAAGCTTCCTGAGTGGCAGCAATGGAATACTGAATGAACAGATCCATTTTTTTAGCTTCTTTGATCGGAATAATTTCAGGCAGCACAAAATTCTTGATCTCACCTGCAATCTGACAACGGTATAATTCAGGATCAAAGTTTGTGATCCTGTCTATGCCGGACTGCCCATTTATGCAGGCTTCCCAGGAGGTGGGGACATCATTGCCGAGCGGGGACGTGCATCCAAGCCCCGTAACTACTACGCGGTTTCCCATGTTCTTTCAGAATGACAACGTGAAAGGATGACTGGCACTGCCTGAACAACAGTGCGGAGCTCATCTTCTGAAGTATTTACCGGAAACTCAGGCTTTTGCTTCCGTAATGAAATCGACTGCGGATTGAACTGTAGTGATCTTTTCTGCAGCTTCATCGGGAATATCAACTTCAAATTCCTCCTCAAGTGCCATTACCAGTTCTACTGTATCCAATGAATCTGCATCTAAATCTTCAATGAAATTTGAGTTCATGTTTATTTCTGACTCATCTTTACCTAATTGTTCACTGATGATTTTGATGACCTTCGCTTGTGTTTCTTCCATGTTTGTTTTCAATTAAAGGGTTAATAAGATTAAAATCGAGCTTTCTTTTTCCTTAGAAATGGAAAAAAAGTCAACTCTATTTATGTTAGTACAAAAATTTTAGTACATTCCGCCGTTCACATGCAGAATTGTTCCGGTAATGTACGAAGCCTCTTCAGAGGCCAGGAAAGCAACTGCGTTGGCAATATCTTCTGCGTCGCCCATGCGTCCCAGAGGAATTTGCTGCAGGATTACTTCCTGCTGACTTTCATTGAGAGCTTGTGTCATTGCAGTATCAATAAATCCCGGAGCAACAGCATTGACTGTAACACCTCGTGCTCCAACTTCACGTGCCAGCGATTTGGTAAAGCCAACCAGTGCGGATTTTGTTGAACTATAATTTACTTGTCCGGGATTTCCGGAAAAGCCTACGACAGAAGAGATATTTATAATTTTCCCAGAACGCTGCTTAACCATAGGTCGGATAACGGCTTTGGTCACGTTGAAAACACCATTGAGGTTGACGTCAATTACTTTTGACCACTGTTCCGGTTTCATACGCATAAAAAGGTTGTCCTGAGTAATTCCGGCATTATTAACTAAAATGTGAATACTTCCGAGTTCTTCAATAATTTTTTTCACCATTTCATCAATGGCAACAAAATCGGTTACATCTGCTTCAAAAGTCAGGCATTTACGACCCAATGATTCCACTTCTAGACGCACTTCCGCAACTTCTGGACTCATATCCGCCAGCACAATATCTGCTCCGGACTCTGCCAATTTTAAGGCAATTGTTTTACCAATGCCTCTTCCGGCTCCGGTTATCAGTGCAGTTTGACCTTCTAATTTCATAATTCTCTCAGCAACATTCTTTCTGGTTCAGCTATCCTAATCAGCATCAGGCAAAAAAACAACTCTCTATTCTTTGCTGATAATAGTTCAGCGGAGTTTGAAATAAATAATCAGTGTAAGCACGAACAGCCAGATTGATTTCAGGTGCATATGCCAGATCACACGACTGTTAACCTCCTGCGGAGTTAACAACTTGTTTTCTTCAGGTACAGGGTCAATTCCCAACTTGTTCTGCAAAATTATCCAAACTGAGACAATATCCTGTTTCTTTTCAGAATATGTCCAGAGGCGTTGCAGATGATGATGGTACGGTGAGCGTAAAAAAAAGCGGTAACGCTCTGCTATGGCTCGACCTTTCCTCCACATGATGAACTTGAAAAACGCTCGTTGAATGATAGAGGAGAGTACCGAAAACACAAAAACTCCGCCAACAATCGGTAAAAACAATTCTGCTTTTACAAAAATAAACATGGCCGAAACCATGCTGCCTAAAGCAAGTGCCCCCAAATCACCCATGTAAATCAAAGCCGGAGGGGAATTATATTTAAGAAAAGCTACACCTGCACTAATGACTAATGCTGAGAGTACGGCTAATTCTTTAATATCAGGAGAGAGACTTGGTATTTTCAACCTTGCTGCTAATTCCGGATCTCCTCCTATATATGCCACCAGACCGACAAACATGGCACAGGTCATCAAAGGTACAGTCGCCAGTGAGTCCATACCGTCTGTCAGGTTGACCGCATTTGCACCGCCAACGATGATGAGGGTCATGAATGGAATAAACAGATATTTAGGCAAGTACGGATACGCTGTTTTAAGCGGTACCAGTGGTACCACCAAATGTCCATCAATATCGACAAACAGATATAATCCGGTTACAACCACCAATGAAACGAAAAATTGAGCAGCTAGTCTCCAGCGTCCGCTGATTCCATCTGCTTTTTCGCTGTACGATTTTCTGGCCTCATGGCCAGACTCAACCCGTCGTTTGCTGATGACTTTTGCTACATCGTCAACTGCACCGATAATTCCAAACGAGAGCAGGATCACCAACAGAGCAACAACGTACTGGTTCAGATTACACCAGAGTACTGCACCAAAAACTATTCCCATAATCAAAACCCCACCGCCCATGATGGGAGGCGCCCCGGTGTAGGGCTTTGTGTCAGCAGGAGCTGTGATAAAATCTGAGGTGATGCCCCTTTTTCTAAATGATCGAATCACCTTCGGCATAATCCACACAATCAGCAGGTAGGCCGTTAAAAATGCCATTCCGCCGCGAAATACGACAGACTTAAAAACTTGATATTGCCAAATTGAGTGCAGTAGTGCTGCCAGCATTTAAGTCCTAGAGTGTCATTAGTTCTTTTTCCTTTGCGGCTACTAACTCATCCACCAGATCTGTATGCTTATCTGTTACTTTCTGGACGTGTTCCTGAGCTACTTTTTCCTCATCTTGAGAGATCAGCTTATCTTTTTCCATCTGTTTCAGATTGTCATTCCCGTCTCTTCGTACATTACGTACAGCGATCTTAGTGTCTTCGCCGATTTTTTTAATTTGTTTGACGTAATCTTTTCGTCTTTCTTCAGTGAACGGAGGGGTAACTGCACGGATGAGATTACCGTCATTAGAGATACTGAAACCTAAATTTGCTGCTTGTAAACTACGTTCAACTTCCTTGATCATATTTTTTTCCCAGGGGCTGATCGCTAACATCTGAGGTTCAGGTGTTGAGATGTTTGCCACCTGGCTGATTGGAGTCGGGTTTCCGTAGTAATCTACCTTGACGGTCTCCAACATTGCTGGAGATACTCGCCCTGCATGGATGCTGCTGAGATCATGTTTCAGGCTCTCAATGGTGAGATCCATTTTGTGATTAACCATTTCTTCAACTTCTTGTGTATCTTCCATTGTCATATTTCTCTTTAGTTGATCAGGGTTCCGATTTTTTCACCACACACTGCTTTGAGAATGGAGTCAGGCGCACGGTAGTCAAGCACGAGGATGGGAAGTTGATTGTCACGACAAAAAGCAATGGCGGTTGCATCCATTACTCGTAGATTTTGATTTAGTACTTCGTCGTAATTTAATTTTTCGTAACGTACTGCGTCAGCGTGAAGCATGGGGTCTTTGTCATACACACCATCTGTTTTGGTGGCTTTGATCACAATTTCCGCACCAACTTCAGAGGCGCGCAAGACTGCTGCAGTATCGGTAGTAAAAAATGGATTGCCTGTTCCAGCTGCAAATATAACTACCCTCTTTTTTTCAAGATGTCGATCTGCTCTGCGCTTGATGTATGGTTCAGCAATAGCATTCAGTTCAATTGCAGACAAGACGCGGGTTAACACTCCACGCTGTTCCAGTATTTCCTGCAGGCAGATACTGTTGATTACTGTTGCCAGCATTCCCATGTGATCTCCTGCAACTCGGCCGACATTTCCTTCTGCGGATTTTGATCCACGGAAAATGTTACCTCCTCCGACCACAATCCCTACTTCTACGCCAAGATTGTGTACTGCAACGACACTTTCAGCAAGGGCCCGGATTGTATCATACTCAAATCCTGTACCCTGCTCTCCCCCGAGAGTTTCTCCGCTTAATTTCAGTAGAATACGTTTAAATTTCGGGGTCATAATTTTTCGTTTAGAACTGATATTTTTCAAAGGTATTGAAGTTTATCTTCACACCAAGTTCCTTAGCCGTGTTTTCAACCAGTTGGCTGACTGAAACCTGAGGGTCTTTCACAAAGGGTTGGCTTTCTACACAAATTTCTTTGAGGAATTTATTCAAACGTCCATCGATCATTTTTTCAATGATATTATCCGGCTTTCCGGATTCACGGGCCTGTGCAGTAAAGACCTCTTTTTCCTTTTCCAGTACTTCACTTGAAACCTGCTCTGCTTTCACTGCTTCAGCAGGAAATGCAGCAATATGCATGGCAATGTCACGGGCTAATGCCTCCAGACGTATATCATCACAAGGCTGATCTGTTTCCAGTGGTACGGCCACCCCAATTTTTCCGTTGCTGTGGATGTATCCGCCTACTGCACCATTGCTGATTTCCAATTTTCTGCTGCCGAGAATTTGCATATTCTCACCTAACTCAGCAATTGTTCCGGTCAACAAAGCCTCAACATTTCCTTCACCTTCAACCAGCGGTTGTGCCAGTAGATTGTCCGCACCCTGCACACAGACTTGATTTGCAAGTTGTTTGATGAATGCCTGAAATATGTCGTTTCGTGCGACAAAATCAGTTTCACAGGCAATCTTCACTAAACCTGCGCTTTTCCCATCCGCACTTGTGACAAAGCAGACGGCACCTTCACTGGTCTCACGAGAGGATTTTTTTAAAGCTTTGGCTTGGCCTTTTTTACGCAGGTAATCCTGAGCAGCTTCGATGTCTCCATTTGTTTCAACAAGGGCTTTCTTGCAATCCATCATTGCTACCCCGGTTATTTCTCTTAGATTTTTTACTGCTGACGCTGTAATCGTTGTCATCTTTTTTATTCTACCAATTGTTTAATTAGTTTTAATGTGGTTTCCGGAAATACATAATGTAAATCCGGAAATTCTTCTGGAAGGAGTCTTTATTTTTCTGAGTCTGACTTTTTAGCTGCTTTTGCTACTGTCGGTTTTTTTTCAACAGTTTTGTCTTCGCTAACCGCATCGGACTTTTTTTCCGCTGCTTTTACTTTAGCTGCAGGCTTTGCTTTTTTTGCCGGAGCTTTTTTCTCAGCGACTTTCACTTCCGCAACTGGAGCTTTTT
>JABGPG010000183.1:16428-34751 GCA_018645085.1 Deltaproteobacteria bacterium
ACTTTCACTTCCGCAACTGGAACGTTCTTCTCAGTTTTTATGGGTGTGGATCCGGCTTTTTTCTGAGGAGCAACTCCATCTTTTCCTGCAAAATCTTTTCCTGCAGGTTTGGTTTTTTTAGCAGGTGCCTTTTCTACCGGAGCAGAGTCAATTCGGTTTTGTTTCCGAAGAGCTAAGCCTTCCAAGACTGCAGTCGAAATTACACTGGCAAACAATGCTACTGCACGTGGTGAATCATCATTACCTGGAATCATGAAGTCAATCCCGGTTGGGTCACAGTTTGTATCAGAAACACCAACTACTGGAATGCCTAACTTTTGCGCTTCTTTCAGTGCAAGCTGCTCTCTGTGGCAATCTGTAATAAACAACATGGACGGAACGCTTTTCATATTCCGTACTCCACCGAGGGAGCGTGTCAATTTCACGCGTTTACGTTCCATCATCAAAGCTTCTTTTTTGATGACACCTTCGTAATTTCCGTCTTCACCGGCAATTTCTTCAAAGGATTTCATGCGTGCGATGGACTGCTTGACTGTACCAAAGTTGGTCAGTAAACCACCTAGCCAGCGGAAATTGATGTAGGGACTGCCGCAGCGGTCAGCTTCTTCTTTGACAATGCGTTGAACTTGGGTTTTTGTGCCGACAAAAAGCGGTACTCGCCCTTCTTCAGCAGATGCCTTCACATACTCATAGGCTTCTTTGAGTTTTGTTAAGGTCTGACGCAGATCGATTACGTGAACTCCGTTTTTTACGCCGTAGATGTACGGTGACATTTTGGGATGCCAACGTTTTGTCTGGTGTCCAAAATGAACTCCAGCTTCTAAAAATTGTCTCATTGATATGACAGCCATAAAATCTCCTTATAATGGCTTGGTTAAACGCCCGCAGGATGAAGTCGGACTAACTGGCTCTGATGTGAATCATAAAGAAACGGCTCTGCTGTCTTCATCCCTTGACAAACAAGTTTCCACTTCTCTTTTAAGAATAATAAATTAAACCTATATTTATAATCATTCTTCTGGTAATTTACAAGTTATTTTTCAAGAATATTGTAGAAGAAGTAATGATTGCGACTTCCGAATATACCCTTCGTGATGTTCAAATTTCTTTGCAGCCTTCAGCAAAAGAAATGATGGGAATGGATTTTCTCTGTTTCACCTCTCCCTGGAATGAACAAGATTACCATGAAATGCAAAAGCAGCCTGCTTTTAACAATTGGCTGTTGGAAATTCCGGCTGTCTGTTCGATAGGTATGTTGGCGTTTCAGTCTGTACCTCCGGAACTCGAAATACTCAGGTTAGGTGTTCATCCGGACTGGAGAAAACGCGGATTTGCAGAATTTATGCTGGAACAGTTGGAAATACTTGCGAAGTCGGATAGGATAGAATCACTCTGGCTGGAAGTCCATGCGGCCAATAAATCTGCTGTTTCATTATACAGTAAACTTGCTTACAAAGAAACAGGCAGTCGAAAAAATTATTATCGGAATCCTTCAGGAGATGCACTTTTGTTTAAAAAATTACTGAAGCACGACACATAATTAATGAGGTCAATGTAATGGCCGGTTAAGCAGCAAATAATCAAAAAATACTTAAATTGGAGCACCATTGAAAGAAACGGCAATATTACTCACCAGCGGAAAATTCGATTCCCATAACGCAAAAACAGCATTTGGACTTGTCCGTAAATCGGAGCATTACGATATTCTCGCGGTTATCGATCAGCATACCGCAGGCAAAGACGCAGGAGAACTGGTCGACGGGAAAGCAGTTGACATCCCCATTCATGCGTCGATTAAAGATTTTCTCAACTCACAAAGTTCAAAACATAATAAAACACCGGAAGAATGCGGCCGCGGAGTATACGCAATTATTGGGATTGCCACGGCAGGTGGGGTTATCCCGGACGATTTACGTTTGGAGCTGCTGGAAGCACTCTCCTGCGGTATGCATATCGTCAATGGTCTGCACCACTATTTGAGCGATGATGCGGAAATTGTGCAGATTGCAAAGCAAAATCACGCTGAACTGCTAGATATAAGAAAACCGAAAAGCGCCAGGGATCATGCTTTCTGGACAGGTGACATTTTAAATGTGCGTGCACCAAGAATTGCCATGTTTGGAACAGACTGCGCTTTAGGAAAACGCACCTCCAGTATTTGGCTGAGAGATGCCTGCCGTGAGCATGGAATACGTACCGAAATGATTTACACCGGGCAGACAGGGAAACTGCAGGGAGGACGTTATGGATTTATTCTAGACTCTACACTCAATGATTTTGTCAGTGGTGAACTTGAGTCTGCAATCATGCATTGCGATCGGGAGGAGAATCCAGATTTGATTTTACTCGAAGGTCAGTCTTCATTACGAAATCCTTCAGGACCGTGCGGTTCGGAATACTTGTGCAGTGCACTGGCGAAAGGCGTGATCCTGCAGTGCATGCCGAAACAGAAATATTATCTCACAGATGATGACCGGGAACTTTGGCCGATGCCGCCGATTGAAGAGGAGCTGGAATTGATTCGACTTTATGGCGCTCAAACTTTAGCTGTGACGCTGAATGGTTCTGAGCTAACTAAAGACGAACTGCAGGCTGAACAAAAAAATCTTGAAGAACGTCTGGGCTTACCCGTGGTGTGTCCAAAGGAAGAAGGTATGGGTAGACTTGTACCTGTGGTGCAGGAATTTCTGAAGCTGCAGGCAGCATAAAGCTTAAACGCCTACTGATTAGCGCAGGCGTTTTAAGAATGTTTTATGGAATAGTGGATGTTTTTATTGACTAATTACTCTGCGTTTAATACTCAGTTAGTCTAGGCAGCATTTCTGCGAAATTACAGGGTCCACTGCGGATATCGAGTTGTGTGGCGAGGATCTTGTCCCATCCGGTTCTGCATGCTCCGGAAGAGCCAGGCAGACAAAAAATATAAGTCCCATTCGCAACACCGGCTGTGACTCGTGATTGGATAGTAGAGGTGAAAATTTCCTCAAAAGATACCCAGCGGAACATTTCACCGAAACCTTCAATTAGTTTGTCAAATAATGGTTTGACTGCTTCAGGTGTGCCGTCACGGCCTGTGAGTCCTGTACCTCCGGTGGTCAGGACAATATCTACTGCCGGATCCACAATCCAGCGTGAAAGTACGGCGCGGATCTGGTAAATATCATCCGGAACAAAACACTTTTCTGCAAGTGTGTGTCCTGCTTTAGTGAGCCGTTCCGCAAGAGTTTTTCCGGATGTATCTGTTTCTGCGGTACGTGTATCGGATACTACCAGGACCGATATTCTCAGTGGTAGAAAATCAGTTTTTTTCATAAACGTAAATTATTGATGGGTTTGAAGTTGCGAATATTGGCAGATTGAAATTTTTTAAAATCCCTGTTGAGTTGCTGACTATTGTCATTTTTTTAGCGCTAATTGTCAATTTAACAGATGCCAGGCAGATTTCAGTAATTTGCTAAAAATTAAACGGAAATAAGATAATCGGTTCATGAAATCCACCAAGATTGAAAGTCTGTTCCGGAAGTTGAATGACTCAATTCCAAAAGCGGAAACTGAGCTTTACTACCGTAATACGTTTGAATTGCTGATTGCGGTAATTCTCAGTGCGCAGGCTACGGATATTTCGGTGAATAAAGTTACTCCGGGATTGTTTGCCTCATTTCCGGCTCCGCAAGAGATGTTTGAGGCAGGTGCAGAAACAGTATTGTCGCACATCAAGAGCATCGGACTTGCACCAACGAAAGCCAAAAATATAGTCAAAACCTGCGCTCTTCTGGTAGAAAATCACGCAGCTCAGGTTCCGCAAAACAGAGAGCAATTGGAAGCGCTCGCGGGAGTGGGACGCAAAACAGCAAATGTTATATTGAACACAGCTTTCGGACAGCCTGTAATTGCAGTGGACACTCATATTTTCCGGATTTCAAACAGAAGCGGACTTGCACCCGGAAAGACAGTTTTGCAGGTTGAGGAAAATTTGATGAAGGTAGTTCCGGAAAAATGGAAAAGGGACGCGCACCATTTGCTGATCCTGCATGGACGTTACGTTTGTAAAGCAAGAAAACCTGACTGTGAACATTGTGTGATTGTCAAAGAATGTGAGCATCCTGATAAAACAGCTCCATAAATATTTGTTGATTAAAAAATTTTACTAAAACTTTTGCAACTTGAAAATGAACGTTTTTGAGCTTTTTGATAATATCGGTGGGATATTTTTTGTATTCCTTAATGTTGTGACACCGGTTTTTATTCTGGTTGTAATTGGTTATTTCATTGGACCGCGTTTACAAGTTCAAGCGCGCTCACTTTCGAGACCGGCTTATTTTGTTTTTGTGCCTGCTTTTGTTTTCAATATTATCAGCAAGACTCAAATTGAAGCAGATCTGGCATTGCAGATGGTAGCTTATATTTTTGCCGCGCAGCTTGCTGTGGCATTTCTGGGCTTTCTGGTGGCCAAAGCCCTTCGGCAATCAAAGGAAATGTCAGCTGCATTTGTCTTGATTGCAACATTTGGCAATGTCGGAAATTTTGGGCTGCCGCTGATTGAGTTTCGGCTTGGAGATGCATCACGCACTCCGGCGACTATATATTTTTTGGCAATCGTTTTTATTTCTTTTGTGATTTGTGTGGGCGTGGCAAGCTGGGCTCGTAGCGGCGGTGTGACTGCGGTTTTTTCCGTTTTTAAAACGCCGGCATTGCTGGCCTTGATTCCGGCACTGGCTTTCAACATATCAGATGTTGAAGTGCCGATTTTTCTGTCACGTCTGAGTGGTTTGCTGGGACAGGCGATGATTCCTGTGATGCTCATTACTCTTGGAGTGCAGATGGGCGAGATCGATAAAATAAAGATTAACTTCAACGTTTTTGCTGCGAGTACTGTACGTTTGATAGGAGGGCCTGTGCTGGCGCTGCTGCTGGTACCGTTTTTTGGTCTTGAAGGAATGGAACGCAGTACTGGAATTCTTCAGGCAGCTATGCCTGCGGCTGTACTGGCATCCATCATTGCTCTGGAGTACAAGCTCTGTCCGGAATTTGTCACCACAACCGTGCTTTTTTCCACGCTTTACAGTGTTCTAAGCTTAACTATAATTCTGACTCTGATTTGATTCCACAATTTAAACATGATCTGCATTGTGCTGAACTACGAGTAAAAGCTGGCCTTCACCGATACTTACTGTGACAGGATTGGAGCTGACCTGATTTGAAACTCCGGAAGGCGATTTTCCGGGCAGCAAAGCATGATTGTTCAATTCAAACTTTAAGCCCTGTGAAACAACGCCCTGAGCACCGCCGAAGAGAGGGAGCAGTGAAAGAGTCGTACCGGGAGGGAGAGTCTCTTTCCATGTGTCCAGGATAAACTCCATGCGTTCCAGTGGAGTCCAAATGATGAGACGTGCACGTGGAGCATACTTAAAGAGAATTTCCAGGTTGGAGAGGAACTGATCTTGCCGTCCACCGTCTGCGCCAAGCAGGTTAATTTCATTAAATCCAAGTTTCAGGCAATGTCGAACTGCTTTGTCTGCATCATTGGTGTCCTGCTCTTTGACATGAAAGAGTATTTTTTCCGGAAGTTGTTTTTGCACATCCGGTTTCAGGGAATCGAAATCTCCTACCACTGCATCAGGTAGCAGGTTTAAAGCAGGCAGCAGATTTGCGCCGCCATCAGCGGCTACCCGATAATCAGCTGCCCGCCATAACTGCTTCAGCAGTGCCTGAGGAGGAGGATTTCCGTTACAGATAATTAAGGCCTTTTTAAACGGCCTTTCTATTTTTTGTTTTTCAATTTGACTCATCGAGCTGACTTTATGCAAGAACTATTAAAATCTTATCCTGTTGTGGCGAAACTTCCTGTTATCTGGGGGGATATGGACTCTTTTCAACATGTAAATAATGCAATTTATTTTCGCTATTTTGAGAGTGCACGTATTCAATATTTTGAAGCACTGGGCTGGATGGACATTGTGGATAGCCTGGGAGTCGGTCCTATTTTAGGATCAACCTCCTGCCGCTATCGAATTCCTCTCACTTATCCGGATACTGTTTATGCGGGTGCTAAAATAACGGAAATGCATGAGAAACGTTTTACAATGGAGTACCTGATTGTCAGTGAGCAACATCCTGAAACGGTTGCGGAAGGTACCGGTATTGTGATTTGCTATAACTATAAAAAAAATCAAACTACTCAGATTCCGGAAGTTGTTCATCAAGCAATAGAAAAACTGGAAGGACGAAAATTTTGAGATAGCAATATTTATTCTGCAGGAATCTGCTTTTTAAGGAATGCTCTCAGTGGATTCAGGCAGATAAAAAACAACCTCGCCTGTACGTACCAAACCCAATTGTTTGCGGGCAATCAATTCAATATAGGCAGGATTTGTTTTCAGCGCAACAATTTCCTCTGTCATCAAGATCTTCTCAAGTTCCATTGAATCCAGTTTTTGAACAAGTACTTGTTCGTGTGCTTCCAGCCTGTTAGTTGCTAAAATACCATAACTTCCTACAACAGAGATCAGCAGCATGACCGCGCCAAAGCCAGCAATTAAAACCATGGTAAACAGTGAACGCCATTCTTCAGACTCTTTTGCCAGACCAACTGTATTCTCTGGTGATTTAGGCGGTGAAAACAACCCGTTTACGTAGAGAATTCGGTCGTGGTTCTTCAACCGTTTAGCTTGTACGACGGGCCGGCTTTGCTTATTCAGGCTATTTTTGGCAGTAGGATAAAGCATTTTTTACATTAATAATAAAACACTGCAGACAAATACAGCAGCTAAGATAGCTAAAATTAAAAATCAGGAAGCTGTTTGTTTTTGTGGAAGCTCCTTGAAAAGGGTCTTACACTGTGCTTCTAATTTGGCACCTTCATGAATTAACAATTGTCCGGAAGGCACCTGCATCTCCCCTTGAATAGTTGCGGATGGAATCACTTCCAGGCGTTTGTGGGCCAGTAGATCTCCAGCCACTTTTCCGGCAACCAAGATGGTATTTCCTTCTATTCTTCCATTTACATTACCTGTTACTGCAATAACAATTTCCTGGTCTCCGGAAACAGAACCATTGACAGTTCCACCGACAACAAGTTTCTTCTTCGCGTGGATCGTACCTTCCACAAATAAATCCTCACCAAGGAAGCCTAGGCCTTTGCTTGTTGCAGTATTTTGGTTTGACATGCTGGTTTGTTTGCTAGTAAATCAATGCCGATAAAGACGCTGGTCAGGATTATATCTGGTCATCGGCAGTAAGGGGTTTGTACGACGCCCATTGATGATCATTTCATAATGTAAATGCGGACCTGTACTGCGTCCGGTGCTTCCTACCAATCCTAATAAATCTCCGCGTTTCACCTTCTGTCCGCGTTTTACTTTTAACTTCGAGAGATGGGCAAACCGTGTTCTGTAGCGTACCGATTTATTCTTTCCTGGAAAAAATCCCCTGCCGTGCAGTAGTTCTACCAGCAAGCCAAATCCGCCTTTACGACTTGCAATTCTGACAACTGCATCCGCGGGAGCATAAACAGGAGTGCCTCTGCGTGCTCTGAAATCAATGCCGCCGTGAAATTCCCTTTTCTTCGTGAACGGATCCACCCGCATACCGTAACGATCAGATAAGGCCCTGCTGCGTATTGGAATCGTAGTGGGAGTTTGTCTCCAGATACTCAAATTCCGTGCTATCAACTGGTTCAAATCCTCCAGTTGAGCAACTGTTACATCGTAATCATCAGAATTGCTGTAGAGAAACTGACGTAAATTCCCTGAACTTAACAGTGCCTGCGGTGAGTCAAGTGACAAACTGTCTAAAATTGTAGGTCCACCTCGTCCTGTTTTTGTCTTTGTTCGTTTGCTTTTAGTGATTTTACTGAGCTTAATACCGGTAGCTTTACTAATCTTCTTCGTCAGCAGAGAAACAGTTTCCTGATTTACTTTAAGGAACTCCATATGCTCAGACAAACTCTGTTCAGTTTCAACTAACTGTCCGCGTAACTGCTCAATTGTATTTGCCTGCTCTTCAAAACTTCTGCGTCGTGAATCAAATTTTTGCAAAGATTGATTAAAGGCCACAAAATCATCAGCTATCTGCTCCAGCCACAGCATCGTCTGTTGTGGATTTGCCTGAATATTGAGATTTGGCGCGCATTGGGTTTCAAGTGTCTGACAAATAAAATTATGTAATTCATCCAATTTGTGGGTGTTTGAACGAAACAAGGCGGTATGTTTTTTATACATTACATTGCTGTTCTGCTCTGCCTGTTTCAATTCTTCTACATAATCTTCAAGAAAGGTAATCCGTGATTCACGCCCATCATAGAGATCAATCCGTTGTTGATAGGCAACCTGACTCTTCTCCTGCTTTTCAAGTAACTGGTTCTGATTTGCAATAGTTTGGTGTTGTTCAAAAAACTTCCAAGCTAATGCAGCAGCTCCGAGCATCAAAAGCATCAACAAAAAAAACAGCAGTTTCTTCCCAAAGTGATACTGGCTTACACCAACATCACTATCTTTCAGTAGTAGGATTGAAAAGTTGCTCATGAATTTATATTCATAGAAAAAGATTAAAATTAATCTGTTATTCTATCATAAGCATAGTAGAACTACAACCACGTCAAGCCTTAAGCAGAGCTGAGTTATAGAACAATTGCAATTAATTTCATGCTCCCTTACACCCTATCCTGCTAAAATCGTGCAAAAGTGAAACATTGCGTAACTTACTATGATGATCAGCGCTGAAATTTACAGTAGATAAAACACCACTCTTAAACATTAAGTAAGAGCGGCTGCAGTTCTTTCCAGTCCGTCAAACCTTCTTTGGTCAGTCGTTGGGCAGTTTGCTCCATTGTATGAAAATATAATTCTGTATCAGGACGTATTAATTTATTTCCGGTTTCACCTGCTTGTATCCGGTTGCGTACAAGCGTGTTTACTTTAAGAATTTCATAAACCGGAATGCGTCCGGAATATCCTGTTCCTCTGCAACGCAGACAATTTTTGTCAGTTTTTCTGGTGAGCGTTTTTTCAGTATTATGATGTGAACAAAGACGACGGACTAGTCTTTGGGAAACAATAACAGTCAGAGTTTCTGCTAATAAATCAGGTGCAATTCCAAGGTTCAGCAGGCGCTGAATTGCAGTCACGGCATCATTGCTGTGAAGTGTTGAAAGGACCAAATGTCCTGTAAGCGCGGCTTTTACCGCAATGCTCGCTGTCTCCTCATCTCTTATTTCACCAATTAAAATAACATCGGGATCCTGACGCAGAGCTGCACGTAATGTCTCTGCAAACCCCAATCCCTGTTCCGGTTTGACGGAAACCTGTGTGATACCTTCTATATGATATTCAACGGGATTTTCGATAGTCAGGATGTTTTTTTCTTGTGAATTTAGTGCATTAAGTATCGCATAGAGTGTGGTTGTTTTTCCGCTGCCTGTCGGTCCAACCATGAGGATCAAGCCGTTTGGAGCCTGACTTGCCTGATAGAGCATTTCCAAATCATTTTTGAAAAAACCAAGCGCTTCCAATTTGTGCTGTACAGGTGTTTGATCCAAAAGCCGCAGCACCAGTTTTTCACCTGATTGACCTGGCAGTGTCGAAACTCTAACGTCAAAGTTACGGCTTCCATTTGAGCGGTAGGTGTAGTGACCGTCTTGAGGTCTCCGTCGCACAGCAATGTCCATTCCTGCTAATAACTTTAAACGCGATAAAATCAGTGGGTGGAAACTCAGCGGTATTGAAGCAGCATCGTGCAGGTAACCGTCAATACGGTATCGTATTCGAAGTTTGTTTTTTTCCGGTTCAAGATGAATATCGGAACATCTGCGGGAAATTGCCTCTTCAAATATTTGCTGGATTCTGACTGTTGCAGAAAAATTTCCTTCCGTGGCAGGTAACTCTGAAGTTTCAAGCAGAGCCTCTATTTGCTGCTGTTGAGCTAAATGCCAAAAAACAGGTTCACCCAACTGAAAGGCAACCTGATTCATGCTCAACCAATTTGACTGCACTGACAACAGCCCCGCACACTTTGAACCAAAACGCATGGCCAAAATACCTGTGCGTTCATAAAGTTGTTTTGCTAAAAGGGTTTTTTCGTGATTTTGGACTTCATCACGTGTGTTGGACAGCAGAGGGAGTCCATAACGGTTTGACAAATTTCGCAACAGCTGGGATTCATCCAGCAAATCCATCTGGATCAAATGCCGTATTTTCTCCAGTTCCGAGAGGTTCAGGTAGGTGCTGCCTGTTTGCCGCATTACTTCCGGATCCAGATCTTCTTCCTGCACCAGTTCATCCAACAAGCCCATTGCACTGCTCCACTAAATGTGCGCAGACAAAATGTCCACGTTACAGTTTAGTTTTAAATTTAGGTCATGGTACTACCAATACCCTATTTTTATAGCGTAGGTCAATACTTTTTAATCCTGGATGCTGTTTGTCGAGCACAGCATAGATATTTTGGAAGGTTAGTAAACGTTCTCCGAAATTGCGACTACCCATCTGGATCGTCAGCGGAACAGTACGTAAAGGTTCTGGTGAGCCTGGTTGACGATTAAAGACATTCAGCGGCCAGTTGATTTTTAGATTGAGGGGATCTGAAATATCAATGTGAATAGGCTGGGTAGTCCAGTCGACGATTCGGAATTGACTTTCCTGCTTAAGCTGAGTTTTAGGCAGTTTAAATTTTTGCGCTGCAGTCATTTGCTGAAATGTTGCCAGAAATCTTAATCCTCTTTCCAAAACAGGTGAATCCAGACGTGAACCCAGCGTGAACGACTGTACAGTCAGACCATCAATAAGCGGTAATTTTTTGTGAGGGGAATCACGCAGTACATCAATCGGCAATTGTTTGAGTAGACGTTGATTTTTACCAATCAGTACATACTTGGTTTTTGACAGTGATGCAGGTGAAAAAATATTATTTTCTTGTGAAATTTTAAGCACTGCAACTGGCTGATACTCAGTAAGCCTAAGGTGAATTTCATCAGGAAATTTTCTACGGATGTCCGCTTTTTTCACGATAGGATGTGTCTGCAGACGTTCCGCGAGTCGGTAGGGTTCTAGGTCAGATAAATGCTGCCCTTGACGCAGTCCGCTCATTCTCAGCACATCAACATCGTCCAACAACTGATTGCCTTTAATCAGCACCTTTGTTAGTGGTTGTTGAAAAAATGTCTGTCCAACCCAAATGCTGCCTCCGGCCAACCATAAAATAAAAACAAGACCGCAGATTCCAATAAATTTTTGAATCAGCCAGCGTATTTTCATGCGCAGGAAAGCCGGTTCATTTTCTACAAAATACGTTGGTAGCCAGGAATTTCTGTTAGCCGGTTCTGCTTTCGGTTTGCGAAGTTTTACTGGAAGTCCTGGGATGGGATTACTACGGTTTTTCCGGAAACTTGTTGAGGATGTCCGAAGTCTACGTACGGCGGGTCTTCGATTCGATTGTCGTTTGAGATCCTGCATGGAAAATCAAAACTTGCAGTTGGAGTAAGGCAGTTCAGTTTTATCAGTCAGGAAAGTTAAAGGTTGCGAGCAAGCACTTTAAATTCAACTGCTGAAATTTAGTTATATACTGAACTCTGCAGGATTTGAACCTCGGGCTCCAAATAAATAGAATGCTTGCTAAAAACAGTTTCCCGGACGGTGTCGATCAACGCTAAGATATCTGCAGATGTAGCATTCCCAAGGTTCACAATAAAATTTGCATGGATCGGACTGATTTGAGCAGCGCCGCACATTTTAGCTTTTAATCCGGAATCTTCTATCAAACGCGCTGCAAAATCACCAGGAGGATTTTTAAAAACTGAACCGCAGCTTGGTTGATTGTAAGGTTGTTTTTCCATCCGGAATTGCTGACATTCGAGCAGTTTTTTTTCAACGCTTTCCGGATCAGTTTGCTGAAGTTGAAAAACGGCACGGGTGATGATTTTTCCAGAATTACCATTAAGTTCTGAAAAGCGATAACGAAATTCCAACTCTTCCCGTGCAGAAGTGTGTAAATTGCCTGCCATGTCCATCCACTCCGCCTGCACTAAAAATTCCGCAGTTTCACCTCCGTGTGCACCGGCGTTCATGGCAACCGCTCCACCGATCGTTCCGGGAATACCGATTAAAAATTCCATCCCGGACCATCCTTGAGTTACACAGCGTTGAGCAAATGTCACATCGGCCAGTGCAGCACCGGCGGAAACTCCATTATGGTTACAGGATGGATTGTTGTTTTCGAGGGGCTCCCAACTTTTGAACTCTCCGCTCAAATGCAGGATTATTCCGGGCCAGAATGTATCTGGAATGAGCAGGTTGGAACCTTTACCAAGGATAAACCAGGGGATACGGTTTTTGCTGATGAAGGGCAGTAAAAAACTTAAATCAGCGACATTGACTACGTCAATCAAGCACTCTGCTACTCCGCCGATACGCCAGGTATTGAAACGTTTCAGAGATTCTTTACGCCGTAAACGTGAAGTTAGAGGAGTTTTCTCTAGCGTCTCCAGCCATTCCGGTTGCTCCTCGTCTGGCATTATTCTTCCTTAATATCTATATTTTGAAGGATCAGAATTGTCGGCATATTCCTCACCTGGACGTTTTGAATAGAGCTCTTCTAATTTGTAATACTTGCGTATTTCCGGATGAAACACATGCAGGATAATGTTTCCGTAATCTAAAAGCACCCAGTTGCCTTCCCGCTCACCTTCGAGTCCCAGCGAAATTTCACCTTCATGCTTTAAATGAAATTCCACATTTTGAGCAATACTTCTGCAGTGTAACTGTGAGCGACCCTGGCAGACTAACAGATAATCCGCCAGACTGGAACGATTCTTTGCATCTATGAAAACGATTTCTTCGGCCTTTTCGTCACTCAGTAATTCCAATATCCGCTTGATTAATACTCGATCCGAGTCATCAGCAATTGCTTCTTTCAAATCTATTTCAGTGGCGTCAAGTCCAACTGAGTTATCATTTTCTGAATTAATATTCATTTTTTTGTTTGAGTAAGTGTTTAGTTTTTGTTTTAAATTCAAGATAAAGAATTATAAATGCAGTCATCATCATAGTCTAAGAATGACAAATTGTCATTTCAACATCAGCACAATTTATCATAAAAAATGCTGACAGTTTTGTTAAGCTGCGCTAAATAAAAATTTTCTGCATTTCTGTAAAGCAAAAAAGTTTGAGTTATTTACAAGATTTGAAAAATTAACCGACTAGTTTGTCAACCTTTGCTACTTATAAATTTACGGCCCTGCCAAGTGTTTTTTGTCGCCAGGTAATCGTCAATAAATTGAGTTGGCCGCATTTTTTCACGTGTCCATGCTGGTGCAATCAACTCATCCCAGCGTGAAGCGACTGCTGCCAGACGGTGCACGGCAATTTCCGGGGAAAGGTTTTCAAGAAATATACTTACTTTACGTGTATATTCTTCCAACTCTAACGGTACAAAGCGGGATTCGCGATAGAGCTTTTCCAGTGGAGTATTCCTGAGTACATGCAGATTGTGTAACTTTACTCCGTCAACTCCGTGTGCTGATAAGATTTCCGCGGTTTCCCTGATTTGCTGGTCAGTTTCGCCCGGAAGACCAAACATCAAATGCACACATAAATTCACTCCGGATACTGTTTTCAGTTTGCGGATTGCCTTAAGAGAAGATGCACTGTCGTGTCCACGAGAAAGGAAAAGCAACTGCTCGTCATCAAAAGTCTGTACTCCAAGTTCCACTGAAAGATAATATTTCTGCGCGATTTCAGCAAATTTCCGCAGCACCCTTTCAGGCAAACAATCCGGACGGGTACCCACCACCAGTCCTACAACATCCTTTTCTTCTAAAGCCAGTTGATAGAGAGATTCCAACTCCTTAAAACGGCCAAAGGTATTAGTGTAAGCCTGAAAGTAAATTAAAAACTTTTCTGCCCGATAACGCTTCCGAATTGCCTCACGGTTAATTTGAATTTGTTTCCTGATCGGTTGATCACGCTGCTGATGATATGCCGCGGAACCCCACTCATCACAAAAAATACAAACCTTCATACCGTTACGACCTTCTCTGTTTGGACAGGAATCTGCGACCGAAACACTTACCTTGTATACTTTTTCACCAAATTGTTCTCGATAGTGCTGACTAAGCGGATGGTAGCGTTTACCATGTTCAAACGGAGGGATTTGCTGCATGAAATTTTAACTCTCAATGGCAGAGATTTGCTGCAAATATATACTTGAAGGTTGCTTTAAAAAGTAAATTAAAACGAGAGACAGATGATCCGGGTCAGCTACGTTCAGAGCCCTGAAGCAACTGACACTGTAGGAAAATCACAGAACAGCTCAACTTTCTGGGCAATATATTTTATGAAATTACGGCAGTAAATTTGCGTCAACAACCCAATCTGTCAGTAACTGATTGGTACGGTTTGTTTCAATTTCTCGGCCGTTCAGTAAAACCCTGACAACCTGTGTATTTCCAAGTGTTAACAGATAATTTTCTTTTGCTTCCCACTGCTGAATTTCATCTGCTTCAATTCGATAATCTTCAATATCATTTCCGTCAACAGAAATGCTGACCCAAGTGCCTTCTGAGGCTTCTACTTCAAGGGTAAGAGGTTCCACAGGAGTCTCTACTATTAGCTGTTCTATACTTTTGGCAGTCTCTACTTGTTTTTCATCTACAGGAGCAAGCTCAGTTGATTCTTCCTGCACTTCAGGTTTATCGGCTACTTCCTGGGTTGAATCGGCCACTACCGCAGTTTCTTGAATTTTAGCAACAACATTTTGTTCAGGTTCTGTTGCAGCTTCCTCTTCTACTACGGATTGTTGCGGATTAGTAGCATTGTCTTCCGCAAGGAAAAAAGGCTCCTGCACAAAATAAAGAGAATAAAATAAGTATCCACCAAGTAAAATGACTAAAATTGTAAAAGCATTGCGAACCGGATGCGAATCATTGCTGGCGAAGACAGGCTTAAGGCTTTTAGTATTAAGCTTATGATCAGGGTCTTCAACTTTAAGGAGACTCTCTATTTTCTCGACAATTTCGGTCTTGTCTAATTCTAAAAACTGGCAGTAGGTACGCACCATTCCGCGAAAAAAAACTGGTGTAGGACCATTTTTTGGTTTACCTTCTTCGATTGCTTCCAGAATTTTGACACCGATATGAAGGTGGCCTGAAACGCTTTCAAGTGAAAGTTTTTTGGAAATTCGTGCTTCCCTTATTTTTTGACAGAGCAACTGAAGTGACTCTTCTTCCTGAGGAATATTTTCTTCTTCCTGGGGAACTGGATGTTCATTCTGTTGAGCGGTTTTTTCGATTGTATTCCTAGGCATTCAGGGTCTCAGGATAGACTATAACCAAAACGGGTTAAAAAGGTGTCAAAGGTCATGGATTTAACAGCATTATTTTGATAGAGCAAGTGCAACGCAGAACTGATGATCTCAGCAGGATATTTTCTGAGAGAAAATCCGGAAGCATCTACTGAAAGACTTTTTTTTACTAATTCATGGTAAGGCAGATGACTTGAGCTTGTATGAGTATCCATTAACTGTAAAACTTCCGTACATATTTCATCATAATGTCTGTCAGAAATGATTGACTCATCCAGTTGATAATATAGAAAAGAATGAACCAGATACTGACGTATTTTTTGTTGAATCAATTCACTCATTCATTTTCTGTGCTTAATTAAGTGAGAGTAATCTGCAGTGTTAATTATTACATACAGGAAGCATGAAGGCCATTTATTCTCGCATAAAACTAAAAGATATTCGTTATTAAGCAGTATTTTTCCGCGGACTTGCCTTTCAAAAGCGTTTTAAGGCACGATTTTAAGCTGATTAATTCAAGCAAAATTAAGCATCATTATCAAAGAACGTCCGGAATAAACTTGTTTTTCTCATGTATATTTGTCAGAATTATGAGTTTCGGTTCGTGTTTTATGCGGACAGGAATGGATTTTTACAACAGTTTCCGGATTTAATACGTTACCCTAACAGGAGCAAAATATGGCAAGCGACAAGGTAATTCACCTTGAGGATTCCAACTTTGAAGAAGAAACTAAAACGGGCTATGCGCTCATTGATTTTTGGGCAACTTGGTGCGGTCCGTGCGTAGCATTGGCTCCGTTGATTGATGAAATTGCCGGAAATATGGATGGCAAACTAAAGGTATGCAAGCTTGATGTTGACAAAAATATGCAGACTGCAGCACGCTTCGGAGTCCGCGGAATTCCATATATTGTCCTGCTTAAAGACGGCAAAGAAGTTGACAGCGTTACCGGTAATGATCCCTCCCGTGTACGTGCGCTGGCAGAACAAGCAAACAGCTAAAGCTTCCGAAAATCTCCCGTGCCTTCTGCACAAAACTGGTTGCTCTTGCTGACCTATGACGGAACCTGCTATCAAGGCTGGCAGGTTCAACCAAATTCACCCACCATTCAAGACACACTCGAACAAGCAATTAAACGCTTGACCGGTGAGTCAGTAAAAGTTAACGGAGCGGGACGTACCGATTCCGGAGTTCATGCCCTTAATTTTACAGCAAATTTTAAGACTTCTACAGAAAACTTTAAAACTCCGGAAAAGTGGCGTATTGCGCTTAATGCAGTTTTACCGAACGATATTGTAGTAAAATACGCACAAACTGTTTCTCCGGATTTTCACGCGAGGCACAGTGCAATCCGAAAACGTTACCGCTACCTTATCTGCAACCTGCCTTATCAGCCAGCCTTTTCCCGCAAGCAAAGCTGGTGGATTAATCAGCCTTTAGACATAAAGAGCATGGAGCAAGCAGCGCAAATTTTAATCGGAGAGCACGATTTTTCCGCATTTCGCGCCGCAAATTGTTCTTCTCCAAGTCCACTTAAAAATATTCGTGAAATATTGATCAGCAAAAAGCGTTTCCGCTACTCTACCCTGCAAATTGAATTTGAAGCAAATTCGTTTCTGCAGCATATGGTACGTATAATTACCGGAACTTTGGTTGAAGTAGGTCAGGGCCGCAAAAACGTTGATGAAGTTGCTGAAGCTCTTGAAAGCGGTCAACGCGAGTTAGCCGGAATTACCGCAAAGCCGCACGGACTGTATTCCTTGGAGGTGATTTATCCGCAGGGAATGATCGAGTGGCCAAAGGAAGTGATTGATAATTAAGAGTTAAATCTATGGAATTTAATCTTCAATCTGATTTCAAACCTGCCGGAGATCAACCTCAGGCAATTGAGACTTTGGTGAATGGTGTTGAACAGAAACATAAGCATCAGGTTTTGCTGGGAATTACCGGTTCCGGAAAAACATTCGCAATGGCCAATGTAGTTCAAAAACTGCAGCGTCCCACCCTGGTTATTGCGCACAATAAAACCCTTGCAGCACAGCTTTATAACGAATTCCAAAGCTTCTTTCCTGAAAACGCGGTCGAGTATTTTGTTAGTTATTATGACTACTATCAGCCGGAAGCTTACGTTCCGAGCCGTGACCTTTACATTGAAAAGGACACAGCGCTCAATGATGACCTTGACCGCTTGCGTTTGTCGGCAACCCGTTCGCTTTTGGAGCGTCGCGATGTGCTGATTGTGGCCAGTGTTTCCTGCATTTACGGAATTGGTTCGCCGGAAAAATACGAAAAAATGCTGCTTATTTTTAAGGTGGGAGAAAGCCTTTCAAGGCAGGTTATTGTAGCGAGGTTGGTAGAGTTACTTTATAGCAGAAACGATATTGACTTTCATAGAGGAACTTTTCGGGTACGTGGCGATGTGATCGATATTTATCTGGCGGAATCAGAATCCGCAATTCGTGTGGAATTGTTTGGCGACGAAATTGAAAGTCTGGTCCGCTTCGATCCACTGACCGGAAAAAAGCAAATGTCATATCAGCATTTTGTTATTTATCCCGCCTCGCACTATGTCGCGCCTGCCGAACATGTTCCGGAAACTTTGCGTTTAATCCGGGAAGAACTCCGCGAACGTCTCGAAGATCTACATGCAAATAACAAAATTCTGGAAGCTCAGCGACTTTTGCAGCGTACCGAGTATGATCTGGAAATGATTGAACAAACCGGTTCCTGTTCCGGAATTGAAAACTACAGCCGTATCATGGATCGACGCGCGGCTGGAACTCCTCCTGCAACATTGCTCAATTATTTTCCGGATGATTCTTTGATTTTTGTCGACGAAAGTCACATGACTCTGCCTCAGCTCAGAGCAATGTACCGCGGGGATTATTCGAGAAAATCTACCCTGGTGGAACATGGATTTCGGCTGCCATCCGCAGTGGATAACCGGCCGTTGCAGTTTCCGGAATTTGTCGAGTTTCCGCAAAGATTGATTTATGTTTCTGCAACTCCGGGAGATTACGAAATGGAGCAG
>JABGPG010000279.1 GCA_018645085.1 Deltaproteobacteria bacterium
GCTGTTCTAGTCCTCTTTTCTTCAACGTTCCATCATTTCACTGACAAATTGCTATTGCGTCAGCAGTGCATAATTCAACCTTGCAAATTAGGAACACAAATACTAAAATGCAAGCATGATAAAAAGATCATTAGAAAAAATACTGGTTGATGCAATTAACAACATGCCTGTTGTTGCTCTGCTTGGACCACGGCAAGTAGGTAAAACCACATTAGCATTAGAGGTTTCAAAGCTTATTGACAAAGATAGTCATTATCTTGATCTTGAGCTAGACTCCGATATTGCAAAATTATCTGATGCTGAAGCCTATCTCAGACGGTTTAAAAACAAGCTTTTAGTTATTGATGAGATACAACGTCAGCCAGATCTTTTTCGTTTGCTACGATCCTTAGTTGATATTCGCAAAAGAGCCGGTGAAAGCACAGCTCAGTTTTTACTGCTAGGATCATCATCCCGTGATTTGATCCAGCATTCTTCAGAAACACTGGCAGGCCGTATCAGATTTATTGAGCTAAGTCCATTTTGCGTGACCGAGCTCAACGCCCAAAGTGGGCATCAATATGATATGGAACAACACTGGTTGCGAGGTGGTTTTCCTGACAGCTACTTAGCCACAACTGATGATCAAAGCTGGTCTTGGAGGGGGGATTTCATCTCATCTTATATTGAAAGAGATATTCCACTGATGGGGCCACATATTCAACCAACTACAATACGCAGACTTTGGACAATGTTGGCGCACAACAACGCACAACAAGTTAACTATTCCAAACTTGGTGAAAGTATTGGGGTTAATTACAAAACCATTAAAAGTTACATAGATACACTGAGTGATTTTTACATGGTCCGGCAGATTCCGCCTTGGTCCGGAAACACCAAAAAACGATTAGTGAAAGCACCAAAACTGTATCTTCGTGATTGTGGTATTGCCCATCGATTTTTGAACATTACTGATTTTGAGAGTCTGTTAGGTCATCCTATTGTTGGAGCGAGTTGGGAAGCCTTTGTTCTTGAAAATATACTCAGTCAACTGACCGGTAAATGGCAATGTAGTTATTACAGAACTTCTGCACGGGCTGAAATTGATATTGTGCTGGAAGGACCAAAAAATGAACTCTGGGCCATTGAAATAAAGCGCTCATTAGCCCCAACCCTCTCAAAAGGATTTCATTATTCTTGTGACGACATCGGTGCCACTCATAAATTTGTCATCTATCCAGGACAAGAAAGCTACCCGATGGGAAATAACATAGAAGTAGTTGGTCTTTCGGAGTTTTTAAGCAGCGTAAATTTCAATTAAGGCAGCTTCTAAAAAAAGGCTGATTCTGGAAACTAATCATGATCCATGTTTTCCATTGAACCACGGATAAACGCCAATTGAGTCAGCAGTATTTTCTGTTGCTCTTTGGTAATCTTCTGCCAGTTTTCCGTAATTTCCTGGAGCACTTTTCTGAGTTTAATTTCTGTTATGGAAGAGTCCGGAGAATCGAGAGAAGTAATTGCGGGCAGGAGTTGGCTGAATTGTGAATTTTTTTCACGGTTCAGCAATTCATGATAATTCCAACCGAAAAGAGAAGAGATACGTTTCAGCAAATCCGGATCAGGATTTACAGTTCCGGATTCAAGCTGTTCGTATAATTCAGGATTAATTTGCAGTAAGAGGGATATGCCTTCCACATTTTGATCCGCCTTCATTCTCGCCTGAAGTATTTGTTCATGCAGCGGAACCGGAGCAGGTACATCCGGAATTTCCAGTTCTTCCTGCTTTGGTAAACGTGCCTGAATATCTCTGACATGAAACAGTGGTTGGCGTTTGCCGAGTAGAACTGAAGTCTGGGAGTTGATTTTTTGCAGGATTTGTTTGTAATTCCAGCCAAACAGCGAGCATAATTTCCGCAGCAATTCGTCAGGTGGAATAACACCATTTTCGAACTCCTGATAGTAATCTACAGAGATACCCATTAAAGTCGCAATACCCAACGCGTCCTGATTAACAGCCTCTCGTGCATCCTTGATTAATTTTGCTAAAGCAGTCGGCGCAGACTCTGCAGAATTATTATCTGCTGAAGAAGACTGCTGATTTGGCGGAATAGTTTTGCTGCTTCTCGTGGAGGGAGAATTATCGGCAAGTCTTTTGATTTCCTGATAATTCCACTCAAACAAAGCACAAAGCCGTTGAAGAGTTTCATCCGGAGGAATCCAGTCTTTTTCCAAGCGTGCATATTCTTCCGGTTCCATCTGCATCAGCAAGGCCAGCCCTTCAATACTTTGGCCGATGTCTTCGCGGAACTCGAGTATCATTTCGTTCAGTTTAGACATTTTGCGCTGCTGAATTAAAATCCCGTTAGTTAATTAAAGGTGCGTAATTAACGACCTTTAACATCCAGCATTGTTGTATGCCGCTTGAGGGTTCTCAAAATTAAATATGCCACAAGAGTAATCCAGAAGAGATTGCTCCACACAGGTACAAGATAAAATTTCCCTTCAACCAAAAAGTTGCCTATCAGATCAAGAATTGAAAAACAAAGAACTAGAGCAAAGAGGCTTGAATATTCTCTACGTAAAATATTTTTGAAGGAAAATTCCAGTGACGGACTGTCCCACTTGGAAAACGCTGGGAAAAAACCGGGAGTGGCATCAGACCATTTTTCAAAGTCTTCGCCAAATTTACCCCTGAGAAAATCTTCTTCCGCGATCATGATCCTTTCGTAATAGAGAGCAAATGACAAAGTATAAATCACCGGCATCCACCAGACAAAAGGAAAGAGTACTACCCCAAGTCCCATCAGGTAATTTCCCAAATAGAGAGGATGTCTTACTACAGAATACCAACCGGTTGTATTCAAAACTTCCGCAATTTGCTCCCTGGTATTTCTTCCGGACGTGTTTTGCGGCGTGTGTCCCACAACCAGAATTCTGGAAAATAAACCCAGCAATCCGACAAACAGACTAAAAAGTCCCCAGGTTGTGGTCATCTCCCGATCACCTCCAACATATTCGTATTCCGCCATTGCAGGAATGAATATCAAAATTATGACAATTGGGAAATAACTCCGCCAGCGAAACAACCAGTAACCTGTGGAAACAAGTTTTTTTTCAAGCTTCATGTGATGACTCCTCTATCTTTTTTTAAGATGTATATGTAACTCAGCCCCTCGAACAAACGACTTATCCGGAAACAAATAGTTCTTAATCCAATGCTTCTTCCAGCAAAAATTGCTGTTGCATAACTTCCTGCCGCAGACTCGTACAGCGCCAATATTAATTAAATTCACTGCTATTACTGTGACAAATTTTTTCACAAGGTAAAAGGCATAACTCTTGGATTCACTTTCGCTGGGTATGTTGCCAAATTTTAAAGCCGGCGGAAGTATATTTGTTCTAAGTTCAGGTCTATGAAAATAAAAGGATTATTAGTTTTTTTTACAGTTTTACAGTTTTTTTTCTCCGGAGAAGAATCTGCGCTTGCTGGTGGAGAAAATTTTGGTCTGGGTCCCCTTGAAATTCGACCTCAATTTTTAGTGAACCAACCTTTCCTCGCAATGTCTCCTGAAAACACTTTGACCTTAAAAGGTGGTGAAACAAGATTGTCTATTGGGATGGAGATCGCAAACACTTTTGTCAACACACAGGGACCTACAGAGCAAATTACAAAAACAGAAACCGCAAGGGGTCTGACTTTAACAGATTTTTTGGATAAAGACGGTAATACAGTCAATGGATTCAGCCTGTATTTGGACGCAGAGAGCAAACGCAAAAAAATCAAGTACCGCTATGGATTATCGGATTCATTAGAATTCAAACTTGAATTACCGTTTGTCTCATTTGACGGCGGGACCATGGATAGCACCATCGAAAGTGTACACAGCATGGTCGGCATTTCAAATTTCAAAAAAGGCGGTGCCTACCGTGCCCTGTCAGAGCGCAACCAATATGACTATTATGTGGTCAAAGATGGACAATTTGTCTTTGCGAGTACAAAGCAGATCTACAATGTCAGAGGGGAGCCAAATATGGATCTCAAATGGAACTTGTCAGCAGGTGGTAAGGTCATGCCGGCTGCAAGTCTTAAACTAAGTTACAAATTCGCCAACACGGACCGCAGCGGGGAACAAAAATTAATTCGCAGCGGCGGTGCTGACTGGGGACATTATTTTATCCTTTCAAAAGGTTTCGATAACTGGATTGTCTATTTTGGTGACGGACAAACCAGAATCGGTAATAACCTCGGATTTGCGTCTTCACTGTTCCACCGTTTCATGTCGATGGAATATCGCTTTTCGGAAGTAGACTCTTTTGTTTTTCAAACTGTTTCGCAAAGTAGTATTTTTCCGACTTCCAGTGCCAGTTCCCGTTCCACCAGTGGTGAAAATCAGGAACAGCGAAACTCTAACCTGAGCGTACCAACCAGCGTTTCCGCATTTGGTTACAAGTACCTCTCAGGTTCAATTTTTTGGGAAAGTGGATTTGTACAGGATTACAACAATTTTGGCAACGAAACTGATTTTGTCTTCTTTTGGGAATTGGGGGTTCATTGGTGAGATTATTTTCAAAACTAATGCTGACAGCCGCATCCCTGTTTTTCTTTACATTTACAGGCTGGAGTGCAGAAGATACGGTGGTTTACTTTGCTCTGCAATACGGAAATCAGGATACCGGAAGCCCTGCTCCGGTTGTGGGAACATCAGATTCGTACTTATCAACTTTGGCGGATACTCATGGTGCGTTGAATGAAAATCGAGAGGTTAGTCCAAAAGTTTTATCATTCGACTTTTACAAGACAAGCGGATCTTTTGCCAGTGGTTTTGGTCTTGAGGTACACAGCTACAGCAAATCATACAGTTTTGAAAATGACAGTTCTTCTGTAAACATATCCGCAGTGGGACTTTTGTACGGATTAAATTTTTATTATCGAGGAGATTTCTGGTACCCCTTCATAGGTTTTGGTACAGGTAATTATTCAGCAAAAGTACAGGAACAACTGACTACAGGAAGTTCTACGACTTATGGAACAGTATTCGG
>JABGPG010000175.1:0-30219 GCA_018645085.1 Deltaproteobacteria bacterium
GGTGGCTTCAACCACATCATGGTAAACTTCACTTGCACCAAAAAAAGGATCCTCCTTTATTTGAGCAACTGGAAAATGAACATCCTCGATGATAAAATCCTGGCTGCTGAAAGCAAACTTCTCTTTGTACAAATAATAAAACTGTGGAATCTGCCAGCGAATAACTGCTTCAGCAGGACCTGTAACAATATGGTCCAACTTAAACGCTTCTTCAGCAGCAAGAGGCTCGGCATCAAAGAATGATTTTTGCGCACTTACTGAAAAAGCAGTAAAACAAAGTAATAACAATATCAGTGTAATGAGCAGGTAAGAGTTGACTGACTTTTTTGTATTCATCTAAACTAAACGCTTAAAAATTATATTTACACCTGCAGCAGACAAATCATAGACTCTGTCAAGCTGCCGTCATTTCCGTATTATTCGTTGTGCTCAGTCGTGCTGAAAGTATAGGTTGTGACTACTCCATTGTCATCAAACTGAATCACCAGATCCTTGGCCTTACGTTCTCCAAAAACAGAATAATCGTAATTACCGTATGTCCAGGCGAGTTCTCCATCCTGATTCCCCGAAAGCCACGGTGATCCGAACATTTTGCGAACCTCACTTTTGCTCGTCTGCCCTATCTTTATTGCAGGAACATATGCAACCGGAAAGTCTTTTCCCAAAGTAATACACGCAGAAGCAAAAAAGAGTAATCCTGTGGAAAGGAGTATAATTTTTGCAAAGTTCCGCACCCTCAATCCTCTTTCAGCCAATCCAAAATAATTTTTCATTTTCATTTTATACCTTTAGTTTTTAACGTCCCTGCCATAACTTTTTCCTGTTTAAGAAAAGTTTACCAGTACAGCTTCTTAGTCAAACTGTTATAAATTGTTTTTTAGTTTTCTGCTGAGCGGAGTAGAAACAGATATAAATCCTCTTACTTTGCGCACATCACATAGAAGTGACGTTCGTCATTTTCAATCACGATTTGAAGTAGTTTGTGTCCGGAAGTCCTGCACCAGGCCTTTATATCAGGCTCTGCTCAGGGGTGAGAACTGCTCATTTGTAAAATGTCTCCGACAACTAATTTCTTCATGGCCTGCCATGTGCGGATTACAGGCATACCCATCCCGCAGTCTCCAAGCTGGATCTTTACTTTGATTTTCATTGACATCAGCAAACTCGGCTTTAATTGATTGTGTTGCAAGGTTTATAAAGTATCTGATTCAAATGTAACAAACAATTTATTATTCAACAAATTTAAGCTGACGAACACAAAAATGTTTTTGCCAAATAATTAATAAAATTTAAACAAATGTTCTTAACCTGTTTTCAACAGATTAATTCTTGAGTAAAAACAGGTTTATAAAAACAATTTCATCTCATGTATACAAAAATAAGTTTATGTACTGTTGTACACTATTTTATAACAAGTACAAAAGAGCAGTTAACACACCTTTGAGTAGTTTACCCAAAAGATGTTATTACACTCTGTCCTGCACACAAACTATTAAACAAATAGCTGAATATCAGAATCAGCAGCAAACTCCAAAAATGTAGCTGCACCTCCGAGTTCAACACCGTCGATGAAGTCTTCTTTGGCAAAACCAAAAACATCCATTGTCATTTGGCAGCCAATCATTCTAACTCCGGATTCTACACAAATTTCGCGTAATTCCTCAATAGAGGCAACACCCTTGTTTTTGAAAGTATCCTTCATCATTGACGTTGCCATCGTTTCAAATCCGGGAACATTTCCCATCAGTACATTCGGCATCGGCCACTCAATATTCTGAAAACTTTTTGGCCCAAAAGGCATTTTCATCGGCATCGCTGGATTTGCCTGCGGTGCGACTTTCGCCACAATTTTCTTTTTTAACAGCGTTAGCCCATAGAAAGTAAAAAATACAGCAACTTCCATTTCCATTGCCACTGCTGTAGATGCTAAGATAAAAGGCGGATAAGCCCAGTCCAAAGTACCCTGTGACGCAATCAGCGCCATACGTTTTGGTCGTTCTTCACTCATTTTGTATCCTTTATAACAAGATGATTATTGACTTTCATGCATTAGAAACTATTTCTAAAACATGTTAAAATCTGCGTTGATGAGAAATTACCCTTACGCAGCCTTCTTAACAGCTACCGCCACTTTCAACAGAGCAGTTAATATTAATAAGCCAATCGCCCATATTCCAAGGGTGACTGTTATTTCAATGAAAGTTGGAAAATATTCTACAACCTCTTCCATTGGTGATGGAACAAAACCTCCAATGATTAGTCCGATACCTTTATCAATCCAGAGAGAGACAACAATTCCGCTACATGCAGCAATTAGTAATTTCTGCGAAGGTTTACGCTGCTGATACAACATAATCAGCACGGACGCAATTCCGACAATCATCGAAAACCACATCCATGGTACCAACTGGTATTTTCCGTCAAGTCCGAAAAACAAATATTGGAGACTGTGTTTGTGTCCCGGAATATTACTGTAAAACGCGGTAAAAAATTCTGCACCGACAAAAAAGAAATTTGCGATAGCGGCATAAGTCGCAATCGTTGCCAGTTTCCGGATCGCTTTATCTCCTACATCAAAATCTGCGAATTTTCGAAGAATAAATGAGATCAAGATCAGTAAAGACGGCCCAACCGCAAATGCGGAAGCTAAAAATCTTGGAGCCAGCACTGCGGTTAACCAAAGGTGTCTTCCTGGTGTTCCGGCATATAAAAATGCTGTGACTGTGTGAATACTTACTGCCCAGACGATTGAAAGATAGATGATCGGTTTCACCCAGTTTGGAGGCGAAATACCTTTTCGCTCTGCTTCTAAAACGGTCCAGCCGCTGACAATGTTAATCAGTAAATAACCGTTCAGCACCTGTACATCCCAAAAAACCATTGAGTTTGGATGAGGATACAACAGTACATAAAAAACCCTGTCCGGATGTCCCATATCTGCAATGATAAACAACAGACAAATAGTTGCCGCAGAAACAGCTAAAAATTCACCGATGATTACTATTTTACCGAACTCTTTGTAATCATGAAGATAGTAAGGTAGAACAACCATCACTGCAGAAGCCGCTACTCCAACCAAAAAAGTAAACTGCGCAATGTAGACACCCCAGCTAACATCACGGCCCATTCCGGTAACAGTCAGCCCGTAAGTAAGTTGCTGAGAATAGGAATAGATGCCTAATATAATTAAAGCCACTAAGAGAGCGACCCAGCTCCAATAGACTTTATTTCCTGTTAATGCCTTTTCTATCATCTCTGTCTCAAGTTATGTAGAAAACTGAAGGATTTGTCCCCAATTCCGGTTTCCTTTGAATAGTCGGATTATCTTTCAAAATCTGACGAATTTCGGTTTTCTTATCGTACAAATTACCAAAAGTTAAAACTTTTTCCGGACATGCTTCCACACAAGCAGGCTGTTGTCCTTTTGCTAAACGTTCCGAGCAAAAATTACATTTCTCAACAACCCCTTTTTCACGTGTTGGATACTCCTGAGTTATATCTTCAATAGCCGGACGAGGGTCTCTCCAGTTAAAACTCCTTGAGCCGTATGGGCACGCGGCCATACAAAAACGGCAACCGATGCAGCGGTGAAAATCCATTTCTACAATCCCGTCTTTGCGCTTGAATGTCGCACCGGTTGGACAGGCCATCACGCATGGAGGATCAGCACAATGGTTGCACATAGTAAGAAACGGTTTTTGTTTAGTTTCTGCTGAGACAAACTGCTGGCTTTTACTTGGAAATACTTTGGCGTAATCACTTTTCCAGATCCATTTAATTTCGTCTTTAGGATTATCAAATTCCGGAACATTATGCGTCACATGACAAACGTCTATGCATTTCACGCAACCGTCTACACATTTCCGCATGTCAATAACCATGCCCCAGCGAATACCCTTTTCAGCGACAGGTTTTTCGGTTGACGCAGTAGCAAAACCGGTCGAGTATTTACTGATAAATCCGGAAACAACTCCGGCCCCAGCAAGCACACCCGCGGATTTTTTGAGGAATTTACGTCGATTTTCAATCACTGTTTTCCTCCTGAAATTGTTGTTTGCTTTCAGCAAACTGCTGATTTCTCGCCAGTAAATTATTCAGCAGATTTTGTTTACTGATTTCTCCGCTTTCAATTCCGGACAATTCGGTATGTCCACCACTTTTCGGAATTACGTGACACTCCCAGCAATATGGTTTTACGCTGGCATAGGAGTGACATTCTTCACAAAACTTCTCCTTGCTAACATGACAGCCGAGACAGGTTTTGGTTAGACTTTTTTCGACCTTACTTCCGTCCGGCATGATGTGAAAACGCTCACCGTCTCTTACCACAGAGTCACGCCATGTATTCAGCAACTTCATGTGATTCTTCCGCATGTACTCCACCGGCGCAACGCATTGCTCTCCTTTGGTCTGCATTGCTATTTGCGGAAAGTCTTCCGCTTCAGTGCTTTGCCAGAAAGGATATGACGCAGCCAGCAAAAAAACCGCCAGTCCGGCAAAAATGAGGATTTTTTCATTCATCTTCCTCCCGCGCCGCACTTTCAGGTTCAAAATCCACCATTTCGTCCTCTCTCAAATCTTCGGTACGTTCATTTTCGCCTTCCATCACGAGAGCATTTCCGACCAATTCGTGAAGACCATAAACAGAAACGCCGGGATTCCAGTAATTCATTAAAGGCGGCAGACTCGCACGGTCAATCGCACAGATTGCAACGAGGGCATTCACATCATATTTATCTTTCACATGCTTGACCGCACTTGCGCGGGGAAATCCACCACGCATACGGATATCCATATATTCATCCGTATTAAGTCCACTTCCGGAACCGCAACAAAACGTTTCTTCACGAATCGTATGCTCCGGCATTTCATTGAAACTGTTGCAGACATTTCTTAAAACATAACGCGGTTCTTCGAGCATGCCCATTCCGCGGGCGATATTACAGGAATCGTGGAATGTGGTTTTTAAATGATCGTTGCGTCTTGGATCAAGTTTGAGTTTGTCTTGATGAATCAAGTCTGCGGTAAACTCTGCAATGTGAACCATTTTGGTTGAGGTGGCATTACGGAATTTCGTGCCGGTAATCGGCGAAACTGGTTCTTCCAGAAAATCCGCGGGACCGTTCATGGTATCCATGTACTGGTGCACAACACGCCACATATGACCGCATTCTCCGCCCAAAATCCATTTCACTCCTAAACGCTCTGCCTCATGAAACATTTTCGCGTTTATTTTTTTCATCGATTGATTTGAAGTGAACAAACCAAAATTTCCGCCTTCCGAAGCATACGTACTGAGTGTGTAATCCAAACCGATGTGCTCAAACAACATCAGATAACCCATCATCGTATAAATTCCGGGATCACCGAAAACGTCTCCGGAAGGAGTGATGAAGAGAATTTCCGCACCCTTGCGGTTAAAGGTTGGATTGACAGTAATTCCGGTTTGATCCTCAATATCTTCTGCCAAAGACTCAACCACGTTTTTAAAGGTGTGTGGTTCTATACCTAAATGGTTTCCTGTACGGTTACAGTTTGAGGCCGGTTCGGAGATCCAGTTTATATTGGTTCCTGCCAGATTGAGCAATTCGCGTCCCATCAAGGTGACTTCCGCGGTATCAATCCCGAAAGGACAAAATACAGAGCAACGGCGGCACTCAGTACACTGATGAAAATACATGAACCATTCTTTGAGTACTTCTTCTGAAAGTGGTCTTGCTCCAACCAGTCCTTTAAAAAGTTTTCCGGACCAGGTAAATTCGTGCCGATAGACTGAGCGCATCAATTCTGCTCTGACAACGGGCATATTTTTTGGATCACCACTGCCTAAAAAGAAATGGCATTTGTCTGAACAAGCACCGCACCTGACACAAATGTCCATGAACAATTTGAAGGAACGGAATTTGTCTAAACGTTCCTTCATGCCGTCTTTGACAATTTTTTGCCAGCCCTCTTCCAGTTTCCAGTCTTCATCCGCCGGACTCCATTTTCTTGGATTATTGAAACCAAGATCTTCAATCACATTCGGTTTGGCGGCATGACACCAGTTTCCGTCACGGAACACAACCGGAATATCCAGCCACTCTTTGCCCGGACTGTCGCCTTTTAAAAGACTCGGCGCCTGCTCGTACTCCAACTGGAGATCAGCCAATTTAGGAGGGTTTGTTGACATCTTTATTCCTTTTCTTCCGGTAGTGGAACTTCAGTAGGCAAATCTGCTTTGACCATTTTTTCACGGAATTCGTCTTCATATTCTGCATATGTACGAAATTTAACTTCAGGATTCCAGGGATTGATGTGACGTTTTTCACGGCTGTTATTGGCCAAATTACGTGTAGGGCTGAGGAAAATTCCGCCCATGTGCATCAGTTTACTGAACGGAAAATAACTCGCCAGCACGCAGACGAGGAATAGATGCACATAAAACATGCCACCTATTTTTCCGGGTGCATCAAACTGAAAACTGACTAGTCCCTGGACTAAAATTTTGATTTCCACGACATCCACTTTGTCCAGATAACGCATACTGATTCCACTCAGAGCAATTGCTAAAATCAGCAACAGCGGAAAATAATCTGTGGAAAGTGAAATGATCCTCATCTGCGCGCTGGCTAATCTGCGTATTAGCAAAAAGGTGACCGCGATGACCAACAGCAGATCTGTGATATAAAGGGTAGGCAGGGTGATTTGCAAAAACCCGTCAACACTTTCAAGTAACTCAACAAAGCCAGGAACCGACGCTAAGAAGAAGCGGTAATGCCGTAGCACGATTACCAACAAAGACCAGTGGAATAAAAGACCTGCCATCCAGAGCCACTTACTGGACGCATAAGCGAGGCTGGGACCGGGAGCAAGTTCTGCTTTTGTGTTACGGAACAATGAGCGGAAAAACAAAACTTCCAGTGACATTCTGCCGAATACTCCCCAAAATCCTGAAGGACTTTCCAGTTCGTCACGCTTAATCCATTCCAGTGACTTCGCTTGCCCGCAGGTGGTAGGAATTCGGAAAGGCACCGGTGATTTTACCCAGTCATAAATTTTCCAGCTGAAGCCTCCTAAAAACAACACTATGGATATATAAGGGATGATCACCCCAAACAAATATTCCAAACCTGCGGCAGCGCCGAAATAAGCTACTAAAGCCAGCAGTAAGATCGCTAATAAAGGATAGATAAGCTTCATATTCCTGCCTTCTTCAACAACATAAATGCTTTGTTTTTACTTTCATCAACTTTTAGTTGATAGATTTTTTCACGCTGAGCACAGTAACAATCAACAGTTTCAAGTGTCATACTTTCAATAGTTGAATTAAACTCCACCCAGTCTTTTGCGTTAAAACCAACTCCTGTTTTTTTTGCAAGTTTACGTACAATTCCCTTTAACTCATAAAAAAGTGCTATTGCTTTTGACGGTGGAAAATCCTGAATTGCGAGTATCCTGCATATTTGCTCTTGCGCCTCTTTAAATTTTTCACCTTTTTTGTCAAAATTTTCCAAAATCACTTTCAATCCTTCATGCAGTTGATGACGGATTGGATTTTGGAACTGATCCATTTGTGTCATGATCAAAGACTGTTTCTGTTTTGAAAATATTGCCAGTCTGAGGTTCAGCCATTTTTCAAGGATCACTTCCTGATTTTGTGCTAGCAGTGTATTTAGCGAATTACTCATAACTCTCCTGCCATTTTACAGAAACGAAAACGAACGTTCTGCATCACGCCGCTCTCTTAAAACGTTCCGCAGCTTTTCCGCTGGACAGTATTTTACGGACAGCAACTGCTGCTTCCTTGACAGAATTAAAACGTTCCAAATGCCAAAGCGTTAAAGAAGCACTGAAAAGCAAAGCATCGCTGGTAGCATTGTTCACGCCCTGTAAAGCGGCCAGGCCTTCTTTTGCGGAAAGTTTTGCAATTTCGGAATTATTTTTATCAGGAGCAAAATCTCGATCCTTTTCAGGCAGAATATTTGGCGGAATTGGCACGAGCCGATTGTCACGTTCAATCCCAATTTCCTTAGGATCTGCTTCTACAAGCATGTCTTTACTATCTTCCCAGTAACGGACAAATTCACCTCGTTTACGTAAAGACGGGGTAACACCGCCTTCTGTTCCTCGCAGCAAAAGTGTTGAGCTGAATCCGGAATGCCGCGCCAGCATTGTGTATATCGGCGGATATTCATTGTGCACATATCCACTGAGCAGATGTGTTTTTTTACGTCCCCTGATCGGTCCTGTCAAAACCTCTACAGTGGAAATAGCAGCACGTTTTACAATCCTTTTTCTAAAATCCGTCAGTTCATACAAACTTGGACAAAATACGCTTTGATCCGCATAAGCCCAGCCGATTTCCGGATTGCTAATTTGTTTTGCGATTTCTTCTACAGGCAGATTTACAGAAACTCCTGCTGCTGCTAAAATCTGGTTATGAGTCACACCAAATTTAGGTGCGACTGTTTCAATTCCGTGTGAAAGCGCAGGAACTCCGGCCTCTGCCAGCAGGACTGCTAAAAACGGTGATGATGGAAGACTGCGCGCATAACCATTGTACGGATCAGCAATGTCCACCAACTCATCCACGTCCGCTTCAATAATTTTCGTTCTATCCAGAATAGCCTGTAAAACACCTTTATTTTCATCATCGGTTTCACGTTTTACACGCAAGCCAATCAGAAAGACTGCAGCCTGAACCGGATCCGCCAGCCCATCCAAAACAAGCCGCATTCCAGCACGTGCTTCATCGTATGAAATACTTTTGCTGAGTTCCGGACCAGTGGCCACACGCTTGATGATCGAAGTCATCGTCTTTTCCGGATTCTCCAGCAAATCTGCTAAAGTTGTGTTCATTAATTTTTTTCAGTAAATTATTAATTAAATCGTTTTTTATGTTTTTCCAGCTCTTCTTGCAGGATTTCACGCGCCGTGTCTTTTTTACCGGAAAGGAAAAGTTCAACAACCGAACCGGAAAATATCATGCTTTTCCAAAAATCTTTTTTTGCCTCATAAGTCAGCAGAAACGGTTTCATTTTGTGACGGAATTCCCCGAGCATTACTGCCAGCGGCGAATATGCTTCCGGAAGAAATGCTGCGACTTTATTGCGGATGAATCTGGAGAGAGTTGGAGATTTTCCACAACTTGAAACAGCAATGATCAGTGGAGAACGATCCACTATTGAAGGAAAGAGGAAAGAACACATTTCCGGTTGATCCACCACATTTACCGGAATATTATTTTGGTTTGCGATGTCTACAATCGAAGTGTTTAACGCAAGATCTTCGGATGCAGCAATTATCAGTTTGTAATCTTTAACCTCAAACTCACCTATTTTTTCCTTAATGATTTTAATTCTGCCTTTTTCTGACAACTCCTTCAGAGTATCGCAAAGTTGATTTTGAACAGACAAATGGACACTCGCACCGGCTGATAACAGCAATTCAATTTTTTGAACTGCCATTGGTCCTTCACCTGCAACCAAACATTTCTGTTTTTGTAAGTTCAGGAATACTGGTAGAAAATCCATATAATTTACAGACGGCTGATAATGTTTAAGATTTATTCTGCTAGCTCCGTATTCAAAGCCAACTGCTCACCTGGTGCTCTTCCACCAGTTCAACAAAACCTTCATACTCAATGGATTTTACACCTGCAGTTATTTCTGCAATCCCTCTCGCATTGAGGTCCGGAGCAAGCGCATAGACCGGATTGTTTTTAAGAATTTCGTTTAAGGCTGCAGAAAACTTATTATTGGCCTGTACTGCGTAAACACCGTCTTCGATAAAAAGGACTGGATCTCCCGGTTGAAGAAATCGGGCCGATGTTTCAAAACTACTGTTTCCAAAAGGAGATTTATTAATTGTATGTAACATTTTTAAGACATGAGTTGAATTACAAAGTATATTTAATGATGAACCACAACATCCTGTTCTGTCATCAATTTTCCGATTTCTGCAGAACTTAAAATTTCTACATCGACCACCAAATCATCCTCAGTCAGTCCGCGTTCTTCCAGGGAAATTTGGTCGACATATAATTTTTCCACATCATAACCGTCTAGTGCACCAAAAGTTTTAGCAAAACCTTTCATTTCGATGCCTTCAGTATTTTGACCTTTTTTAAGCGCATATACACCGTCATCGATAAACGCTACCGAAATATCCTGATCGTATGCGGCCATAATTAAAATCATTTCCAAACCCTCGTAGGTGTAAATAGTCCCGTGGGGGGCTGCTCGCATGACGTGCATTATTTTTTTAACTATTTCATCATCGCAAGATTCGCTTTCAATTTCTTCCATTTTATTAATCTCCAAAGGTGATAAGTCTGTCGTTGCGGATGGCAATATCAGTCAGGTTGCCGAGTCCGGTAATGGTTCCGCAATCAATCAGTACATCATCATTGATTCCTCGTCGCTTTGCCGCGGCAATACAGGCTAACATCTGTACACCGTGTTCTTGACACAAATGTGCCCAGCGACTGGCAATGTGCCGGTCATCCTGAGGTGGATCCATCAGTTTTGTCGCATTGATAACTCCGTCATTGTAAAAAAAGACAGCATCAATCGTATGACCTTTTTTGATCGCAGCTTCAGCAAATTTGTAAGCCGTATCCGCCGCCTGATGATTATACGGCCCCTCCTTGAGTAATATTCCAATATTCATAAAGTTGTTGTCATTGGGGGTTATGATTTAACTAAAGATGAAGCCTCCTCCGACCGTCAAGGCCGGGCTTAGAAAAAAGAAATCCGTTAGCGGAATTATGTACCGCTTATTCTTTCAAAATAACGGGAGCGGTAAAAATGTCGTTCATGCTCTGAATCATTGACAAAAGCGCTGCGGTTATGCAAAACATTATTGCAGAGCAGACCCATTCCTGACTCCAGTTGTCCCTTAAAAATATAAGCTGAATCACCTGCTAAGATTTTTTTGAGTGCCGAAACTGCTTTCCTGGTTTGAGGATTGTCCGCCCAAATCACCTGCTTTTTCCGAATTGTGAAACGCATGTGCAGTTTGCCGGATGCGGATATGCGGAAAACCGGACCGGTCTCAGTCCTGCGGGCGACCTCGCCTTTTTCTCCCATTCTTGGAGGAATACTCAAAACATCCGGACTCATGAGTGCACTGATGTACTCCGGATTTTCATCACGCAAAATAATGTAAGCAACTTCATGATCCAGCAAACCGTTTGCACCGCCACTTGCCGCACCTTGAACAGAGTGTAACATCATCGAGTGAATCTGCTCTTTCGGCGTATTATAATAACCATCCGTGTGCCAGTTGATAGCTTTACTGGTGTACGGAATATAATGTCGGCGAATCCCGTCTTCGCGAACCTTCAGCGAAGTGAGGGCATTTTCGTCTGCCAGCCAGTTCTTGTTCAGACCACTGACACCGAAACGCCGTCCAATAGAAAAAGGAATTTCCGGATCCGGATCTGTTCCTGTCCGCCCTGCATAAAGCGCCATATTCGTTTTGCGGCAACGCTTCAGCAAAGCATCAAACTCGCTTTGTTTTAACTGACGTGGATCATTGATTTCCACCAGAAGCTCTTCAATCTTTTGCGGATAATTCTTGAGCTTAGTATCCCGCCAGCGTAAATAAGTTTCGTTATCTGCAAGGTCGAAAGGACTGACTTCCATAGTTCGTGTTTTTCAACATGGAAAATTACTGAGCTTCTGCCATTTCAGCTTTTGCTGCTGCATGTACCATAACCCACGTTTTAGAAAACTCTGCAAACGGTTTTTCTACATATTGAGAAAAATAAAGGTGATCTTCTGCGTCTTTGAGGTCACCTTTTTTGAGAGATGCTAAAGCTTTTTGTCCGGAAACTCCTGCATCGTGACCAGTCAAACGTGCTTGTTTCCAATAATTGATTGCTTCCATACGGTAAACAAATGTTTCAGGAAGTTCCTCTGCAGCCTGAAGTGAATTAATTTCAGTCTGTCTTGGACCAAAAGTGACAGACCAACCTCTTTCTGCCCAGTGTAGGGAGTTTTCAATCGCAGCTTCTGTTTTTTTTATCAAATCTTCATACATTACTATCCTCTCAATAATATTAAAGTCCTTCTCCCATGCCCATCTGAATGTAGCCTGTGGGGCAAACTAGAGAACAAAGATGACAGCCCACACATTTTGTGTAGTGGGTGTACATAACTTCGCCAATTGGATTTTTGCGATAGCGTGAAATCGCATCCTGTGGACAAAAAGCTGCACACTGGTTACAGTCAAAACACAATCCGCAACTCATGCAACGTTTTGATTCTTCTTCAGCCTGTTCTTTAGTCAGAACTTCCAGGACTTCATCATGATTGCCAACAATATTTTCTGCAACATTATGCTTACGTTTTACTTGTTGGGAGTGGAAAAAGTAGTTAATGTCCTGTTCTTTGACCTTTATCACACTTCTATATTGTTCTTGCGGCAGTGCTAAACCATTAAGAAATGCATCAATTGAATCTGCAGCTTTTCTTCCATGACCTACTGCAGTGGTAATTAAGTCCACCTTGAGTGCATCTCCGCCGCCGAACACATTTTCCTTACCAACGACACGTAAATTTTTATCAAGTTTGAGCAAAGAAGTTTTTTCGTGGATACTGTCCTCAAAACCTTTCATATCTGTAGTTTGCCCGATTGAAGCAACTACCATATCTGCTTCTATTTCGAATATTTCATCGGTAGTTTTATAACGCAGAAAAGGTATTTTAGCATTCCAGCCTTCTTCGCCATTTTCTTTTTTCACCATTTTGGCACATTTTACACCACGTACACCGTCGCCGTTTTCCAGGACTTCAAGCGTTCCAGCCAAATATTCGATCTTCGCACCTTCTTCAATTGCATCATCGAACTCATCTGGATAGCAGTTCATATCCTCTCTTGGAACTGCTGAAATAATAGTCGCTTCCGAACCCAAGCGACGTGCCAGACGCGCTACATCCATGGCTACGTTACCGTCGCCTATAACGATGACTTTTTTGCCGATGTTAACAGCATCACCGTGAATCTCATAAGCTCTGAGAAATTCAATTGCATTCGTGGTTTCCGGTCTGTTCTTGAAACCCTGAATCGGCAGGCTTCTTCCGGTTTGTGCCCCAACACCGATAAAAACAGCATCATAATCTTTTTCGAGTTTTTCCAGAGAAACATCTGTGCCAATACGAACACCCATTTTCATTTCAATACCGAGGTCAATAATTTTTCCAACCTCTGCTTCAAGAACTCTACGTTCAACACGATAGCCCATGATACCGTAGAGCATCATTCCGCCCGGCTTTTCATTAAAATCGTAAATTGTTACCGCATGGCCTTTGCGTCTCAACTGATAGGCTACAGAAAGTCCGGCTGGACCTGCTCCAATAACCGCAACATGTTTTCCGCTATCTTCGCCTGGAGGATGCAGTTTTAAACCTGCGTCAATACCGTGTTCGCCGATTGCATGCTCCACTGCATTAATCCCAATGCTTTCTTCACGGTGCTGACGGTTACAGGTACTTTCACAAGGATGCGGGCAAATTCTGCCCATGATAGCCGGAAATGGATTTGTCTCCACAATTCTGTACCAGGCATCGTCCCACTTATTGTCTGATTTTTCAACACCTGTCAAGAGGTTGTGATAACCCCTGATATCTTCACCTGCAGGACAACCGGCAGTACAGGGCGGCACCTGTTTTACATAAATTGGGCATTTGTGACTTTCATCACCAAAAGCAACTACCTTATGAAATCCATCCTGATCAGAATATTCCGGAAACTCATAGTTATTAGCAAAATCGAGAATTGGATTTGAGTCAAAAGTCATAATCTGTTCCTCTATTTAAAATCGAACATGCATCGATTGGTTAAATGTGGTTCTGGCGTGGCGGTAACTATCAATCATGTCAACCTCAAAGGTCAACTCGGCTTCCTCAAAAAAGCGTTTCCAACCAATGCGGTCAATCCATTCGTTCATCCGTTCCCAGGGTTTTCCTCCTGCTTTGTATGCTTTCAATATTCTGCCGACCACAGCATTTACTTCCGGCCAATGAGGAGGATTGTTAGGAATCCCTTCTGCAACAAGGCTCATGGATTGAGGTTTTGAACGTGCATTACTGTTTTTTCCACCGACCCAAATCGCAAATTGTGAATGTTCAGGATGATTAATTTCCATGGATGGACATGCACCAAAGCAGGCCCCGCAGACAATACACTTTTCTTCATCAACCATCAATGAACGTTTGTTATTGACAATAGTTGGACGAATTGCTGCAACAGGACAACGTGCTACTGCTTTAGGAAGTTCACAAAGCGTTGACAATTTGGCATGGTCAATACGAGGAGGTCTGGTGTGTTTTACCACAATCGCGACATCTGCCTGGCCGCCGCAGTTGATTGAGCAACAGGAAGTTGAAAGCCGGACCTTGTTCGGCATTTCCAGAGTTTTGAACTCATCATAAAGATTATCCATGACACCTTTCGCAACTCCGGAAGCGTCCGTTGCAGGAATATCACAGTGCAGCCAGCCTTGAGTATGGGCAATCGGCGCAACACAGTTAGCAATTCCACCTACAGGCAAACCCATGTCCTCCAAATCCTTAATCAACGGATCGATTCTGGATTCTTCAGCAAACATAAATTCCACACTGTTGCGGATAGTGAAACGCATAAAGCCATCGGCGTACTGATCAGCAAGGTCACAAAGACCACGGACTAGATCAACAGTGTTCTGACGCGGAGTTCCGGCTCGAACAGTGTAAAGCGCATCACCGCTGAGGCCATAATGAACCATCACTCCGGGCTTGATCAATTTATGATATTTCCATTTACCATAATTTTTAACAACTACCGGATGCAGTGAACCTTCAAGATTATGCGGACCGGACTCAATGGTTTTCCAGGTTCTTTCTAAGGGTGCATTCATAATAAACTCCTCTAAAATTTAGTGTAACTGAAAACAGGCGGAACAACTTGATTGTGTTTTTTAGCAACAAGATGCCCGTTGTCCACAACAACGTAATGCTATACCGCGCTGTCGTATTGTTTTTTGTAATAAGGATTGTCGCGTGGTCTTACCACCATATCAATGTTTGCCTCAATTCCAACTGCATCCAGGAACTGCTTCATGCCGACACGTTCAATTGTTTCACCAACCCGTTCATGGTCTAATCCGGCTTCATCCCACCAGTCAATGATTTCATCCATTAATTCAATGAATTCCTCAACTTCCTCATCAGTATCGAGTTTCATGAAAGGTATCATCATCGCACCAAGATTGACTCCAACCTTGAGTGTGTTTTTGCCTCCCATCAGCAAGGATGCTCCTCTTTCTTTGCCAGGTGAAAGAGCTTTTGGTAATACATTTAGGCAGTGCATGCAGCGCACACAGTTCTTGTTGTCAATCTCAATTGTGGAGGTTCCTATTTTGTGAGAAATAGCTTTGGTCGGACACATATTGACGACCTGATCAAACAGCGCGTCTTCTCCATTGTCATCGATCCACTCCTTGACGTATTCCTGTTCGATTTGAATCGAATCCCTCCAGGTTCCAATTAAAGCCACGTCGGCCCGCATAATTGCATTTGCACAATCATTCGGACAGGCGGAGAATTTAAATTTCATTTTGTAATTGAATTCAGGACGGTGGGTCATGCCTGCATAATTTTTTAAGACTTTTTCGTGAACTTTGAGGTTATCAAAACAGGCTTGTTCACAACGTGCGGGGCCGACGCATGAAGCCGCGGTACGGACAGTTGCTCCTGCTCCACCCAGATCCCAGCCGGCCTGATTGAGCTCATCAAAACATTCCTGCGTTTTTGCCTGCTCAATACCAATCAACTGCAGATTCCCGGATTGGCCGTGCATGTTGATAAATCCGGAACCATATTTTTCCCAGATATCACAAACCTCTCTTAACATTTTTGTGCTGTAATGAAGTCCTGGAGCAGGTTGTATGCGAAAAGTATGAAACTCAGTTGCTTCTGGAAATTTGTCTTTGATCATCGAAAAACGTGTAATAATTCCTGCACCATATCCTTTGACAGTAACCAAGCCGCCTTTCCAGTATCCCATTTTAGTTTTGTAGGAATATTCCAGTTGATCCAGAACTCCGCGAATCATGGGTTTTTCAGTACGTTCTCCAAGTTCTTTAAATCCTGTGATAAAACTTGGCCACTTACCGCCTTCCAACTCATCAAGAATGGGGGTAGGGTTGAGGAATTTTCCTTTATTATCGCCAGTATCTTTTTCATCACCGGATGAACCGGCTCCTTTTAAATCTTCCATATCAACTCCTTTTTTAAGACTTAATTAATTTTCAGGTAGCAACTCTATATCTTGAAATTGAGACATAATAAGGTCGTTTGCAAGCCATACCACTGGCATTCTGTCTGCCTCCTTGCTGCAAAACCCCTGACTGTAGTGGTATCAAACACAACCGGTAGGTTTGGGCAATCCCGCTATCTTACAGGCCTGCAACCCTGGTCCGTTTGGAAAAAGGTTATACAAAAAAACTGATGCCTCTTTCTTATGAATATCGTTTTTCTTAGCAATTGCCTTGGTCAAAACTTTAACTGCAGGCGCAATTTGAAATTCCTGATAATAATCCCTGAGGAAATTGATTATTTCCCAGTGCTCATCGTTCATTTCAATTTCTTCATCTTCGGCAAGTTTAGCTGCCACTCCTTCACACCAATCTTCCAGTGTAAGTAAATAACCATTTTCATCAGTTTCAATGGTGCTTCCTTCATAGTCAAAACTCATTTTTTTCTCCTTTGTTAGGGTTTTATATCAGCGCTGGTATTCTGTTGCCAGCTCTACAAATCCTCTCGCCCATTGCGGATTCACCGCTGCATGCAAATGTGCGAAAGACGCAAAAATATTTTGATGCAGGATTCCATCCTGCTTTCCATCAATTCCATATCCTCTGATTACGTTGAATTGATAACGGTCCGCTGAGCTTGTTGCGGAAAGGCTCGGCATTGTTCCACTTTTAGAAAGTGGTTTTGAGTAGTGAAACTCATGCGCTTTTACCAAAGCACCTTCGTCAAACCACCTGCTCTGGCAACGGCTTTTGAGAGAGATATATCCGTAACCAACAGGGTTTTTCTGATAACCGATTTCAAAAGGTAGAACACCTGCTAATTTAAATTTTTTACCTTTGAAATGCGCAGTTTCGCAGAGATAGATCAAACCACCGCATTCCGCATAAACAGGAATTCCACTGCGGACACGTTCCTTAACCTCTAAAAGCAGCTTACGGTTGGCACTTAGTTCCTCGAAAAATGATTCAGGAAAACCACCGCCGATGTAAAGTCCATCCAGGTCAGGCAGTGAATTATCATGCAGCGAATCTATCAAAACCAGCTCTGCACCGTTTTCCCTTAAGGCTGCTAAGTTTTCCGGATAATAAAAACAAAATGTAGGATCATGGAAAATTCCAATTTTTACTGAAGCATGTTCGGGAAGGAGTGGCTTGCTGTCCAGGTAAGCTGTATGGAGTGGAGTGGCTTTAAACATGGATTTAATCGCATCCATATCACAATACTGGGCAACTAACTCTCCAGCACGGCTGATGATTCCTCTGGCGGATTCCATTTCATCAACTGTAGTCAAACCTAGATGTCTCTCCGGAATTGTTACAGCTTCATCTATCGGTATAGAGCCGACAACCGGAATTCCGCAAAATCTTTCAATTGCAGATTTTTGTTTTTCTTGCTGACGGGCACTCCTGACTTGATTCAGCACGACTCCTACGATGTTTGGCTCAGGCTGCATTTTTTGCATCCCTGTCACTACAGCGGCCGCTCCGCGTCCCATCCCCCGGCTGTTTATCACTAGCAGAACCGGTGACTGAAGCATATTAGCCAGCCCTGCACTGCTGTCAAAACCATCAAGGCTCATACCGTCATGTAATCCGTGATTGCCTTCAATCAAGGCCATACTGGACTCTGTACTATAACGTCCAAACGAATCCAGACAACCTTCTGCTCCCAGCAGATAAGGATCTAAATTGTGACATTCAGTTCCGCTGGCCAGTTTAAGCCACATAGGATCGATGTAATCCGGACCCTTTTTAAAACTCTGCACCTTCACTCCCTCCTGCTGAAGGTTGTGAAGAACGCCCAGGCTGACCGTCGTTTTTCCCGCACTTTTTTGAGGAGCAGAAATCAGTAAACGAGATGTGTTTGTGTCTTCCAAAACAGATCCTTTGAGTTCAAATAAAAGCGTATGACTTTCAGTAATTCTAATGTGTTGTCTTAACAACTAAAATCAACTAGCTTGTATATTCAAATATTAGAATATATTAAACCAAACAATTTTTTTATCTCAAGAATTTAAAAAAAATTACTTCTTCTTAATAAAAAATGTATGTACGCCGCCGTCTTCAGCATGGGAAACCAAATTATTCCCGGTACGTTTTGCCCAGGAATCCATGTCGTTTACGGAACCGGGGTCAGTAGCCGTCATCTTCAGTAGCTGCCCGCTGCTCATGCCGTCAATAGTTTTTTTGGTTTTTAAAATAGGTAGGGGACAATTAAGTCCTTCGCAATTTAACTCAGTATCAAATTCACTCATTACACTTTCCTCTAAGAAATTATTTGATTGGGAGGTATTCTCCATGTTTGGAGTTCAATGTCAAGTTATTTTTCCGAAAAACTACTCTTGAGCAGAACAAATTTCTGCTCCGTAACGCTAAATAGTTTAAGACAAAGAACCTTAAAACCACCAGATTGTTCAACATCAAGGTGGAAAAATTCTCAATTAATAAAATAAAATGTTGGCTGCTTTATGAAACAGCGAATGTTAATGCATGAAAAAAATATGATGATTAAACTGTAATTATCTTCATTATTTTTGCCTTGGTCTAATATTTCCTTCGCCAAAAAGAGCGTACTGCAACCACTCCATGCCAAATTTCAACAGCTCTGCTTCAGTTGATTTGATGTTTTCAATAGTTTTTTCATCCACAACAAAACGCTCCAGGAAAGTACTTTCAAAGACAAAATTCCAAAAAGTATCAAGATCGTAACTTACCATCATAAACAGGCTGATTTCACGTTGTTGAGTCTCAGCCATTTTCATGGCTTTTAATTTTGCCACAATTTCCAGCCATGCTTTGTTTTCTTCCTCGAGCCCAATTGTACCCTGATCATTCATCCACTCTTTCAGTGTCCAGGTTTTAGGCTCCCGATGTCCCATACACATGTCTTCCTGAATCAGGAATCGTGCCTCCGTGGACTGACCTTCAGTTTGCAGCTTGGCATGTCTTGGATCAAGAGCAGCCACTCCTAGGGGGTAACTTCTGCAGACTTGTGGACGGTTATGATAGATGGAACAGCCTTTAGTCCCATCCAAAAAAATACAGGCTCCGTTTGAGTTTTCACGCATTTGCAGTTTCACCAGTGGGATACCGGTTTCTTTCAAAGAGTGAAAGCTGGTATATTTAGTGAGAAATTCATGAGAGGGTAAATTCAACTCGGTTTTCATTCTCAAAATATCAACCGGCGTTAAGATAACGTCAATCTCATGGCAGCAGCGGTTAAAGCATGAAACTCCCGGATGACAGGCAAAAGAGAAAATTCCTTCCGGCGGAATCGGCTTTAGATTGAAATTTTCCTGATTTCGCTCAGAATGATTATCAGGATTTGTTGAGGGTGCAGATGCGCTCATTAGATTTAATTATTTACCGGTTTAAAAATAGTGGATACCACAGAAGAACTTTTACTTTCCGCAAAGGAAGCGTTGGTTCAGAAAAATTTAGTAAAAAGCATTTCCCTTTTTACAGACGTGCTGAAAATTGAACCAGAAAATATAATCGCCTTGATCAGCAGAGGTACTGCATATTTCTCAAAGCAAGATTTTCAGCAAGCCCTGCATGATTTCAGCAGAGCGATTGAGCTCAAGCCGGACAGTGCCAAGCTGTACTGTAGCCGCGGCAACGTCTGGCTGGGGCTGAAACAAAATGATTCAGCCTTGAAGGATCTCAACAAAGCAGTTGAATTGGACCCGCATTATCCAACTGCTTATTTCAGCCGGAGCGCAGTGCTGGAAAATATGGACGAACAGGAGCAGGCAGACGCAGACAGAGAAACAGCTGAACGAATACAGAAACAAATTTCACAGGCTTATCTCGAATCCCAGGGAATTGAATTCCAAAATATGTAAACATATTTCTGCTTTTGCTGAGATAGTTTTATAAAGTCTGATAATATTCAGCCAGAATTTGTGCAACTTCCGGACGTGAAAACTCCGGCGGAAGTGCCTCACCATTTGCCAAGATTTCACGCACCCTTGTTCCGGAGAGCAGGAGATAATCCTCCTTGCCGTGTGGGCAGTCACGCATCATCATTACCTTTTCACATTTGTTACACCAGACAGTGTGATCACCGCGGAATATTCCAATCTGCAGCGCACCTTCAGGTATTTTGTCAAAAATAGTCTGAGCATCAAATGCACCATAATAATCGCCAACACCTGCGTGATCACGTCCAACAATCAGGTGTGAACAACCTGAATTTTGCCGGAAAATCGCATGCAAAACTGCTTCTCTAGGTCCTGCATAAAGCATATCAAATCCGTATCCGCTGACCATCACAGTGTTTTCCGGAAAGTACAGCTCAACCATTTTTTTGATTGAGGCATTCCGGACTTCCGCAGGGATATCGCCTTTTTTTAATTTTCCGAGCAGCATGTGTACCAGGATACCGTCTGCATCCAACTCCTTTTGTGCCATCCTGCAAAGTTCTTCATGAGCACGGTGCATTGGGTTACGCGTTTGAAAAGCAATGACTGTCTCCCAACCTCTTTCCTTTATTTCGTTGCGGATTTCAACTGCGGTTCTGAAAGTCTCCGGAAAATCAGTTGAGAAATATGAAAAGTTCAGCACTTCAACCGTACCTGAAATCAGCGTGTCTCCTGCAGCAACAAACGCAGCTACACCGGGATGTTCAGTTGATGATGTTCCGTAAATTTGTTTACAAACTGTGCTGATCTGCTCTGCGCTCATTTGTTCAATCTTGTCTACTGATTGAATTGCAATAACAGGATTTCCCTCAACATTAGGATCACGAAGTGCTATTTTAGCTGCAGCTTTGAGTTCGTTTGATAAAGCAGCGCCTTTAAGCAGATTCACGACAGGAGTCGGCCACATCAAGCCAGATGGCATCTGCATTCCTTCCGCCACTGCCAGCACATCCGCGAGATTCATATAAGCGTTTAAGGGGTTGAAATAACCTCCGCCAAGCATCACTGCGTTTGCTGCTGCTGCAGAAGAAACAACAACTGACGGAATTTTTTCTACTTCCTCCAGCAACATTTCCCTGTGTGCTTTATCCTTGACCAAAAGGGGGGTTAAAATTTCTGATCCATATGGTTTTATCATGATATTTTTATAACAAAATGTGTGTTTTCATTTCAGATAGAATTTTTCCAGCACAGGCTTAAGAGGTCTTTTAAACCACAACGGTCGTCGCAAACCGTCAGGTCCAGGTGCAGGACGAGTATTCTCCAGCCAATCTTTATAAACCTGAAATGACTGTTCGGTATCTACAAAAAGATCCCCGTAGCGGTCTCCGGGATGCGCTTTTTCAAGCCTTACTTTTTGATGCCAGCAGTGCATTCCGCTGATAGGATCAGGATGAACTGCATGAGTAATATTTTGATGTACTCCGCCGTCACGCCAGAAAATACGTGACATGTCCGCGTCTTCGCCATCAAAGGCCTTTATGCCGTCCAGCACATTCATTTTCCACTTGCCTGCTTCAACCTCCAGTATTTCCACAGAATTAGTAGCCCAACGGTTGGCTTCCGGATCCTGCGGTCTTCTCCATCTACCAATGTGATGTGAACAGGCAACCACACCTGGACGCATACTTTCTGTCACCCAGACTTTTGCGACAAAGTAACCGATCTCAGTATTGACACGTAACAGATCATCGTTTTTAAAAGCAAATCGATCTGCGTCTGAAGTGTGCATCCAAAGTGGATTTCTATTTGAAATTTCCGCCAGCCATTTAGCGTTTCCGGAACGTGAATGAATCAAAGTAGGCAGCCGGAATGTAGGTACCAACGGGAATTCGCCTTTTGCGCTATCAATTTTTTCAGCATGAATATGACTTTTGATGTAACCCGGCAAACGGTGTTCCGCCCATTTCCAATCAACCATTGTCTGAGAAAAGAATTCCTGTTTACGTGAAGGTGAATCAAAACCGGTTCGTGCTTCTCCATCAATCATGATACCAACCGCAGTTCCGTCTTTAGTAATGAGACCGGATTTTTCATCCACCGAACTTCCGGAAAGTTGTTGCTCTGTCAGGACTTTGTTGTAAAGTTCCAGCACCTCTTTTTCCATTTCAAAGGCTCCAAAACGTCGCATATAATCCAGCGGAGTCAGTCCTTCTTTTTCTGCAACTTCCGGAAGTCCCGGAACACGTTCAAAAATATACTGGTAATATTCATCAACAGTCATTTTCTCACCCGGACGATACGGCGAAATGAAATAATCACGGATGCCGAGCGAACCATCCGGATCAATACGCCAGGAAAGTTCTATCCAAAACTCATCTTCTTCCCAGACTTCTCCGGGATTTGACTCATAAGTAAATTCGACTGGTTCCCCTTTTCGCCGTGCTACTTCACGTAAAACAGGCTGGCGGAAAGCAATCCATTTTCCGGCATGTGTTTCATAACTGATGATGTCATGACGTTCCGAAGCATGTCCCATTGGCAGAACATAATCCGCAAAATAGGCAGTTTCATTCCAGGTAGGTGTGAGTGCGGCATGTAGACCTATTTTTTCAGGATCACGCAACACTTCAATCCAGCTGAATCCATCAGGATATGTCCAGACAGGATTAAAAACCCGCGTAAAATAGACATCCAGTTTCCCGCGTCCCTCTTTCAGGAAGTGAGGTAGCAGAAAACTCATTTCAAAATGCGCTAGTGGATATTCATTCGGAAAATGAAGTTCATTCCAATACTTTTGCGGCGGTGGCGGATTAGGCATTTTTGGTGAATATTTGTTCCATGAACTAGGCAGGCTCCCGCCTTTTGTGCCGATGCTTCCTGTGAGGACGTTCAAGAACTGCAGACAGCGTGCGATTTGCCAACCACCCAAGTTACCGCTACTTGCACTACGCCAATTAATCGTGGAAAAACGACTGCCGGCACGTCCGATCTGCCGGGCAACATCCACGACCGCTTGTGCCTCAACTCCGGACTCCTGCGCTGCAAACTCCGGCGTATATTCAGCATATTCTTCTTTGAGTTTGAGAATAAAATTTTCAAAGCTGCTTTCTGTTTGCGGATGATCAGCTTCCAACCAGGCAGCCCAATTAATCCAGTTCCGCAGGTATGCTTCATTGTAGAGGCCTTCGTCCAAAATAATTTTTGCCATAGCCAGCAAAACAGCGGCTTCAGTACCGGGATAAGTGGCCATCCAATGATCTGCACGGCTTGCAGTGTTTGAGAGACGGATGTCCATCACCGCTATTTTGGTCCCGCTGTTTTTACTTTCGATGATACGCTGCGCATGCGGATTAAAATAGTGACCGGATTCCAAATGGGCGCTGATCATCAAGATAAATTCTGCATTCGCAAAATCCGGCAGCTTACGGTCAAAACCGTCCCAAAGCGCAAATCCTGTACGGGCACCAGCAGAGCAGACATTGGTGTGACTGTTGTGACCGTCTACACCCCACGCCTGCAGCACTCTGTCCATGAAACCTTCATGTCCTGGGCGTCCGACGTGGTAAGCAATTTCATTGTTGCGTTCTTCTTGAATGGCTTTGCGGATTTTAGCCGAAATTTCGTCGAGCACAACATCCCAGGAAACGCGCTCCCATTCTCCATCGCCTCGTTTTCCAACTCTGCGCATTGGATACAAAATACGGTCAGGATCCTTTATCTGGTTGATGGTCGCAGGACCTTTAGCGCAATTTCTACCACGACTCGCAGGATGATAGGGGTTGCCTTCAAACTTACGTACTTCACCGGTTTCCTTGTCAACATAACTCAAAAGTCCGCAGCCGGATTCGCAGTTGAAGCATGAAGTGGGAACAATCGTATAATGCCTCGCCTTTTTACGTGACCAGGTTGTCGCTTCATACTCCACCCAGTCATCCCATTTCTCAGGAGGAGGATAATTGCTGAGATCACCTGGATCACTCATCGGTTCTATTTTGCCATCCTCAAGATCTAATTTAGGAATAATACCTAAACCTTCTGCAAATTTTTCAATAAAACTTGGTTTGGGCTGTACACTCATTTTCGTTCTTTTTTCAAATTTAACTTAAATTCAATTTAAGGGGAGCTCTAAAAACTCGTTTTTCCTGTTCTTATAAAATAACCAAATCTATCCTAAACCGCAGGTTGAGCGGAGTCGAAACCGGTTGCATTTAGAAAAATCCCTTCGACTCCGCTCAGGGAACAGTTTTTAGAGATGTCCTTAACTAAGTGGAAGCATCTGCGGTGCAAGCACCCAAATTCGCACTGAAAGCCAGACACCAATTAAAACCAAAACGGAGGCCGCAGCAACAGTGAGCAGTCCCGGGTTTAGACTGAACAACAGCAGAGGAATCACATTTCCAACAATGACAACTCCACCCCAGAATTTTGTACGGAAAGTACCATGGGTAATCATGTATGCTGCTTTAGCTGCATCTTCGGTGGGGTGTGATGACAAAAATTCTGCTGCAAATGAAAACAGCTGTACCACTAAACTCCAGAATAATATCCCCTTCAACAAAGACACTAATGGCAGCAGGTCTGTCCAAAACGCAGACATGAGCAATAATGCTGCAGATCCGCCAACCACTGCATGCAGTAGCATATGCACCGACAGCAACGGGCTTTGCCAAAAATCCCGCCCCTTTGCCTGTCCAAACAGGAACGCAGTATAAACTGCTAATAGCACACTCAGGATTAAGATCGGCCAAATCAGCAGATCCGCAAGAGATGCTAATTCAAAGTACTTCAACACCCCCCAGAGTGTCACCAGTCCGCCATAAGCAGTGATGGTGTAACCGCCTTTCACCAGCCACGAAGTCCAGTGTGGACGCAGAAGTACATAAAGAAAACGTTTCGGCTGATCCAAATCTTTAATCAGCAGTACTCCAGTCAAACCCAGAAATACGAGTGACAAAATAGCGCTTGTCCACAAGACTGAATCAGGAACATTTACTAATCCTGTCAGTTGGAACAACATCGGAAAGGCCAGAATTCCGGCAGCAATTGCTTTGGTGAAAATATAACCTGCTACTTCCCAGCCCCAGAGAATTCCTTTGTTTGGAGCATCATAAACTCTGCGCGCGGTTTGTTTAAGTCCTTCATCAATTTTTGAAACTTTTTGCGTGTCGGAACTATTTAGGTTATCAAAAACTATACTGTTACTTCCGCTGTTTCCTGAGTGATGACCAACTCCGGAAGACTGACTGTTCCATAAATATCTTCCGGAACGTTGTGTTTGCGAAGGAACGAGAGAAGCATGATCGCCTTCTACATAGAATAAATTCGGAATAGTACCTTTTTCCGGTTTGCGTACCGTTAGCTGTTCTCCTGCTACCAGTTTAGAAATTTTTGAAATTGGATCGTCCAAATCGCCGGAAATTATGGCTTCAGTGGGGCAGACATTAACACAGGCCGGCTTCAGTCCAACATCGACACGATGCGCGCAGTAATTACATTTTGCCGCCGTGTGAGTTTCCGGATCGAGGTAGATAGCATCATATGGACAAGCCTGAGTGCATGATTTACAGGCTATGCAACGTTCATTATTAAAATCGACGATGCCGTCCGGACGTGTATAAAGTGCGCTGGTAGGGCAGATTGTTGTGCAGGGCGCATCTTCACAATGATTACAACGCATCACTGAAAAAATCCGCCGTGTGTTGGGGAATTGTCCTTTCTCAACGTACTTCACCCAAGTGCGATTGACACCGATAGGCACGTCATTTTCTGCCTTACACGCAACCGTACAAGCGTGACAACCGATACAATTACGGTTGTCGATCACAAAACCAAAATTCAAAAAAGCCTCCTTTTTTCTCAGAAATAAATTAAATCAGAATTGATCCAATAACCCTGATCCTTTAAATGCCGACAAGCTGACGTCGTTTAAAAAATTCCAAAAATCACTGCTCATCACAAATTACAAATTTCTGAAAATATTCTTGTTACGTCCCGAATAGCGGGAGTAAATCATGGCTGCAGGCCGAAATAAAATGTGGCCAAATTTTGTCTGAGGTGCATAAGCAAGCAAATAAAACACCATCACTAAATGAATGTAGTAGGTGGAAAAGGCCAGAACCGCCTGATCGCCTACACGAAACACCTGACACATAATTCCGGTTACAACCGTAAAAAACATATTGCCAATAAACATCCAGTCAAACAAAGATAAAACACTTTCTGCAGAATTTTTTACACGGTCACGTACAATAAAGTAAATCCCACTGAAGGCTGCGACTGCACTAACATTACCTAATATTTTCACCGGATGGAAAAAAGGCAAAGGCGTCTCCTGAACATCAAAACCAAACTCTTTCAGGTAATGTAAAATCATCACCGCATTTGTGGTCACGAAAAGTCCAAGAAATCCGTACATCATCAGTCTGTGCCATATATTCCGGCTTTTGTTGGAAAGGCACTTCTTAAATTCAATATGCGATAGTACATCCTGAATTGTACCTTTGACAGAGGCAAAAAACGTTTCTCCTGCTTCAGTAGGAGGATATTGTTCTTTCAAACCGCCGATAAATTTGCTGATTCCCATATAGCCATTAAATAAAGCGAACAAAGCTGCAGGCAAAAAGATTAAGTCCACAAATGTTACCGGCAGCATGTTTGCGTAAACAATTGGTTTTGCAGTTAAAAAAGCAAAGTCGTTACCCATGTTTTTCAAAAGAATAGCAAGTGCAACCAACAGCATCGGGATGAGGATCAAAACAAGATTACCTGCTCCTGTTTTTGCTGCTTTGGAAATTGCTTGAGGATAGGAATAATGTTCAATGGTTTGATTCCTGAGTGCGGACATCACTTCGCCGGGTTTGGCTCCACGCGGACACTGGTCAGTGCAGTCATTGCAGTTGTGACACAACCACAAGTCCATATCTCTCACCAGCTTTTCCTGCATACCCCACTGCGCCCACAGCATCTCTTTGCGTGGAAAAGGCTGCTCATCCGGAGTCAAAGGACACGCCACCGTGCAGGTAGAGCATTGGTAACATTTTTTCAGATCTGCAGCTCCATGCAGCATCAATCCTTCGACAAAGTTTAAGTCCGCACTAACGGCCACTCGTCCTGTCATCTAATACTCCTTATTTTTTGAGTTGTTCCCACTAAAATAATTTTTGAGAGCTTCAATCAAAATGTTGTGAATCACATCCCTTTAAAAGGATTTGGTCCAAAATCTTCAATTTCTTCGACAAAATCGTTAATAATTTTAGGCAGTTTTTCATAATCATTCATACTGATGGCGAATTGCTGGATACGTTCAGATTCCAAATTCAAACGTCCAATCGTTTCTTGAACTTTTGTCAAACGTGTATTAGCCAGTTCACTGCCTTTGACAAAATGACACTGATAATCGTCACCAAAAGCACAGCCCATAAACATGATCCCGTCATATCCATAAGACAAGGCATCAGTAACATAGATCAAATTTAGACCACCCAAACAGCGCATTGGAATAATCCGTACATTTGTATTTATTTCCAAACGATTCATTGCAGCCATATCAAAAACCGGCAGAGCATCGTTTTCACAAGCGAAAATCAGCACCCTTGGTTTCTCATCAAATTCATCCGGCATCTCATAGCTGGTCATCATCTCTTTGAAAATATTCGGACTGGAATCCTTAAACGAAATGATCTGCACAGGACATGAACCCATACAAACTCCACAACTTCTGCAGCGTGCGGGATTTGGAAACGGAGTTCCTTTTTCGTCCTCTTCCAGTACCCCAAACGGACATTCCTCAGTACAGCGTTTACAGGAAGTACAACGGCTGAGCGCGAATTCCGGAAAGGTCAAATCGCCAACACGCGGATGAACGGTTTTTCCCTGATCAGTCAGTTCAATCGCCTGAATGGCTTTCAGAGCGGCTCCTGTCGCATCGAGTTTCGCATCATTGATATCCATCGGTTGACGCACGGAACCTACTGCATAAATTCCGGTTCGGCGTGTTTCATATGGAAAACAGATAAAATGCGAATCCGGATAACCGTATTTAAGTTCCGGCAAGTCCGGCCCCTGACGATATTCCAAATTCAAGGCGGATTCACCGTTTAAGGTGGAAGGTACTTGCCCCACTGCCAGCACAACTAAATCCATTTCCAGCGAAACCTGTTCACCAAAGAGCGTGTTGTCAACATCGATGCTAATGTTTTTATCACCTGTTTCATTCACCCCAACCACATCACCTTGAGTCAGGAAAACGCCCGGATCATTCTGACGACTACGGTAAAAATCTTCATAAAGCCCGGGGGTACGCATATCTCTGTAAATAATGTGCGCTTTTGCTTCCGGATTTTGTTCTCTGATGTAGGCCGCCTGTTTAAGTGAATCCATACAACACGTTCCGGAACAGTAAGACAAATGATCCGGAGTCCTTGAACCAGCGCACTGGATGAAACCTATATTCAAAGCAGGAGTTCCGTCTTTACGGACAATATTTCCGGACTTCGCCATTTGTTCAAATTCAGCACTGCTCACTACATTTTCATACTGAATTCCTAATTCCGTTAATTTAGCTGCATCATACGGCTGAGAACCAGTTGCCATGATGATTGCACCGCTTTTGAATTCTTTGATCTCACCGGAAGAGTTCAGTTTTACCTGAAATTCTCCTGGTTGTCCGGAAATGGAAACCACAAATGATGAAGCATGAACTGTGATTAAATCATTACTGGCAACTGCGCCAACTGCGGCGGAAACAGAGTTTATTTCAGGTTCGCGAAAAGGAGCATGAGCAGGAATCAGCTTATGTTCGTTCAAACAAAAACCTCCCAGATGATCTTCTTTTTCTACCAGATTTACGGAATAACCCGCATTAGCGGCTTCCATGGCGGCGGTCATTCCACTGACTCCGCCTCCGATGACTAATAGATTTTTTGAAGTGTCCTGTTCATAGGGTTCTGCAACTCCGTGTTTCTTGAGTTTGGCGGTGTACATTTGAATGTACTCTTCACCAGCCAACTGAGTGTCCTCGTCAAACTTACCGCTGTCGTCTTTTGTTTTTTGGGTCCAAGCCACGTATTCACGAATCGGCGCACGTACGACAATATTTTCCTCACCCATATCGAAAGTCGCTTCATGGTAACGCTGCGAACATGCTGCTATCATAAAACGATTTACGCCTTCATTTTTTTGATCTTCCTTTAAAAGCTGCACACCTTCTTCACTGCAAAGGAACGGATGAGTTTTACAAACCGGAACTTTACATTCTTTAGTGGCAACTTTTGCGAGTTCTTCCACATCAAGTGCCTGATCAATGTCGCATCCGGAGCAAATATAAACGCCAATTTTGTTATCCATTTGTTACTCCCATTGCAGTTTGAATTGCCTTCAGTGCGGCACCTGTAGAATCCTGAATTGAACTGTTGACATCAACAGGACGTTTAGCGACACCGGCAGAATAAATTCCTGCTTTCTGCAACTCCTGAGGAACAAATCCATCTGCATCCAGTTCGATTCCGGCAATTTGAGCTTGTCCTCTCAGACTTGATTCCATTCCGGTTGCCAAAACCACCATATCCACATCAAGATGAACTTTGCTTTGCTGGTGAATATCTTCTGCTTCAAGCTGAACCCCGCCGTTTTCTCCGGCAACTATTTTTGCAACCTTACCTTTAATCATGGTCACATTTGGTTCTGCTTGTACTTTTGCCACGAAATCTTCGTATTTTCCGGGTGTACGTATATCAATATAAAAAATGTATATTTTCGCTTCAGGATTTTGTGCCAAAACATATTTTGCATGTTTTAAGGAGGCAAGACAGCAAATTGAAGAACAGTATGACAAATGATTTTCGTCTCTTGAACCTGCACATTGAACGAAGGCAATTCTTTCAACCGGTTTTTGATCGGAAGGTCGCAGGATCTGACCTTTTGTAGGACCACTGACGGATGAGATACGTTCCATCATTATATTATTGATAACATTAGGCACACTTGAAAATCCCAAATTTGTCAGCTTTTTCGCATCATAAGGTTTCCAGCCTGTAGCGACAACAACAGAAGCCACCTCAAGCTCAAGTTCCT
>JABGPG010000175.1:30319-34316 GCA_018645085.1 Deltaproteobacteria bacterium
GGACATAATTTAGGGAAGTACTGATGGAATTTGGAAACACGTCCTCCGAGTGTAGGACTCCTTTCAACTAGAATCACATCGCGTCCAACCTCCGAGGCTTCGAGTGCGGTTGTAAGTCCGCTGATTCCTCCGCCGATTACTAAAATTTTGCCTTGTTCACTCATTCATTTGCCTCTGACTCAATGCTATTTTTTAAATCTCTGGGATATAGTACCGGACAACCGGTGCTGAAAACAACGTTGTTTTATCGGTAGGAACATGCTGGGGAACGCTAAGAGAAAACTCCGGATGGAAGTTAAAACATGAAACAGCCATCCGGAGCATTAAGTTAAGGTACCAACTGGTGATACTCCCTTTTGAAAACGTTCCATTCACCCGTAACCTTGTCGTAGGTCGAGTTTACGAAGCATTTCCAGTTTTCATCGTCAATCGCCAGGAAGTCGCCACGGTAATAATAACCAGGATAGCGAGTTTCTTCACGGAAGTGAATGTGACGTGCATGAGCCTCTCCGGCAAGAATCCGGTGAAAATTTTCCCATGCTCTCAACAGTTCATGCAGGTTTTCTGCAGCCATGTGGTGCGAATCCTCTTTTACCATGACAAGATAATTGAAACCTTCCTCTAACATGGTTTTACTGGTCATATACCAAGTACCAACCCCACCGACATATTCATCCATCACTTTCTGCAGGCGCTGCTGCATCATTGCTGGACGGATGTAATTTGGGTTAATGTTTGGATCAGTTGTATAATCGCTGTATTTACCGTATGTTTCCATCGGCATATAAATTTCCTTGGCTAACTCTTCAGGATCTTCGGCATAAGCTACGTCTTCACCTTTTGTGTCAAGGAAATAGGAAGTCATGGACTTACCGGCAATTCTGCCTTCAGCATGAGAACCTGAGGAAAACTTGTGTCCGGAAGCTCCAACACCATCTCCGGCAGTAAAAAGACCGTTGATTGTGGTCATCCGGTTGTAGCCCCATGAATATTCTTCAGGACCAAAATCTTCGGGGCCGCTGGTCCACAATCCGGCACAACCTGCGTGTGATCCAAGCAGATACGGTTCTGATGGCATCAGTTCCGAAGGCACTTTATCAGGCTCCATATTGTTAGCAGCCCAGACTCCTGCCTGTGCGATTGTCATGTCCAGAAAATCTTCCCATGCTTCTGATTCCAGATGCTTGATTTCTTTCTTGGACATTGTTTTAGAAAGTTCCTGCATGGCGACATCAGTATGAATCTTGATCGGACCTTTACCGGCCTTCATATCGATCATCATCATATGGTTACGCATACAGGTTCCGAGCGAATCCACATATTTTCCGTAAAGTTTGCGGCTTTCTTCAAGATTGGTCGCACAGTAATCTTCGCCGAGTGCATTAGTCGCTTTTGCTTTAAAGAGCAAAAACCACGCACCAACAGGACCATAACCGTCTTTGAAACGTGCAGGCACGAAACGGTTTTCCATCATCGTCATCTCCGCTCCTGACTCTGCAGCCATGGCGTAGTTTGAACCTGAATTCCAGACCGGAAACCAGGCGCGTCCTTGACCTTCTGCAGTGGAACGTGTCTTAAAGACATTCACCGCTCCGCCTGTTCCAAGCATGGCTGTTTTGCATTTGAAAACATAAATCTTATGTTCACGCACACTAAAACCTACTGCGCCGGCAATTTTTTTCGGATCATCTTTATCCAGCAGCAGTTTAACGATAAAGACACGCTCGAAGTGATTCTGATCGACGCCGGTAGCTTTACGGTTATTTTCTAATGCGAGTTTTGCGGCTTCGGCGACAATAACTTTATATGATTCTCCGTTAATCATTATTTGCCAGCGTCCGGAACGTACAGGCGCACCACCGTCACGTAAGGAAGGAATTTCTTCACGCTGCGCATGGGCACCGTCCAGTGACTTGCCTTCTTCATCTTTCTTCCAGATTGGCAGTCCCCAATCTTCAAAAAGGTGCACTGAATCGTCAACAACTCGACCAAGGTCAAATGTCAAATCTTCACGGGTAATTCCCATTAAGTCATTCCGTACGTAACGCACATAGTCTTCAGGACTGTTATCTCCTAGATAAGTGTTAATTGCGGAAAGTCCCATTGCGACAGCACCACTTCTGTCAGTCGCTGCTTTGTCCACCATGGTAACTCGTATGCCTTCAGGCGAAGCCCAGCGGTCTGCTTCGTAGGCAGCTCCGCAGCAGGACATACCGCCACCGATCAGGAGAACATCGGTTTCATGTATCACTATTTCTGGCTTTTCGCAAAATTCCCAATTATTTACTTTTGGTTCCATTTTCTATTCTCGTTTTTTCATTAGCTACAAATCATGAAGGGGTTGGTAAAGCCGAACCGTTCGCATGATGTGTGTAAAAACCTGGATCTTTGATCCGTGAAATGTCTGCACTGGCCTCCCCTACTCCGGAACGAATATCCACGTTTCCGGCTTCAACAGTACGAACAGGGAACTTGAAACGTTTCAAATTACCGTTGCGGAACTTGACTGTCCACATGATACTGTCAGAACCCAGCATCGGAATTACTTCTCCGCCTAACGGAGCAAAGTCTGCATAACAGCGAATACTAATTGCCTGCTGCGGGCAGATTTTAACACAGTTGTAACACTCCCAACACTGAACAGGTTCCTGATTAACACCTTTCATTTTGACTTCGTTGGTTTCCTTATCTACGACTTCTTTTAAGGCCATCAAATCATGCGGGCAAATATACATACACGCGGTTTTGTCCTGTCCTTGACAACCGTCACATTTTTCTGTGATTACAAAGCTTGGCATCAGCCCTCCTTAAATAATTGTGTTTTATGGATCACCACTTAAAAATTTTAGCGGTGTACTGCACTCTCGTGCCCATTCTTTAGTTTGTTAAAATGCAAAATGTGAAAATGTGAAATGGATTCATCTACATCATGCATCAATTGAAAAAAAATAACATGTTTAATTATTCAGATATTTAAACTAATTACCTTCACAATAAAGCAATAAACCTGCCCCACCAAATCGAATTCTAATGCTTTTGAATAATAGTTCAAGCCCTAAATTAAATATTTTGAATATAATAGCTGGATTGAGACATGTTTGCAGGTTTAGTGGTCCGTGTTAGACGTGAGTCTTACCCCGCTCACGGTGGAGTTGAAACACAAAACCGTAGAATCAGTAAATGAAAGGATTGTGTCAGCTTAACTGCTTTGGACAACAAGCTATTTATCATGCTGTTTCGGTTTGTATTCTACCCCCTCTAAGCCATGAAAGTCGCTATCTTGAGTCCATAATATAGCATCAAAAGCTCTCGCGGTTGCCAGAAAATAACTGTCCGCCATTGGCAATTTATGCTCAATACTTAATCTGGCGGCATCCAAAGAAAGTCCCATATCAAGATCAATCACCTGTCCCTGTTGCATTAGCGCCACTGCTTGAAGCGCTTCTCCTTCATCTTTTTGTTTCAAAATCTTTTTAAAGACTTCAAAAAGACTTATTGTTGGGACAACCAGATTTTCTGTATCTTCAATTGGGGCAGCAAAAAACTCTGCATTTGCAGTATCTGCAAAATATTCTAACCATCCTGAGGAGTCTACTACATTCATAATCTGTCCTCATCTCTTGCTATATTGGTATCAATACCTTTTAAAAAACCTCTCATTTTTTTGATAGGCTGAATTGGAATCATTTCAATCCGGTTATTATATAGAATTGCCTGTATTTTTTGACCGGGAGCAATTTCCAGTTTTTCGCGGATAAGTTTTGGAATGACAACTTGATATTTTGGGGATACGGTAACTGTCTGCATATTACACTCCTTGATCGATCGTTATATGGTATTACCGAATACAATCTATCATCTTTTCGTAATATTCACAAGAAGTATTTTAAGAATTTATTTGCCACTGTGGTAAAGGGATTTCCGAATTACTGGCTACAATAGAACCCAGATTTAAAAATTAAACCGTAGGCCGGGTTAGACGTGAGTCGTAACCCGG
>JABGPG010000223.1 GCA_018645085.1 Deltaproteobacteria bacterium
GCCAGTTGCCCCAGAGCAAAATCTGATTCAGGATCAATCCGTAAAGCAAAGCACCGCCTATCCTGAGAACGCCCATACTTAGCCAGCGCGGTCCTGCTTTGTCGGCAATTTGCAGTTCAACAGGAAGTGAATGCGCGATCAGCATCATTGAAGTCAGCACAGTCACCTGACCGACTGTCAGCATTTCACTGGCAGCGAGATCCGCAAAAACAATCATCCCCGGAAAAAATCCGGCAACCATAGTCGCTGCCCAGACCAGACCCATGCTGCCTGGAAGTCCGACGATTCCCATTACGGGAGCCAGCCACTGTCCGAGAATTTCGATGGCACCAATTTCTTTGAGAATCTTAACCACGATAATCATCGGAATCATGATCCGAAAAAGCGGCAAAGCAACTCCGAAAGCTTCTCGAAAAAAATCCCGTGCCTTTATAAAAACAGGCTGAAAAAAATTTGTCATGCGGGAATTACTTTTCCAGGATTCATAAGATTATGTGGATCAAAAGCGTGTTTAATCTGGCGCATCAAATCCAGAGAATCACCGTGTTCTGCTTCCATATATTTTAATTTTCCGGAACCGATTCCGTGTTCTCCGGTGCAGGTTCCGCCCATGCGTAAAGCACGTTCAACCAGACGATCGTTCAAGGGTTGATAGCGCTTCAATTCCTCCTCTTCGTTTTCTGGATCGACCAAAAAAAGCAGGTGGAAATTTCCGTCACCTACATGTCCCACGAGCGGTACGAAAAGTCCGCACTCATCGATGTCCTGACGTGTTTCCAGAATACAATCCGCCAGTCGTGAGATCGGTACACAAACATCCGTCGGCCAGCCTTTTGATCCCGGACGCAGAGCCAACGCCGCGTAATAGGCATTGTGACGTGCTTCCCAAAGTTTTTGCCGTTCCTGTTCACGAGTCTCCCATTGAAAATCGCTTCCGCCTTCATCGCTTGAAATTTCTTTTACCATTTCCGCTTGTTCCTTGACCCACGCTTCTGTTCCATGAAATTCAAAAAACAAAGTTGGTTTGAGAGCATAGTCGAAATCCGCGTACCGATTAATCGCATCAACCTGTACCTCATCCATCAACTCAATCCTCGCCACCGGAATTCCCATCTGAATTGTGGAAATGGTGGTATTCACTGCGCCTTCCAGAGTATCAAAGGCACAGACTGCAGCAGAAATTGCTTCCGGAACTCCGTAAAGTCGAAGCTGAATTTCCGTAATAACTCCCAGCGTTCCTTCAGAGCCGACAAAGAGGCGTGTCAAATCATAACCCGCAGAAGATTTACGGGCGCGGGTTCCAGTACGGATGATGCGTCCGTCCGCAGTTACCACCGTTAAGCCCAAAACATTTTCACGCATGGTTCCGTAACGTACCGCGTTGGTTCCGGAAGCGCGGGTTGCAGTCATTCCGCCCAGAGAGGCGTCCGCTCCGGGATCAATTGGGAAAAAGAGTCCGGAATTCCGCAAATGTTGATTGAGTTGTTTCCTGGTTACTCCTGCCTGAACACGACAATCCAGATCGTTTTCGTTCACTTCCAGCACCTGTTTCATTCCGGAAACATCGAGGCAGATTCCGCCATGCAATGCGGCAACATGACCTTCGAGAGAAGTTCCGGTACCAAACGGAATAACCGGTTTTTTGTGCTCAACACAGATGCGAACTATCTCTGCAACTTCTTCGTTGCTTTCCGCAAAGGCGACTGCTTCCGGAGGCGCCGAGGCATGAAATGATTCGTCGCGACCGTGTTGTTCCCGTACTGCTTCCGACAACGAAAGGCGCTTACCAAGTAATGTTTGTAGTTTCTGTAAGCATGGATCTATGCTGGAAGTTGTGTCAGTGAGCTTAGTGGAATGTTTCATATTGTGATTGACAAGCAAATTTTGATTTATTGCAAAAACTTTGTAATGCGCAGGATAAAATAATACCCAGAATAATTCAAGTTCTGGTTTGGAATTCAGCAATCAATTTGCGATGCTAAACGTCGCTTAAGAAATTGTTTTATACGCCTGTTGTAAACTGCTCAAGGCCAGGAAAAGTGCTTTTGGCTGAGTTCCTCTATTTTCAGCATTTGGAAATGTCTCCTGATAAGCAGTCATTGCTTGCGGGTGAAATTAAATCAAACCAGCTGAATTGACTTGAATGGAAAGTTTTGGAAGGTACTGCTGACTTTTTCGAGGACTTCCGGAGTTGCCTGCTGCAATTGGGGATATTCGGAACGTACTCCGTGTTGGCGGAAACCGAGGATTTTTATGCTGATGTTCGTGCTTTGCTGACTCAGCCATTCTGCGGTTTTCTGCAACATAGACTCCTGATCGTTCCATCCCGGAATTATCAACAAACGCACTTCAAACAACTTATCAACTTCCAGCAAATATTGAATTGACTGCAGCACCTGTACATTGCTGGTGCCAGTCAGTTTTTGATGGACTTTATCATCATATGCTTTTAAATCAACCATTACACCATCTGTAACCGGCAGTATCTTGTTCCAAGTTGAGCTTTCGGCAGAACCGTTTGTATCAAGCATGGTGGAAAGATGTTTCAGGGAAGAATCAATTTTGATGCTGTTGAAAAGTTCAAAGACGAATTCCGGCTGTTGCGTGGCTTCTCCTCCAGAAACAGTAACTCCGGATAGAAAAGCGGCTGAGCGGCGAATTTTTTCTAAAACCAGCTCTACCTCCAGCCACTGGCTGTGAGGGTTACTGTCTGCCGGACAGACTTTGATACAGGTATCGCAACGCAGACAACGGCTTTGATCCCACTTAATTGCAGTTCCGGATTCAGCAAACTGCAGTGCCTCTCCGGGACACTCCGCCACACAAACTCCGCAGGCATCACAGATACCAATTGTTTGCGGATTATGGCAGGAAATACAGTTGAAATTACAGCCCTGCAGAAAAATAACGAAACGGTTTCCCGGTCCGTCAACTGCGCTGAAGGGCAGGATACGGTTAACTAAGCCGAGGGGTTTGCTCATGGCTCATCACACGTTTTAAGTTCCTTTTTGTCATGCCCTGATTTTTCTCTGATCCGGCACCCAGAACGGTGCTGTTGTAACGTGAACTTTCTTTTTCCAGTTGGGCGATATCGGATTTACGTACGAGATAGCCTGTTATCCGGATAAAATCGTTACTGGCTATGTTAAAAGTAAAATCCCGCATTCCCTGTGCCAATCCACCCTTGATTACATCCACCACTGCCTGCGGATTGCGTTTGACCGTATCGTCAAAGTGAAATATATCACTCACTCCTGAACTAAATTTATGATGGTGTGGAGCAACTGCAAAGATGTGTTCGTAAAGCTCTGGTTCCTCGCCGATCGGAATCCTCGTTCCTGCTGTAACATCAAGATCCAAGTCAATTCCGGATTGTGAATGCAGGAAAGCAAAACCGCCGTTACCTTCGCAATAAGGCAGCGGGATTTCTTTTAACAAAGCAGCTATGCGGTCAGTGATTTGGTATGAAAGCTGATTCGCCTCTGCGTCGTGTCCGTACTTTGCTGAACTTCCCTGGGCTTCCATTAACAGTTTTACTGCTTCCGCTAAACCATAAATTCCAAACATGGCAGAAAAACGATCCAGCGATACCAACCCTTCCTGCGCCAAAAAATTATGTTCAAAGAAACGAGACTCTTCCACGAGATAGCGTATACGGGCTTCCATCAACTCCAGAGTCAGACGCACATATTTTTCCAGTGTTTCGTTAAGAAATGATGAGGTGTCTCCCTGATGTTGATTTACGGCTTCCTTCAGATTTAATCTCACCAATGTGTGTGATCCACCTCCGGCTTTGAGAGAGTTGTAACAACTGACGACACCGTATTTTTCACCTAAATCAGCGCACATCATCGGATGATTGACAAAGTGCGGTTTGGCAACAGCAAAAACGGTTTTGACTGCTTCTTCAAGAAAGGAATCTGGTGTGATGTCAGGGTCAACCTTGAGTGTGATGTTAGGTACTGCTTGATTCAGTTGACGCTCCAATTGAAAAATAATCCGGCCAATTCTGCTCTCTTCCGGTCCAAGATTAGTATGAACGAACGCATCCGGAAGTACACGGTCAATCATCTGCCAAAAGAGACGTAATTGCCGGCTTAAATCCTCGTCTGAAACATTCTCTGCAAAAGGTTCAAGGACTTTATCGAGATCCCCCAGGTACACAGGATAACCGGTTATAGATGGAGTATGAGTGTAAAGAATCATTAGAAAATTCAAGGCTTCAGCCAGATTCTGCGGTGCTTCTAGTTCTAAATATTTTGAACCCTGTTGTATCGCTTTTGGATAATCTGGCAATAGATAGCGTGGACGGTACGGTGCGGCCCCTTCACGCATATCACAAATTACTTGCTGCTCCATCGCTTGTTTCACAGACTCACTGACAGGCGGCGGTTCAAGCAAACTCTCAGCTTGCGCAGCCAGATAGTACATGCGCTGCCGGTAATTAAGATGGGGATTGTTGATTATTTGTCTTGTTTGCTGTTGTGTTTCTTTGAGGGACATATTACTCCAATGTAGATAACTGCTTTAACTCTCTGAAGCTTGGTGAGAAGCCACTCAATAAAAATCAACTTAGAATTAAATATTAAGTAAATTTTTATTAAAGACGAATCTAAGTACTAAAATACACTTATATTGTTTTACGGGCAAGATTAATTTCAGTAGTAAGTGCTACGGTTACATTTCGTATTTGTTACTTGTCCTTCTCGGGAATGACACGGTTTTAGAATTTATTTCAGCATCATCTATAACTGACATATTGCTGTACATGATGTACATTTGGGACATCATTAAACGATAATACTGTTAATAAAAAAAGAGGGATGAAATGTCTATGACCATTCCACGGTAATTGTTAGAAAGATTCTTGCAGAAATTCATGCATCAGAAACGCATCTCTGTGATGGATATGCATTTGTTCAGCAAGTTAACAGAGCTTATCCTTC
>JABGPG010000179.1 GCA_018645085.1 Deltaproteobacteria bacterium
GTTTTCTACAATCCGCAGATCCCCAACTTACGATCCGTCTCTGGCGCACCTTACATGCATATCAGTGCCTTCAGCATAGCCACCAACACTGCCGGCGTTGAAATTAACGCCCCAATTGCGGTTGCCGCTATGGGAAGTGGACGACCAATAGTACAAAGATTCAGTAGTAGAAACTAACTCAGAAACAATCTTAGGCGCTGAAACTGATGTGTCAATTAAACTGGCAAGTTCAACTTTTGTCGGCAGTCTCCAGTCTGTGAGAGATTTTAAATTCAAACTTGAGCAGTAACTAGTGGCATTATCTAAATTAGTTGTGTCAAGAAAATTTAGAAATTTATGAGAAACTCCTTTCCCTTCGACAGGCTGATGAAAAGCGACTCCGCTCAGGTATCGCTTTTTACTAACTTTTTAAGATCGAAGATGTGTTAATTTGCGGTTGTCAACAAAATGGTGTTAATTTGTAAAACTTCACAGAATTAATTTTTGCAATCAAAATTTAGCTAAAACACAAAAGTCTTGAGATTTGCACCTAAAATATAATTAAATATAATGTCATTTAATGTTTCAGGCAGTCTTTGTGGAAAGGCTGTCATCATCTCAAAGCAAAAAATATCTTTCCATGGAATCATCCATTGACGAACTAGGCAAACTGAAGTATTCGCTCTCCCTCGATATTTCTCTAAAAGAAATCAAACCCACCTACGATGCCATTTATCGGCAGTTGAGAAACACACCTCTCAATGGGTTCCGCCCCGGAAAACACCCAAAAGGTTGGTTGGATAAACGTTTCTTGTCCGCAATGCACCAAGAAGCAGTGGATCGGGTAATTCCAGGCTACATGGAAAGCGCGCTTAAGGAGCATTCCCTCCGTCCGATTACAATGCCCATAATCCAGAAAATCGATTTTGACCGTAAATCTCCGCTTTCCGCGACAATTCATTTTGAAATTGCACCCAAACTTCTTCCACTTGATTACGGAAAAATACTTTTGGATAAAAAGGAACTCGAGGAAGTTTCTGCAACAGATGTTAGCGCAGAACTGGAAGCTATTATCCAGCGTGAAGAAGTGCTTGCGCCCAAAGAAGGAAAAGATGTCAAAGTAGAAAACAACGATTGGGTGCTGATAAATTACGACGCAACTCTTGAAGGAGCAGAATTTACTGACTCAAAAGGAAGTGATATGCAATTCAAAATTGGAACTCCGGATTTAGCGGAATTTCATGAATGCCTTTTGGGAATGTCTAGTGGTGATGAAAAAGAAGAGGAAATTGAACTGCCGGAACGTTTTGGTGAAAATGCAGGTAAAAAAGCAATTTTTAAAATTCAGTTAGCAGAAATATCAATTGTTAAAAGACCTGAGTTAGACTTGGAGTTTTTTAAGAAATACGGTGTTGAAGATGAAAAAGAGTTAAAAGAAAAAGTTGGTGAATCCATTACTTCCCGTAAAAAAGCTGAACTTCAAAGTGAATACCGAATAGCTGTCAGAGCACAACTTTCTGAATTGTATGATGAATTTGATTTACCGCAAGAATTGATGGATTTCGAGCAGGAGCAAGTTCAGAAAGAATTGGAAAAGATGTCTGCAGAAAAGGAAATGACTGAAGAAGAGAAAGAGAAAAAAAAGCAGGAAGGCTTTGACAATGCTAAAAAGGATTTACGGATGAAATTCATTCTTGACTCAATCAGTGAACATGAGGAACTGAAATTTGACGAAAATGAAGCAGCCCGTGAATTTGTTGGTCTAGCGCAAATTACAGGACAATCTCCTGACGAACTGATTCAGTCACCTTTTGGCAGAGACATGTATCAGCGCATCATCATCCGCAAACAGGGAGATGCAACTCTTGACAGAGTGGTAGCACGCGTGTTCGGTGACGCTATTGAAGAAAATGTCCCTGAAACCCATGAACATGTACATGATGAAAATTGTGATCATGACCATGATCATTAATCATTATCGTAAATAATTTTTAAATTCTAATTTATAAGCTAGTTATCCATGTCTCTAATACCAATGGTTGTCGAGCAGAATAGTCGAGGTGAACGTGCCTACGACATTTATTCTCGACTGCTCAAAGACCGCATTATTTTTCTAGGTTCACCGATTGACGACAATGTCGCAAATGTGATGATCGCGCAACTTTTGTTTCTTGAAGCAGAAGATCCTGACAGCGATATTTCACTTTATCTTAACTGCCCTGGCGGATTAGTTACTTCCGGAATGGCAATTTATGATACAATACAATACCTAAAACCTGATGTGCAGACTATTTGCATAGGACAGGCAACCAGCATGGGCGCGGTTTTACTGGCTGCAGGAGCATCCGGAAAAAGAAAGGCTCTTCCGCACGCTAGAATTATGCTGCACCAGATGATGGGTGGTTTTTCAGGACAAGCGGAAGATATTGATATTCAGGCCAAAGAAATTATCAAAATGACTGACGTATTGAACGATATTCTGGCACGTCACACAGGACACAAGATTGAAGAAATTGCTGAAGATACCCAACGGGATTATTATTTTTCAAGTCAGGAAGCAAAGGACTACGGCATCATTGACGAAGTGATGCAAAACAGAAAACTAAAAGCAGTCTGAAAGAATTAAAACTATGAATACCGTCAAAGAGGCTCTCTTGCGCTGCTCATTCTGTGGCAAAACACAGGACGAGGTGAAGAAGATAATTGCAGGTCCAACCGTCTATATTTGCGACGAGTGTATAGATCTCTGCAATGAAATAATGGAAGAGGAATATCAGAATGAGAATACTGATGATTTAAAGCACGAGCTGCTCAAACCAGCTGAAATTAAAGAAGTTCTCGACAGTTATGTGGTGGGGCAGGAACAGTCCAAAAAAGTGCTCGCAGTGGCTGTTCACAATCATTATAAACGAATCAGCGCCAATTTAGAAGATTCTGATGTAGAACTGCAAAAAAGTAATATCCTCTTAATCGGTCCTACAGGAACAGGTAAGACTCTGTTGGCACAGACTCTTGCCAGAATACTTAATGTACCGTTTGCAGTTGCAGATGCGACATCGTTGACAGAGGCGGGATATGTTGGTGAAGACGTAGAAAACATTGTGCTGAAACTCCTTCAAGCCGCGGATTATGACATAGAGCGCGCGGAGCAGGGGATTATCTATATTGATGAAATTGACAAAATTACCAGAAAAAGTGAAAACGTTTCAATTACACGGGATGTTTCCGGTGAAGGTGTTCAGCAGGCATTGTTGAAAATTATTGAGGGCACTGTCGCGAATATTCCACCACAGGGAGGACGTAAGCATCCTAACCAGGAAACAATGCAGGTTAACACGGAAAATGTGCTGTTCATTTGCGGAGGTGCATTCACGGCGCTGGACGACATTATCAAGCGGCGTGTTGGACAAAATGCGATCGGTTTTGGTGCAAATGTGCATCATAAAAGCAGGAATGAAAAACTCCTCGCGCAGCTTGAACCTGAAGATTTGCTCAAGTATGGTTTAATCCCTGAATTTATTGGACGTTTACCGGTAGTTGCGACTTTGCATGATTTAGAAGTTGAGCATCTGGTGCAAATTTTACAGGAACCTAAAAATGCTTTGATACGTCAGTATGAAAAAATGTTTGAACTTGAGAATGTTAAACTGACTTTCAAAAAAGACGCGGTTATTACTCTTGCAAAGGAAGCAATTAAACGGAAAACCGGCGCACGTGGTTTGCGATCAATAATCGAAAACTCAATGCTGGATATCATGTATGAAATCCCCTCAGATCCGGACATTACTGAAGTTGAAATCAGTAAAGAAACTATTTTACAGAAAGCTAAGCCAAAGCTGACCAAGAAACCTTCAAGCAGAATTCCACAAGTCAAAGCCAGCTAATTAGCTTAGCTAAAAAAGCTTATCATCTAACAACATTACAACATATATGGAAAAATTTGATGTATATGGCGTCTGCAATCCGTTGATCGATTTGTTGAGTCATATTCCGGATTCGTTTTTGAAAAAACGAGGGATCGAAAAAAATATCATGCACCTCATTTCACTTGAGGAACAACAGGAGCTGTTACTGGCACTGACTGCTGAGAAATTAACAGTAGAATTTGCTGCCGGCGGTTCAGGTGCAAATTCAATGATTGGTATTGCTCAACTCGGTGGACGTACGGCTTTCAGTGGTAAAATAGGCAGGGACGAGCATGGGAAAATATATCGAGAAAAACTCGAAGATCTCGGTGTCAGCGCATGTCTCGCAGAAGGTGACGGCAGCACAGGGAGTAGTCTGGTTTTAGTCAGTGAAGATGGTGGCCGTACAATGAACACCTATCTGGGAATGAGTCAGGAACTGCAGGCACCAGATATTGAGCCCGAAGTTATCGAAGCAGCTAAATATCTCTATCTTACAGGATATTTGTGGGACACAGAGTCGCAGAAAAAAGCCGTTCGTACAGCACTGGATGAAGCAAAAAGAGTTGGTACTAAAGTCGCTCTGAGTCTTTCTGACCCTTTCTGTGTCACGCGTCACAAAGAGGATTTCAAAAGTCTGCTGCAGGCTAATGTCAGCATGGTATTCAGCAATCAGGAAGAAGCGTTTACTCTGCTTGAGACTGATGTTACACAGGAAGCGGTTGAGATAATGTCAAAATGGACTGAAACTGTAGTGTTAACATTAGGTGCTAACGGCGCAATTATTTCACATCTCGGACAAACATATTATATTGATCCATTTCCGGTTCGTGTTGAAGATACAACTGGAGCAGGTGACGCTTTTGCGGCCGGTTTTCTCTTTGGAATGACTCATGATTTTTCTCCACTGGAAAGTGGACGCATTGGGTCCGCTCTTGCTGGTGCCGTGATTGAACAGACCGGATCGCGTTTTCAGGGTCACGCACACTCGCTGATACGTGAAAAACTTGGGAT
>JABGPG010000182.1:0-10496 GCA_018645085.1 Deltaproteobacteria bacterium
GGTTGGAGTTGCGGATCTGCAAACTCCGGATATTGATAAGTGCGTGACATATTACTATTACAAATTAATTTTTTGGAGATTCAGAGACTCGGAAATAATGCCGGATTCATTTTTAATTGAGAATCCAGACGTTTTAAACTACAATTCCATAAATGAGACTTGAAGTCTCAGCAAATGTAATTGTGGAATTAATATCTAACATTGACCTTATTTCAAGTCAAGGGAAAAAATGGATGACAACTTTTTTGATAAAGGTTCAGCAATGCACCGTATTCTTGCGATTTTAGAGCAAGTGGCAAACTCAGACCGGCCTATTACGCCTACTGAGATCAACGAAAAATTAAATCTCCCTAAAGCCACTATTCATCGGCTTTGTTCTAAACTGGAAGATGAAAAAATACTGCAGCGTGAAATTGACGGTAAGCGTTACATGCCTGGAAGCAGGCTGAGACAAATTGCTCTTGGCATAATAAGCAATGAAAATTTCAGAACCCATCGACATGCTATTTTAAGACAGCTTTCTGAGGAGGTTGGAGAAACCTGCAATATTACCATTCCTGACGGCAGTCAAATGAGATACCTGGATCGTGTAGAAACTCATTGGCCTTTACGTATGCAGTTTATGATAGGTACAAAAGTACCTCTGCATTGTACTTCCAGCGGAAAACTTTTTCTCAGTCAGCTTCCTGGGGAACAAATGTCCAGTTTGATCGAAAATTTAAATTTAGAACAAAAAACTGTGAATACCCTGACAAATGCTAAGAAGCTTGAGTCTGCATTAGTAAAGATCCGGAAAGAGCAGGTTGGAACAGATAATGAGGAGTTCGTCGACGGCATGGTTTCTGTTGCAGTACCAATTTTCGACAGACGAAAACGTTTTTTTGCAACTTTGTCAATTCACGCACCAAATGCAAGAATGTCCATGACTGAAATTACAAATCATATACCCCGTATGCAAAAAGCTTCTCAGGACTTGACCTTGATTATTGATCCCGGAGACAATTAGTGGATGTTTTTCAGTAGACATAATAAATCTCCCGGATTAAACCAGTCAGTTTCAGGGATCCTGTGCTTCTTTTCCTCAATTAATATCTGCCAAGATGAAAAAACATTACGGTGCAATCCTGCTTGCCGGTGGACAGTCTTCTCGTATGGGACAGGACAAAGCCGCTCTTGAGATTGAGGGTCAGACTATGCTTGAAAGGCTTTTAGTGACTCTGCGTCCGCTGGTTGCAGAAACAGTAGTGATCCGGGCTGCAGGTCAGACTCTCCCCCGTATTTCTCAGGAACTGAAGGCATGGATCAAGCTTGGCTGGGATGCTGAAGAAGGAAGGGGTCCGTTGCAGGGAATTGTTGATGCTCTACCTCTGTTGAGTTTAGAAGTTGACAAAGTATTCCTGCTTACTTGTGACTTACCTTATTTAACCGCTGAATGGCTGCAAACTTTGCGTGACATCATGACTGACGAATATGACATTGTCTGTACAGAAGAAGATAAGATAACAAATCCGCTACTGGCTCTTTATCGACGTCCTGTTCTGGAACCTGCCGCGCAACTTCTTGCCTCAGGAAAGCGACGTCCTTTATTGCTTTGGGAAGGCTGGCGCATGGCCCGTCTCTCTGCGCCGGAAGAAACCCCGTGGATTTGCCGCGATGCAAATACTCCGGAAGAATTCCAAAAAGCACAAACCTATTTTCAAACAAAAAATAATGATTGATTTATACACCAGCGCAACTCCAAACGGTTACAAAATTTCTATCCTACTCGAAGAACTTAAACTGCCTTATAAGGTGATTGCGATTGACCTTGCGACAAAAGATCAGAAAAAACCTGATTACCTTAAACTCAACCCAAACGGCAGGATTCCAACAATAGTTGACCATGATAATGACGAATTTGCAGTTTTTGAGTCCGGGGCAATCTTAATTTATCTTGCAGAAAAATGTGGAAAATTTTTACCAACTGATCCCAAAGGACGTTCTTTGGTACTGCAGTGGCTGATGTTTCAGATGGGTGGAATAGGTCCAATGCAGGGACAGGCTCATGTTTTTTATCGCTATGCACCGGAAAAAATTGAATATGCGATCAAGCGTTATCAGGATGAAACTTTTCGACTCTACACCGTACTTGATACACAGCTTGAAGAAAATGAATTTCTGGCTGGCGAACTCTCAATTGCAGACATGGCTGCCTGGCCGTGGGTTCGCGGTTATCTCTGGGCTGGTTTGGAAATTGAAGAGCTTCCAAATTTACGACGCTGGTTGGATGTTTTAGCAGAACGACCTGCTTTTCAAAAAGGCATTGAAGTGCCTTACAAGGTCGATCGAAGTACTACTACGGCAGAGGATGCCCGTGAAAAAGGAAAAAGCATCTTGATCTAAAATACCTTATGTCGGCCCCTTTACTTTCTGTCAAAAATCTATCAGTAGACTTCACTCAGGGAGAACGTGTAACTCATGCGGTACGTAATGCCTCCCTGCAGTTAAACATGGGTGAGACACTGGCTTTGGTAGGAGAAAGTGGTTCCGGGAAATCCGTCACCGCTCATTCAATTTTACGTCTCCTGCCGGATTCTGCTTCTCATCCTGAAGGAAAAATTGAGTTTGAAGGCCAGAACCTGCTCAACTTTTCTGCAGCAGATATTAGAGCAGTAAGAGGTAACCGGATAGGCATGATTTTTCAGGAACCTATGAGTTCTCTGAATCCTTTGCACTCTATTGAAAAACAAATCAGTGAAGTCTTGTTTGTCCATCAGGGATTGAGTAACAAGCAGGCTCGTGAGCGTACCCTGGAACTGCTGGAAATGGTGGAAATTCAAAATGCTAAAAAACGTTTAGGTGCGTTTCCCCACGAATTAAGCGGAGGACAACGCCAGCGGGTGATGATTGCCATGGCGCTCGCAAACAAACCTGATTTGCTGATAGCTGATGAACCGACTACAGCACTCGATGTAACAGTACAGGCACAAGTTCTTCAACTCCTGAGGCAACTGCAGGAGCAATTTAAAATGGCTATCCTCTTGATTACACATGATCTTGGGATTGTGCGTCATCATGCAGACAGGGTTGCAGTCATGACTCAGGGCGAAATTGTTGAAACAAACGTGACCGAACCTATTTTTTTAGCACCGCAGCACTCCTACACAAAACAATTACTAGCGTCAGAACCAAGCGGAAACCCTGTGCCAATCTCAGCATCCGCGCCGGTTTTTGTCTCAGTCAATAATTTAAAAGTCTGGTTTCCTATCCAGAAAGGAGTTTTAAAACGTACGGTAGATCACGTAAAAGCAGTTGATGGTGTCTCTTTTGAAATCCGAAAAGGACACAGCCTCGGCGTAGTTGGAGAAAGCGGATCCGGAAAATCAACTCTCGGACTTGCTTTGCTGCGTTTAATAAAAAGTGAAGGTTCAATTCAATTTGGAGATGTACAGCTGAACACCTTGAATCAGCAACAAATCACTCCAATTCGGAAGGCGATGCAAATTGTATTTCAAGATCCATACGGTAGTTTGAGTCCACGGATGACAGTAGAACAAATAGTCGCAGAAGGTCTTGAAATTCACAATCTTGAGGATCAGCAAAAGCATCAGCAAAAAATCGTACAGGTTCTGTCAGAAGTCGGTCTGGATCCGGAATTGAGACACCGATATCCTCACGAATTTTCCGGAGGTCAGCGACAGCGAATTGCAATCGCACGTGCTCTGGTGCTTAAACCAAGTTTCCTGGTACTGGATGAACCAACATCCTCGCTGGACCGTTCAGTGCAGTCCCAGGTTTTGGAACTCCTGCGTGATTTGCAAAATAAATACAGTCTGACTTTCCTTTTCATCAGTCATGACCTGAAAATAATCCAGGCACTTTGTCATGATATTATCGTCATGAAAGACGGTGTTGCAGTAGAATCCGGTCCTGCTGATAAAATCCTCAAACAACCACAGAATCCTTACACTCAAGCTTTGCTTAAAGCTGCTTTTTAAGAGGCAATATTTTTATTTACGTGGATTTACATGTGACAATTCGTTCATCCGTGAACCTGAAATTTGATATGCTTTGCCAAATCCTTTGACGAAAAGTCCGGATTTCGGCCGCAGTCGCAGCAGTTGAAAATCCGGGAGCCTGCGTAAAGTTTCCATCAGTTCAGCTGAAAGTTGATCAAACAGCAACATGATCTCCCGCCAGTCTTCGGTTTCTCTCACAACAGCTTCTGTATCACATTCAAATGTTACACGTTTTCTGGCAAATATATTTTCTGCCTCTGCTTCTGCTTCAATCAGCATAATTCCGGCTCTTCCATCATTCAGCAAATTTCCGGTATGTCTGGCAAGGGCGCTGACGTAAATATAATAATTATTATTTTGATCAACCACAAAGGGGGCATAACTGCTTTCCGGACGCCCATTTTCACCGATTGTGGATAGTTGAAGACTACTGAATTTTGCCAAAAATGTTGAATATTCTGTTATTATTTTTGCTGAAGGAGTTGCTGACTGATTCATTTTTCGTTTCCTGAAAAAGTGTTTTGTAAAATTAAAGCTAACACAAATATTTATTTTTATAAATTTATATTTTCACTTAGCCTTAGGTGCCTAATATTGAACGACTTTATTGTTCTTTGATTTTGTATATATAAAAGAAATTATATAAAATTTAATCACTTATTATCAACCACTTAGGGGTAACTGATTCATCTTTTTAGAAATCTTTTTAGTTGATTTTACCCCCAGTATTGCTTTAGATTAGTGAGGCCAGTCTGGTAGCTTACATTCCATGGACGGGAGAAAATTTACGCCAATCTCAAACTGTAATTCAGCTGATTTTGGACGTATAAATAATAGCAAATGGATTTGAAATATAAGAAGAATGGAGTTAAATCAAGAACAATCTATGGAATTTAAAGAGTGCGTGAAGCGCTCTTTGTCTCCACAGTCAAACCAGGCATGGCTGAATTCTCTGCAATTACTGAAAATCACACCTTCAAAAGTGATCCTTGGAGGAATTTCCCATAAGGTTTATCGTTACGAAATTAAGACAAATCACGAATCTTTGCTGAAAAAAGTCCTCGACGAACTTTATCCGGAAAAAGCTCCATTTGCAGAAAAAAAATTCGAATATAAAATCGGAGGATTTTCAAAACCTAAAAAAGTTATTCAGCCTGAATTTGAGCTGAAAGAAAAATCTCGCACAGAGATAGTTGAGGAAACTCTTCCTAAAAAAAGCAAATCCGCAAAACAACTAGAAGCAACAACTGGCGGACATAATGCTTGTCTGCTGGATTCCTTCATCCCCGGAAAACGGAACCTGTTGGCCAGCAGAGCCTGCAGAGCAGTCGTTGACATGCCTGGAGTAGCCTTTAATCCATTTATTATTTATGGTGAGTCCGGTGCGGGAAAGACGCATTTGCTGGAAGGAATCAATCATGAACTACAGCAAAGCAACCCAGGGAAACAAACAGTTCAGGTTGGTGCAGAAGATTTTTTGAATGATTTCATTGTTCATCTCAGAATGAACAAAATGAAAGAATTCCGTGATCGTTACCGCAAGGTTGATGCTTTTCTGCTGGATGATTTACAGGCCTTGCTACCCTCATCTAAATGCCAAACTGAACTTCTTCACACAATTAATGCCTTACGCAAGAAAAAGGCGCAAATCGTCATAGCCTGCGAACAGGCACCTACGCAAATTGAAGGCCTCATTACCGGACTGCGAGGTCGGCTTGAGTCAGGATTGACAGTTGATATCGGTATTCCTGATGATCAAACGCGTATTGAAATTCTGGAAAACAAAGCAGTCGAACGTGGTATTCCGCTGAGCAATGAACTGGCACATTTTATTGTGCAACATATCAAAGGCGGAATTGGACGCATGGAAGGTGTTTTGATGCGCTTGGGGATACATGCATCATTGTTAAATGAAGAGCTGACAATAGATTTAGCAAAATACGCACTAAAAGATTGGCTGGACGAATCTACTAATAATTCAAATCCTGCACATTCAAGCAGTGGTATATTTGCTGATGAGACTGCAAAAAAAATCCTGCAGCGGATCTATGTCATGTTCCAAATTACCGAAGAAGGTCTGCTGTCCTATCGGCGTGACCGAAAACACAGCAAAGCTCGGCAGGCAGCGGTTTTTCTGCTCAAACAGCTTACCTCACTTTCCCTGAGTGAAATTGGTAAAATTGTCGGACGCAACCATTCTACTATTCATGCTACCTTGAAAAAAGTTAGTCAGAGAATGTCGTCAGATGATTTTTTTCTCAAACAAATGCAGACTTTTCTGCTTGAATTTGAGGAAAAAGGTGATTCCGCAAAACTGCCTGAACAAAAACGCAGTTTCCGTTTTTGAGTTCCTGAAGAACATTTTCCGCAGTAGCAATTTTTATTTGCGCTACCAAACATTGTCTTTCCCTCAAATTTCAGCTAAATTAATCTGCAAACACTAAGTCCCTGAGACAGAAACTTTCAGTCTGCTTTGCTTCATGTATTTTAGCTCATACCTGTTTTTTTTCGGACTGTCTGCTTTGCTGCTGATTACTGTTTCCGGATGTTCAAGTCTGCAGGAAAAGACATATATAAACCATCCGAAAACATTAGGTAAGCAAGCTGATTTGGTGTGTCAGAATACGGATGCTTCTCACTTTCGGGTTGAAAATCAGCTGGTTCGATTGAAACGCCAGGACGGCAAGGAGCTTGAATTGAAACACTACAATTCTTTACTTCCGGATGGATATTATTTTTGTACACGGCAAAACCGCAAATCCTCGATCCTCGATTGATATTAGCTTATGTCCGTAATTTCGCCGCCTAAAATCCTGATCCGTACACCAAACTGGCTCGGTGACCTTGTGATGGCAAGTGGATTTGTCAAAGCAGTTCTTGACTATTATCCGGAATCAGCGGTTGATTTGATCGTTAAATCCGGATTTGAAAATTTACCTCTACCGCATCGTGGAAAAATAATTGTGTTTGATCCGGAAAAAATCTCTGCCGGAGCTTTCGGAAAAAATTTAGCTTCCGAAAATTATTCTCACTTTTACGTTCTCCCTCCAAGCTTTTCTTCTGCCTGGATGGCCTTTCAAAGTAAAATTCCGCAGCGCATCGGTTATGCCGGAGAGTTTAGAAGTCTGCTGCTGAGCAAAGCAAAAAAGCATGAGGGAAAGCCGCGTTCAGTGCACATCCTCAAGGAATACTTGAATCTGCTTGATCCGCAACTTTCCGTGGAAAAATTTCCTCCGCAGCTTGAAACAAGCGCAGATTGGATCGAAAAACATTTAAACTCTTTTAAAAAACCGCTGCCGGAATCTTATCTTGTTTTTACTCCAGGCGCAGTTTATGGTCCGGCAAAACAGTGGCCGCTTGAACATTTCCGCACCTTAGCCACTCAAATGATTCAGCTTTTTGGAACTTCGATCCTTATTTTAGGAACTGCTGAAGATGCGGAATCCGGAGAAGAAATTTCACAGGGAATTGAAGGTGTTCATAATTATTGCGGACAAACTACTTTAAGCGAATTCCTGGCAATCTTAGCAAAAGCCAAACTACTGATTGGTAATGATTCCGGAAGTATGCATTTAATGGGCGCTTTGCAGCGTCCGCAAATTGCGCTTTTCGGCTCAACATCTCCCACCTGGACTGGACCTGTCAATCCATATGCCTCGGTCTTGAGCCGTAATTTGTCCTGCTCACCGTGTTTTGCGAGAACCTGCCGTTACGGTCACTATGACTGCCTGACCAAAATTCAGCCTGAACTCGTGCTTCAAGAGGCACAAAAAATACTTTCAACGAATAACTAGTACTTTTCACCGGTCAAATCCGGCAAGAGGAGTTTCTTTACTTTTCAAGTCCGGCACGCCATTCCTGCCAGTTAAGGTAGGCGTTAGCACCGATTGTGGCGAAAGGTTCCGGAGGAAGACGGGTGGGTTGAGCTTCATTGAGGTAATCTTCGATGTATGGATTCTGGAATCCGCAAGCATACTCCGCAGCCAGAATTCCGGAGAGAGTTCCTTTAGAAACACCGAGTCCATTTTGACAACAGGCTGCAAACATATTCTTCTCGAGTTCACCAAACACGGGTACATTATTCCAGCTCAGGCAAAGCCGTCCCCCCCAGCGGTGTTCCATTTCAACACCTTTGAGCATCGGGAAGCGCCGCTGGAAACTGCGCTCATGGTCACGAACCGCTTTTTGAACATCCCGCTCTGTTGCTTCCATTGAAGAATTGAAGTGAAACTTATTGCGCATCAGAATCCGGTGACCGCCCACACCGCAAATTTTACGCACAGAAGAGCCGAATGGATTCGCCGGTGCAACTCCCCAACTCGGTTCTCCGCCTAACTTGTTGACTTCATCCGTGCTCATAGCGCGGGTCATGGAGGCATAGAGGAAGATGTGCATCAGCCTGCTCTGCATGAAACCAAAGCTCTGAAGGTGTCCATTGACACTCAGAATCACCTTGGACGCCTTAACAGAACCTTTGGGGGTTCTTGCCTGCCAAAATCCATTTGTACGCTCCAGCGCGATTACAGGTGTTTTTTCGTAAATATCCACTTTTTCAGACATCCCCCGCGCGAAACCCCGAGTATATGCGGCTGCTTGAATGGTGACTGTTTTGGGAGTTAGCAGACCGCTCAGGTAATACTCACTTCCGGTGATACGCTGCATTTCAGCGGCATCGAGCCATGTTGATGCTTCACCCATGGCTTTCAAATGTTCGACATATTCACGGTTATGCCGGTCTCCGGATTCGCTGGCTGCCGCATTTATTTTTCCACAGGGATTAAAGACTTCCTGCGTAAATCCATACTCTTCCGCAACTTCTGCGGCAAAGGAAATGGCATAACGATTCTTTCTGGTTTGCAGAACATCCTGCTCCACTGCGCCCGCATAACTGTCTGTACTGATGTCATGAGGTAAATCGATCATAAAGCCGGAATTACGTCCGGAACTGCCCTCGCCGATACGGATTGAATCCAGCAGGACAATACTTTCATTTTCACGAAGTTGACTTAGTCTTCTTGCTGCAGATAAGCCCGCGAATCCACCACCGATGACCAACCAGTCTGCAGTAATATCTTCCTGTAAAACACGCGCTGGCTCAGCCTCCGGAAGAATCGCGTACCAACCGGAAACACCAGGATTTCCGTGACGTGTGTTTTTGACCTGAATTTTCAACGACATCGTTTTTTTGCTAGCATCATTTAGTAAAATCTATTACGTAGGTGCGGGTGAATATTACGCACTGAGCTGTAAATTTACAGCTTCATCTGCTGTTTATTTCAGTAAATTGGAGAAGTTAAGCATCCGCGATGATCTTGGAAATTTCCGTTTCCAGGTTGCGAATCACCTTTTCAAGTTCACTCATTTCTTCAGTTGTCAACGCCTGCAATGGAAGACGAGGTGGTCCTGGTCTGAGACCGGCGAGTTCACAACCGTATTTGACACTTTGCACAAATTTTCCACCCTGTTCCAAAACACGCATCAGCGGCAGCATGGCTGACATAATTCTGAGTCCTTTTGTGTAATCACCTTCAAGCACACAGGCTTCATAGAGGGCAATGTGTACTTTCGGTAAAAAGTTGGAACCTGCGCAAACCCAGCATCTCGCACCCCAGGCAAAAAACTCCAGCGCCTGATCGTCCATTCCGCAGCACAAAGCAATGTTCGGATAGTCGTAAGCCAGGAGGTGAACACGATTGATGTCACCCGAACTTTCCTTGATACCGCAGAAATTTCCGGATTTTCCAACTTCATTCAGGAATTCTTCGCCCATGTTGGTTCCCGTACGTCCCGGATAGTTATAAAGCATAATCGGCATATTCGCGGCCTGATCGATCTGCAGAGCGTGTTTGGCGTTTTCCAGATCGGTCGGTACCGCATAAGGCGGTGAATTAACCAGCAGGAAGTCCGCACCTGCTTTTTTGGCCTCTAAGGCAAACATCACACTATCCTGCGTGCGTGTAGCTCCTGTGCCAACCATCAGTAGAATTCGCTTGTTGACAACCTCGCTGGCGAAGTTCATCAACTCAATCCGTTCTTCATCGGTCTGCGCATAATATTCTCCGGTAGAACCTCCGACTGCAATGCAGTGTACTCCGGAACTAATCAGGAACTCCGCCACTTCGGCAAAAGCTTCCTTGTCAATGGCACCGTCCGCTGTATGCGGTGTGATGATCGGTGTATAAATTCCTTCAAATTTCATAACTCTCCTCATGTTTGTTTGTTCACTATCATGATTATCAAATGAACCGTATAAATGCAACTGCAAATAACATTACATTTAAATACTGAAAAAATATTTTACGCAGATCTTTGCGGACTTGAGCATAAATCTTAATTACGGAGATTGAAGTTTATTAAATAGATATTACCTTACAATATTAGTGATTAAGCAATTCATGATGCCCCGTTTTTACTCTTTACGAGACGTTTTTTGTGCTTGTTTGTGTTCCAGCATATTTCAAAGTTTTGTTCACTATTGCTGAGTTAAGCATTCACAGA
>JABGPG010000182.1:10596-17805 GCA_018645085.1 Deltaproteobacteria bacterium
TGTTCCAGCATATTTCAAAGTTTTGTTCACTATTGCTGAGTTAAGCATTCACAGATTGATTATTCAGCCAGTACTGAGGATAATTGCAGAGAGAATTTTTTGATCTTCCTGCAAAAAGTCAGTTGATTCACAAACTGAGCTGCTAAAAATCAAACTCCGTACTTCATTTTTGAATTTTAAAATATAAACATTTTTTTCCAGAAATACACGACCAATGGATTGGCTACAAGCCCTCGTTCTGGGCATCGTTCAGGGATTGAGCGAATTTTTACCGATTAGCAGCACAGCACATTTACGCATAGTCCCGCACCTGCTTGACTGGCCTGACCCCGGAACTGAATTCTCCGCGGTTATTCAACTTGGAACTCTGGTTGCGGTGATACTTTATTTCCGTCAGGACGTCTGGCAGCTTTCAACAGCAGCAATTGAAAGTTTGCTGAAGCGTGAACCACTGGGCACAGCGGAATCACGCATGGCATGGAGTATTGCGGCAGGTACTATTCCGGTGGTGGTTTTAGGTTTAGGATTTAAGGATTTCATTAAAAACGAAGCACGTGAACTCTGGGTGATTGGAACAGCACTCATCGTACTCGCCATTTTTCTTTATCTTGCCGAAAGACTTTCTCCACGCAACCGTGACATCAAACAATTAAGTTTTTTGCAAATTCAATTTATTGGTTTAACACAGGCATTGGCTCTGATTCCAGGCTGTTCCCGTTCCGGTTCCACCATCATGGGTGGGTTGATTGTCGGTTTAAACCGTGAAGCCGCGGCCAGATTTTCATTTTTGCTGGGATTACCTGCAATTTTTGGCAGCGGGCTTTATGAATTGAAGGAGTTAATTGAACTTGGAATCAGCAGTGACGGTTATTTAAATTTAGCAGTAGGAATCTCCGCTGCTTTTGTAACAGGTTACCTCTCGATAGAGTTACTGTTACGCTTTCTCCGCAATCACGGTACTCTCGTTTTTGTCATTTACCGCATTGTAATTGGAACAGGAATTTTACTGTTTCTGGTTTAAAGATTATTTTTGATGGCTTAGTAAAAACTCCTGAACTAATTATTTGTCATCTCGAACGAAGAGAGAGAGATCTTAATAATATCAGTATTTAATACAAAACCGATTTCTCGTTTTTTAAGCAATGAAACGTTTATCTGGCTTTTTACTGGCTCATAATTCTTTAATTTAAGAATATTACATGCTGCATTTTAAAGTTAAATTTATCTTTTTACTGATCTGCCTCTGGACAGTTGCACTTTCACCTGCGCAGGCGACAGTGAACCGGATTGAGCAGTCCGTTTTTCGCATCACAAATTTTCAGCAAAGTCCGGACTGGCAGTCACCGTGGAAATTAAAACCCACCGGTAGAGGACAGGGCAGCGGATTTTTGATTAAAGATGATTTGATCTTAACAAACGCTCACGTTGTCAGTGATTCACGGATGCTGCTCGTCAATAAAATTTCGAGTCCGGAACCTTTTTTAGCAGACGTCGTCGCAATTGCTCATGACTCAGATCTCGCATTGTTGAAAGTACGTGACTCTAAATTTTATTTAAATTTAATTCCGCTCAAACTAGGTGGTATTCCGGAATTACGCAGCAGAGTCCGGGCTTATGGTTATCCAATGGGCGGGCAGGAACTTTCAAGAACTGAGGGTGTAGTTTCACGCATTGAGTTTGGCACATATGTACATCCGGGAATTGATTCGCATTTGCTCGTACAAACTGATTCTGCGATAAATCCCGGCAACAGCGGTGGACCAATTACGCAGTCCGGAAAAGCAATTGGGGTCGCCTTCCAGTCTAATTTACGACTGAACGATGTAGGTTATTTTATTCCGGTGCCACTCATCACACGTTTTCTGAATGATATGAAAGACGGAAAATACGATGGCGTTCCGGAAATAGGTGTTGAAACCAGCTCGCTGATTAATCGGCATTATCGACGTTATCTTGGACTTCCGGAAAACACTGCTGGAATTCTTGTTGATCGGGTTGTCCCGCGCTCTTCCGCAGAAGGAGTGATTTTAAGCGGTGATGTTCTGACAAAAATTGAAGACATGCAAATTGACGCTGCAGGAATGGTGAATTACGGTGAACAGCAAGTCACATTTTTTATCGAAGCAGAAAATCGGCAAATTGGTGATTTACTCAAGATACAAGTCTGGCGCAACGGTAAATTCCATGACCTCAGCCTCACCCTCAAAGCTGCGCCTTTCGGTGCTGAAATGCGTAACAGCTATGATGAATTACCGGAATATCTGATTTTTGGCGGCCTGGTTTTTATTGCCCTGAATCGTAATTATATCCATTCACCAGGAAATTTAACTCCAGCTCTGGCCTATGAACACTGGTACCGTGAGCTTGAACGGCCACGTACAAGAAAGGATCAGGCTGTCTTAATTTCACGGGTTCTACCAAGCTCTGTCAACAGCGGATATACAAATTTGCACAACTTTATCGTCAGTACTGTAAATGGAAAATCGATCAACACTTTGAGCGATTTGGACAAAATGCTGAAAAATATGCCGCAAGACACGCGTCATGTTGTCTTTGAAAGTGAATGGCAAAATATACCTATAGTGCTAGATTATAAAAAAAGTCTTGAGCAGCAGCAAACTGTGCTGAAACGTTACGGAATTTTGGCTGGTTCGAATCTTTCCGGAATGCAGAACAAAGGTACTCAATGATAAAAAACACCATATCTTCTGTTATTTTGGGATGGACTTTGATCTGTACTTTTTTGCTGTTACCGCATGTTTTGCAGGCTGAAGTACCGGCAATCAAACCATGGTTTAAACAGGCTGTTCTACTGAAATCATATCAACAGTCATACGACTGGCTGACTCCCTGGGAAAAGCGTGAAATCCGCACTCAAACAGGCATGGCACTGGTTGTTCGTTTGCCTGTTTCTGAAAATACTGAATCAGCCGGAACTGCAGACAAACAAGGCTTACATCTGCTGACAACTGCGGAAATGGTGGCGGACGCGACTCTGCTGGAGGTGACGCGGAAAGACATCCGGCAGCCTTTTCAGGCTAAACTTGTGCTCATGGACTATGCAGCAAATCTGGCCCTGTTGAACATCGAAGATTCAAATTTTTGGCACGGATTAAATCCGATAGAATGGTCACCGGTAAAATCCAAGACTAAAGCTGATGCTGACAAAGTTTACTCATTAAAAATAAAATCTGTTCAAGAATGGGAAGTTGAGTCAGGCACAATCGAACGCATGGCTGTAGGACACCGCGGAGTCAGCGATGCGTGGTTAGCGCTGCTGAAACTGAGTGGTGTTTCAAAAAGCGGACAGGGATTTCCGCTGTTACAGGATAACGAAACTGTAGGGATGATTCTTGAGGCCGGTAAAGGAGAAGCGAAAGCAATTCCCTCGCAAATGCTGCTTGAGTTTTTAGCACATGCAGGCAGTGGTTCCTACAAGAGTTTAGCACATCGTGGTTTTAGCTGGCGCAGACTACCGCAACGCAGCACAGCTGATTTTTTTCAAATCCCTCCTGAACTTCCGGGAATATGGATCAGTCGAATATTGCCTTACGGTACAGGTTCCGATGTTTTACAGCGCGGGGATTATTTGACAAAAATAGGCAAATGGCAACTTTCACATGAAGGTAAAATAAAACATCCGGAATGGGGACTTTCGCTTTTTGATCTGCTTTTTTTGGATCAGCTTAAGGTCGGAGATTCTTTGGAACTTGAACTGATACGTAATGGAAAAGCTATAGTTTTACAAACGAGAGTTTCTGCCTATGAAGAAGATGGACGTACAGTACCTTTGAAAAGAGTAGGACATCCTCCACGTTATGCGATTCAGGGCGGATTTTTATTTCAGGAATTGAGTTTAAATTACCTCTCCATGTGGGGAGCAAACTGGAGATCACGTGCGCCAGTACGTTTACGTTTATTTTTAGAACAAAATAAGACTGTGTTGATGGATGATAATTATAAAAACGTAAAAGCTAAGTCCGCATCCAAAAATACTGAGTCTGCTCCACGTGTCGTTCTGGTAACGCAGGTTATCCCTGATGAGATTAACATTGGTTACCAAAAACTTTCAAATGCCATTGTCCTGCGGATTAACGGACAGGAGATACGACGGCTGAAGGATGTTGGCGAAGCTTTTTTGAATCCTGAAACAGAATTTCACCGCATTGATTTTCTGCCGGGTTCCGATCGTCTGAGTGTTATTTTACCTGTTGCAGGTCTCAAGCAGTCAAATCAACGGATAAAAAACAATTTCCGTATTCCGAAACTTCAATCATACTAAGCAATAAAAATCATTCTTCTTTAATATTTGCTCTTTAGTTCAGAAATTAAAATACAATGAAAATTCTTGCCCGTGATCATAAGCAGTTAAATACTTATCTGAAAGCCGCCAGTCAGTGGATTGGTGAAGAAACTCTACGCTGCTTTCCGGACGGAGAACCAAAAGAGTATCTCTATGATCTAATGCGTGACTATCCACAACGTGGAGGAAAACGCTTCCGTCCTGCATTGCTCTTGCTCTGTTGCGAATTATTCGGCGGTGATCCGGAAGACGCTCTGACTTCTGCAGTTGCCCTTGAGTTATTTCATAATTTTGCGCTGGTGCATGATGACATCGAGGACGAATCTTTGCTACGCCGTGGAAAACCGACTTTACATCTCCAACACGGAATTGCACTTGCGCTTAATTCAGGAGATGCTTTGCTGGGTCTGGTACATGAGACTCTACTGAATAACCACACAAGATTGTCAAGCGCACTTTCTTTGCAGATTCACCGGCATTTGAACAAGGTCATGCGGGCTACTTTTGAAGGACAGGCTCTCGATATCGGCTGGGTCGCAAAAAGAACTTTTCCTGACCGTGCAGAATACCGTGAAATGATTGGCAGGAAAACAGGTTGGTATTCCGGAAGAGGTCCCTGTCAGTGCGGAGCATTGATTGCTGGTGCTGCGGAGTCAGAACTGGAAGCAGTCGGTAGTTTTGGAGAAGCGATTGGTATCGGTTTTCAGGTTCGTGATGATTTGTTGAACTTAACAGAAAAAAGTGAAAATGAAGCTCCAAGTGCTGGTGCCGGTGGTTATGGAAAAGAGCGCGGTGGAGACATCGCCGAAGGAAAGCGTACCTTAATCACTATCGAACTGCTGGAACGTCTTGCTGAAACAGATGCGGAACGTGTACGCAATATTTTATTAGCAGAACGAGAACAAGTCTCAGAGGCTGATATAGACTGGTGTATATCCCGTGCTGAAAGTACAGGTGCCTTGGATGCAGCGGCGGTTTACTGTCAAAAACAGGCAGGTCTCGCTTCATCAGCTTTGAGAAAACTTCCCGAACATCCCGCCAAAGCATTGCTTGGAGAACTTGTTGACTATTTGACAATAGACCGAAAAGCTTAAGCAAGACTAAAAAAAGAATCGACTTATCAACATAAAACTGATAAAAATGGGAGTTAGCTTTTAATCTGTAAATTTTACAGCTTGCTCAAAACAATGCGGATCACATGGCCAGAACTGAAGAAAATTTGTTTAATTTACTGGCTGTACCGATTAAAACTAAAGGTTATGAGCTGATAGATGTCGAATTTAACCGGCATGGTTCAGAGCAGACAATACAGTTATTTATTGACGGTCCGCATGGAATCGGGATGGATGACTGTGTCACTGTTAATCAGGTGGCTATGGAGGTTTTGGGTAGTGATGATCCTATTTTTGAAACAAATGCACTGGAAGTTTCATCACCCGGAATTTTCCGCAAATTAAAAACACCTGAACACTTTAAGGCTTTCAAGGGGCAGCGTATTAAGGTGCGACTGCAGCAAAAGATACAGGGAGTCAAGAACGCAGTCGGTATGCTTGAAGAGTGTTCTGAAGAGGAAATATGCTTAATTCTGGAAACAGACGGCTCAGAATTAGTAATTCCGCTTTCGCAAATTACAAAAGCGAACCTAGAACCAATCTTGGATTTTTGACTGTCTGATAGAATTTTTGAACGAAAACGTACAACAAAAAAGGTAAATTTTGAAAGAGAACTTATTTGAAATCATCAAGGACTTTTCTAAAGAGAAAGGTTTGGACCACGAAGTAGTAATTAAGTTGGTTGAAGAGTCACTGATACAGGCAGCTCAACGCAAACTTCCGTATAACGAAATTGAAGGTCAGATTGATGAAAAAACCGGTAAAATAAACTTATCACATTTTAAGGAAGTTGTTGAAATAGTAGAAGATTCGAACAACGAAATTTCGGTAGAAGATGTAGAACAAATTGATCCGGAAGCAGGTCTTGGTGATGAAGTTGAGTATGAAATAAGTGATCGTGAATTTTTACGAATTGCACATTCTACGCGTCCAATCATTTTTGGCAGTTTAAAAGAAGCAGAGCGGCAAATGGTCGTTTCCACATTTACTGACAAGATTGGCGAAGTTTTAACCGGAAATGTAATACGTGTGGAACCAAACGGCCGGATAGCTTTCAGTTTTCAAAATAAAGTAGAAGCATATTTATTCAGACGTGAGCAGATTTACGGTGAAAATTTTACATTCGGAGATCATGTCCGCGTACTTTTACTGGACGTAAATGACAATCCACATAAAGATTCTCAACTAACGATTTCAAGAACACATCCAGGTTTACTGATCAAGATGTTTGAAATGGAAGTTCCTGAAATTTTTGACGGCATTGTCAAAATCGTGAATGCAGCCAGAGAACCTGGTCGCAGAGCAAAAATATCAGTTTATTCCACAGATGAAGATGTAGATCCAGTTGGTTCATGTGTTGGCATGCGAGGTAGTCGTGTGCAGACAATTGTCAATGATTTAAATGGTGAAAAAATTGATATTGTACGCTGGAGTGAAGACCTTGATCAATATACCGCCAATGCTCTTGCACCTGCGGAAATAGAGAGCCTTGAAATTGACGAGGAAGCAAATCAAATAGATGTGATTGTCGCTCAGAATCAACTTTCTCTGGCAATTGGTCACAAAGGACAGAACGTTCGGCTTGCTTCTAAATTAATCGGCTACAAAATCAACATCGTTGGCAACGAGGTGGAGGAACTTTCCATTGATGAACAGTTGGAAAAAGAATTAGCAAAAACTAAAGATATTATTGAAAACAGCCTTGAAGCTTCTGCTGAGCTGACTGAAAATAATGACGAAGCAGAAAGTGAAACTGCTGCTGAGGTTGAAAGTCCTGCAGAAGAACTTGCTGAA